>NZ_JBAGKC010000060.1:0-8722 GCF_037034245.1 Streptomyces sp. CA2R106
CCGCTGCCGGTGACGTCACCGCGGCCGGACTGCGGAGCGCCGGGCATCCGCTGCTCGGCGCGGCCGTCGAGCTGGCCGGCGCCGACCGTACGGTGTTCGTCGGCAGCCTCTCGGTCGCCGCTCATCCGTGGCTGGCCGACCACGCGGTCCACGGCACCGTCCTCGTCCCGGGTGCCGCGCTGGTGGAGCTGGCGCTGCGGGCAGGGGACGAGGTCGGGTGCGGCCGTGTGGAGGAGTTGACGCTCCAGGCGCCGCTGGTGTTGCCGGCGAGCGGGGCCGTGCAGATCCAGGTTGCGGTGGGCGAGGCGGACGACGCCGGGCGCCGTACCGTCGAGATCCACTCCCGCGCCGAGCAGGACGCGGCCGGGACGACCTGGTCCTGCCACGCCCTCGGCGCACTCACCGCGCCCCAGGCGCACCCCGCACCCGCCGCGCTGCCCGACCTCTGGCCGCCGCAGGACGCCCAGGCGCTCGACGTGGACGGCTTCTACGCCGACCTGGCGGACCGCGGTTACGCCTATGGGCCCGCCTTTCAGGGCCTGCGCCGCGCGTGGCGGCGCGGCGACGACGTGTTCGCCGAGGTCGCCCTGCCGGACACGGCACTGGACACCGCGGACTCCTTCGGGCTGCACCCGGCCCTGCTCGACGCCGCCTTGCAGTCCATGAACTTCACCTCCACGGACGCGGGTTCGGGCACGCGGTTGCCGTTCGCGTGGGCGGATGTGGCGCTGCACGCGGTGGGTGCGGTGGCGGTGCGGGTGCGGGTTGCGCCGGACGGGCGTGGGGGTGTGGCGGTGGAGTTGTTCGACGAGGTGGGGTTGCCGGTGGCGTCGGTGGGTTCGTTGGCGTTGCGTGAGGTAAGTCGGGAGCAGTTGGCGGCGGCGTCGGCGGGGGGTGAGGACGCGCTGTTCGGGGTGGAGTGGGTGCCGGTGGTGGGCGGGGCCGAGGCGGGTCCGGTCGCGGTGGTGGGTGCGGGTGGGTCGTACGCCGATGTGGACGCGTTGCTCGCGTCGGGCGATGACGTACCCGGGACCGTGGTGTGGGAGTGCGGCCCGGCCGATGACGGCGCCGTTCCGGAGGCCGTACGGTCGCGGCTGGCCGAGGTGCTGGGTGTGGTGCGGCGGTGGGTGGGCGAGGAGCGGCTCGCCGGGTCGCGGTTGGTGGTGGTGACTCGGGGCGCCGTGTCCGTGTCCGCCGGCGAGTTGGTGGAGGTGGGGTCTGCGCCGGTGTGGGGTCTGGTGCGGGTGGCACAGGCGGAGTACCCGGGGCGGTTCGTGCTGGCGGATCTGCCGGTGGGTGCGGGCCTTGACGTACTGACGGCTGGACTGGTGGCGGATGAGCCGCAGTTGGCGGTCCGGGATGGCGTGGTGCGGGTGCCGCGTCTGACACGGGCGGAGGTTCCGGCGTCGGAGGGCCCGGCATTCGGGGACGGCCCGGTGTTGGTGACTGGGGCGTCGGGTGCGTTGGGCTCCGTAGTTGCCCGGCATCTGGTGGTGGCGCACGGCGTCCGTGAGTTGGTGTTGCTGAGCCGTCGCGGCCTGGCAGCGGCTGGCATGGCGGAGTTGAGCCGTGAGTTGAGCGATCAGGGTGCTGCGGTGGAGGTGGTGGCGTGTGACGCGGCGGACCGGGATGCGCTGGCCGAGGCCCTGCGGGATCGCCGCCTCACCGGTGTGGTGCACGTCGCGGGCGTACTGGACGACGGTGTGCTGGACGCGTTGGACGAGTCCCGGTTCGATACGGTCCTGCGCCCGAAGGTGGACGCGGCCTGGAATCTGCATGAGCTGACCCGGGACATGGACCTGTCGGCGTTCGTGCTGTTCTCGTCGGCCGCTGGTGTGTTCGGCAACGCCGGTCAGGCCAACTACGCGTCGGCGAACGTCTTCCTGGACGCCCTCGCCCAGACCCGCCGTGCTGAGGGTCTTCCGGGGTTGTCCCTGGCCTGGGGCCTGTGGGCCGGGGCGGAGAGTGCGATGACCGCCGGGCTGGGTGCGGCGGACCAGAAACGTATCGCGCGGCTTGGTGCGGAGGCGCTGAGCGAGGCGGAGGGGCTGGCTCTGCTGGACCGGGCGCTAGGTGCGGGCGGCGGCGCGGGGACGGACGGCCTGCTCGTCCCCGTACGCCTCAACCTCCCCGCCCTGCGCGGGCGGCCGGAGGAGACACCCGCGTTGCTGCGCGCGCTGGTGCCTGCCAGGGTGCGGCGGCATGCCGCGGCCGGGGCGGCGCGGGAGGGCGGTCCGGGGCTGGCCGAGCAGCTGGCGGGGATGAACGAGGGCCGCCGGGCGGCGCATCTGCTGGCGCTGGTGCGTACGGAGGTCGCCGCGGTGCTGGGCCACCGGTCGGCGGCGACGGTGGAACCGGAACGCGCCTTCAAGGACCTCGGGTTCGACTCGCTCACGGCGGTGGAGCTGCGCAACCGGCTGCACGGCGCGTCCGGGTTGAAGCTGGCCGCCACCGTCGTCTTCGACCACCCGACGTCCGCGGACTTGGCGCGCCACCTGCGGACGCAGATCCCGGACCTGCCGGCGGCCGGACCGGAGTGGCTGCTCGGTGAACTCGACCGGATCGAGCAGGCGTTGGCCGATGTCGACCCGAACGACGAGCAGAGCGCCGGTATCCAGCAGCGCCTGGCCGCGCTGGCCGCCCGCTTCGAGGCCGCTGCCCGGCCGGCGGAGGCCGAGGAGGTCGCCGACCAGATCGACGCGGCGACGGACGACGAGATCTTCGCGTTCATCGACAACGAACTCGGCTGAGCCCCGCCCGGCGCCGTACCCCTACACCCGGTATGGCGCCGACCCCCGTCCCCGCCCCCGCCCCACGTACGCCGATCGTCTCCGACGACGACTCGAATGGTGACTGACTGATGTCCAACGAGCAGAAGCTGCGCGACTACCTCAAGCGGGTCACGACCGACCTGGCCGACGCCCGGCGCCGGCTCGGCCAGGCCGAGGCCGCCCGGCACGAGCCCGTCGCGATCGTCGGCATGGCCTGCCGCTACCCGGGCGGGGTCGGGTCGCCGGAGGACCTGTGGCAACTGGTCGCCGAGGGCCGCGACGCGATCGGCGACATGCCGGCGGACCGCGGCTGGGACATCGACGCGCTCTACGACCCCGACCCGTCGAGCACCGGCACCACGTACTCCCGCGAGGGCGGATTCCTGCGGGAGGCGGCCGAGTTCGACCCGGCGTTCTTCACCATCCCACCGCGTGAGGCGCTCGCGATGGACCCGCAGCAGAGGCTGCTGCTGGAAGCGTCGTGGGAGGCGTTCGAGCGGGCGGGCATCGACCCGGCCACCCTGCGCGGCAGCCGGACCGGGGTCTTCGCCGGGGTGATGTACCACGACTACGGCGGCCGCTTCGGCACCGGCCCGGGCGCGCTGCCCAAGGGCGTCGAGGGGTACGTTGGCAACGGCAGCGCGGGCAGCATCGCCACGGGCCGGATCGCCTACACCTTCGGGCTCGAGGGCCCGGCGGTGACCGTGGACACCGCCTGCTCGTCCTCGCTGGTCGCGCTGCACCTGGCGATCCAGGCGCTGCGGCAGGGCGAGTGCGCGCTCGCCCTCGCGGGCGGCGTCACCGTGATGTCCACGCCGGACACCTTCGTCGAGTTCAGCCGCCAGCGCGGGCTGGCCCCGGACGGCCGCTGCAAGGCGTTCGGTGCGGGTGCGGACGGCACGGGGTGGGCCGAGGGCGTGGGGATGCTGCTGGTGGAGCGGCTGTCGGACGCCCAGCGGCTGGGCCATCCGGTGCTCGCCGTGGTGCGGGGCAGCGCGGTCAACCAGGACGGCGCGTCGAACGGCCTGACCGCGCCCAACGGCCCCTCCCAGGAACGGGTGATCCGCCAGGCGCTGGCCGCCGCGCAGCTGACCCCCGCACAGGTGGACGTGGTGGAGGGCCACGGCACCGGTACGACGCTGGGCGACCCCATCGAGGTGCAGGCGCTCCAGGCGACGTACGGGCAGAGCCGGACCCCCGAACGGCCCCTGTGGCTCGGGTCGTTGAAGTCGAACATCGGGCACGCGCAGGCCGCGGCGGGGGTCGGCGGGATCATCAAGATGGTGATGGCGCTGCGCGCCGACGTGCTGCCCCGCACGCTGCACGCGGCCGAGCCGTCACACCAGGTCGACTGGTCGGCGGGCACCGTGCGGCTGCTGAACCAGGCACGCCCGTGGCCCGAGACCCGGGAGCCGCGCCGTGCGGCGGTGTCATCGTTCGGGGTCAGCGGCACCAACGCGCACGTGATCATCGAGCAGGCACCGGAGCAGCAGGACGAGGCTGTGGCAGACACGACGCCGGTCGGCCCCGCTGCCCAAACGTCGGCCGTCGCACCGGCGTTGCTGCCCTGGCCGCTGTCCGCCGGCAGCGCCGAGGCCCTACGGGCCCAGGCGGCCCGGTTGCACGCCCACCTCCTCGCCCACCCCGACCACACGGCCGCCGACATCGCCCACGCGCTCGGCACCACGCGCGCCGCGCTCACCCACCGCTTCGTCGCACTCGGCGCCGACCGCGCCGAACTCCTCGCCGCGGTGGCCCGGTTCGCCGAGACCGGCGCCGTATCGGGCGAATCCGGCGCCGTATCGAGTGAGTCCGGCGGTGTACCGGGCGAGTCCGGCGCCATACCGGGTGAGACGGGCACCACCGCCTCCGCCGACGGTACGGCCCTCGGCGTCACAGGCACGGCCGCACCCGGCGCGACCGCCTTCCTCTTCTCCGGCCAGGGCTCGCAGTGGGCCGGCATGGGCCGCGAACTCCACCGCCGCTACCCGCGGTTCCGGCAGGCCCTCGACGAGGTGTGCGCCGCACTCGACCCGCTGCTCGAACAGCCGCTGTACGGCGCCCTGTTCGCCGAGCCCGGCACGCCCGCGGCCGCCGCGCTCGACGCCACCGGCCGCACCCAACCCGCCGTCTTCGCCCTGGAGATCGCCCTCTTCCGGCTGGTGGAGTCCTGGGGCATACGGCCCGACCTGCTCGCCGGGCACTCCGTCGGCGAGATCGCCGCCGCCCATGTCGCCGGGGTCCTCTCCCTGGCGGACGCGTGCGCCCTGGTCGCCGCGCGCGGCCGGCTCATGCAGCAGCTCCCCGCCGGGGGCGCCATGGTGGCCGTCGAAGCCGACGCCGACGAGGTGCGTCCGCTGCTCGCCGGACACGAGCACGAGGCCGGCCTCGCCGCCGTCAACGCGCCCGGATCGGTCGTCGTATCCGGTGCGGAACCGGCGGTACGCACGATCGCCGACGCGCTCGCGGCCCGCGGCCGCCGCACCAAGCAGCTCAAGGTCAGCCACGCCTTCCACTCGCCGCTGATGGAGCCGATGACGGCGGAGTTCCGGACCGTCGTGGCGGGCCTGGACTTCCACGAGCCGAGCCTGCCGATCGTGTCGACCGTCACCGGCACCACCGATCCGGAGCAGATGCGGACCGCCGAGTACTGGGTCGAGCACGTACGCGCCACCGTCCGCTTCGCCGACGCGGTCGCGGAACTGCACGCGCAGGGCGTGCGCAGGTTCGTGGAGGTGGGCCCGTCGGCCGCGCTCCTGCCCATGGTCGAGCGGACCGTGGACGCGCAGGACGCGCAGGACGCACTCGACGTGCCGGGCACGGTGGACGCACCGGGCACCCCGGACCCGGCCGACCGGGCGGACAGGAGCGGCGCCGCGGACCCGGGCGGCCCGGCCGTCGTCGTCTCCGTGCTCCGCCGGGCCGCACCGGAGGAGCGCGCCCTGCTCACCGCCGTGTCCCGGCTCCACGCGGCCGGCACGCCCGTCGACTGGGCGGCCGTGCTCGACGGGCTCGGCGCGCGGCGCGTCGACCTGCCCACGTACGCCTTCCAGCGGCAGCGGTACTGGCTCGACGCCCCCGCCGGCACCGGTGACATGACCGCCGCAGGTCTCGGCGCGGCCCACCACCCGCTGCTCGGTGCGTCCGTCGCCCTCGCGGAAGGCGACGGCGTCCTCCTCACCGGCCGGCTCTCCGTAGCGGCCCAGCCGTGGCTGGCGGACCACGCCGTCGGCGGCGTGACGCTGGCGCCGGGCACCGCGCTGGTGGAACTGGCGCTGCGCGCGGGCGACGAGGTCGGCTGCACCCGCGTCGACGACCTCACCCTCGAAGCACCGCTGCTCCTGCCCACGGGTACGGCGGACACCGCAGCCGGGCAGCACCACGCCCAGCTCCAGGTGCAGGTCACCGTCGGCGCACCCGACGAGCGCGGGGCGCGCCCGGTCCACATCTACTCCCGGCCGCAGCCCGACGGGCACCCCGGGCAGGGGCAGAGCGCCGACAGCGCCTGGACCCGCCACGCCACCGGCCTGCTCACCGCGGGGACCCCCGCCCCGGCCCCGTCCGACGAACTCACCGCCTGGCCGCCGCCCGCCGCCGAACCGGTGAACCTCGACGGCTTCTACGACGTCCTCGCCGACCGCGGCTACGCCTACGGGCCCGCCTTCCGCGGTCTGCTGCGCGCCTGGCGCCGCGGCGACGACCTCTTCGCCGAGGTCGCCGTGCCCGACCAACAGGGCTCCGCCGTCGGTGAGTTCGGCCTCCACCCGGCCCTGCTCGACGCGGCCCTCCACCCGATCGGCCTGACCTCCCTCGCCGCCGACGGTGCCACCCGGCTGCCGTTCGCCTGGTCCGGCGTCTCCCTCCACGCCGTCGGTGCCACCGCGCTCCGCGTCCGCCTCGCCCCGACCGGGCCCGACAGCTTCTCCGTCACCGCCGCCGACCCGACGGGCGCCCCGGTGGCCGAGGTCGAGTCCCTGCACGTACGGGAGATGTCGCGGGACCAGCTCGTCGCGGCGATGGGGGCCGCGGTGTCGGCGGGGGGCGACGACGCGCTGTTCGGGGTGGAGTGGGTGCCGGTGGTGGGTGGGGGTGAGGTGGGTCCGTTCGTGGTGGTGGGTGCGGGTGGGTTGTACGCCGATGTGGACGCATTGCTGGCGTCGGGTGATGACGTGCCGGGGACGGTGGTGTGGGAGTGCGGTCCGGTGGGTGGTGGCGCGGTGCCGGGGGTGGTGCGGTCGCGGTTGGCTGAGGTGTTGGGTGTGGTGCGGCGGTGGGTGGGTGAGGAGCGGCTCGCCGGGTCGCGGTTGGTGGTGGTGACGCGGGGGGCTGTGTCGGCGTCCGCGGGGGAGTTGGTGGAGGTGGGGTCTGCGCCGGTGTGGGGTTTGGTGCGGGTGGCGCAGGCGGAGTATCCGGGGCGGTTTGTGCTGGCGGATCTGCCGGTGGGTGTGGGCGTTGACGTACTGACGGCTGGACTGGTGGCGGATGAGCCGCAGTTGGCGGTCCGGGATGGCGTTATCCGCGTGCCCCGTCTCGCACGGGCGCGGGTGGCGGAGGAGGAGGGCGGTCGGGCGTTCGGTGACGGTCCGGTGTTGGTGACGGGGGCGTCGGGTGCGTTGGGCACCGTGGTGGCGCGGCATCTGGCGGCGGCGCAGGGCGTACGGGAGTTGGTGTTGCTGAGTCGTCGCGGCCTGGCAGCCGAAGGTATGCCGGAGTTGAGCCGTGAGTTGAGCGATCAGGGTGCCGTGGTGGAGGTGGTGGCGTGTGATGCGGCGGACCGGGATGCGCTGGCCGAGGTCCTACGGGACCGCCGCCTCACCGGTGTGGTGCACGTGGCGGGCGTACTGGACGACGGTGTACTGGACTCACTCGACGACGCGCGCTTTGACACGGTGCTGCGTCCGAAGGTGGACGCGGCCTGGAATCTGCATGAGTTGACCCGGGGCATGGAGCTGTCGGCGTTCGTGCTGTTCTCCTCCGCTGCGGGTGTGTTCGGCAACGCCGGTCAGGCGAACTACGCGTCCGCGAACACCTTCCTGGACGCCCTCGCCCAGGCACGGCGTGCCGAGGGCCTACCGGGGTTGTCCCTCGCGTGGGGTTTGTGGGCCGGGGCGGAGAGTGCGATGACTGCCGGGCTGGGTGTGGCGGACCAGAAACGTATCGCGCGGCTTGGTGCGGAGGCGCTGAGTGAGGCGGAAGGGCTGGCGCTGCTGGACCGGGCGCTGGCAGCGGGCGGCAGCGCGGAGAGGGAGAGCCTGCTCGTCCCCGTACGCCTCAGCCGGGCGGCGCTGCGGGCCCAGGCGCAGGCGGGGACGTTGCCCGCGCTGCTCCGGGCGTTGGTGCCGGCGACCGTACGGCGGCAGGCCGCGACACGGCCCGCGCCGGGCACGAACGGAGCCGGTGGCGGACTGGCCGAGCACCTGGCCGGCCGGTCACCGGCCGAACGCACCGCACACGTCCAGGACCTGGTGCGCCGCGAGGTCGCCGCGGTCCTCGGCCACAGCACCCCGGACGCGGTACGGGCCACCCAGTCCTTCAAGGAGCTGGGCTTCGACTCGCTGACCGCGGTGGAACTCCGCAACCGTCTGACCGCCGCGACCGGCCTGCGGCTGCCCGCCACTCTCATCTTCGACCACCCGACCTCGGCCGCCCTGGCCGCCCACCTGCTGGCCGACCTCGTCGGCGTGGACGCGGAGCCGGCCGCGCGTGCCGCCCGCACCGTCGTCATGGCGCACGACGAGCCGATCGCGATTGTGGGCATGGGCTGCCGTTTCCCCGGGGGTGTCGACTCTCCCGAGGACCTGTGGGACCTGGTGCTGGCCGGGGGCGACGCCGTCTCCGGTTTCCCGGGGGACCGGGGCTGGGATGTGGAGGCGCTGTTCCACCCGGACCCGGACCACGCGGGGACGACGTACTCCCGCGAAGGTGGGTTCCTGGATGCGGTGGCGGAGTTC
>NZ_JBAGKC010000061.1:0-8430 GCF_037034245.1 Streptomyces sp. CA2R106
TTGTCGTTGGAGGACGGTGCCCGTGTGGTGGCGTTGCGGTCGCAGTCGTTGAAGGTGTTGGCGGGTGCGGGCGGGATGTTGTCGGTGAGCCGGTCTGCCGAACAGGTTGAGGAGCGGTTGGTCCGGTTCGGGGACACCGTGGCGTTGGCGGCGGTGAACGGTCCTTCGGCGGTGGTGGTGTCGGGTGAGCCCGCAGCTCTGGAGGAGTTGAAGGCGGAGTTCGAGGCCGGGGGCACCCGGGCCCGGATGGTGGCGGTGGACTACGCGTCCCATTCGGCACAGGTGGACCGCCTGGAGGGCGAGATCACGTCCGTTCTGGCCGGGATCAACCCTCGTCGGGGCCGGGTCCCCATGGTGTCGGCGATGACCGGGGAGACGCTGACCGGTGAGGAGTTGGATGCCGGTTACTGGTTCCGGAGTCTCCGCGCGACGGTCCATTTCGACCGTGCGGTGCGGACGTTGGCGGGGCGCGGCCATCAGCTCTTCGTCGAGGTCACTCCGCACCCCGTCCTGATGGGTGCGATGAACGACACCCTGGAAGAGGTCGCGCGGGAAGCGGGCCCGGGGGTGGTGCCGGGCGCGGTGTGTGCGACGTTGCGGCGGGACGAGGACGGGGCCGTACGGCTGCTGACCTCGCTGGCCGAGGCGTACGTCCACGGCGCCGGCGTGGACTGGGAGTCCGTGCTCGCCGCGGGGAAGCGGGTCGAGCTGCCGACGTACGCCTTCCAGCACGAGCGCTTCTGGCCGCAGGGGACGCTGTCCCTGGCGATGTTCACCTCCGGCGGGGACGCGGCGTCCCTGGGCCTGGGCGCGGTGGGCCACCCGCTGCTGGGAGCGGCGGTCGAACTGGCCGGTGGCGCCGGGCTGTTGTGCACGGGCCGGATCTCGCTGCGGACGCACCCGTGGCTGGCCGACCACGCCGTGGGCGGCATGGTGCTGCTGCCGGGCACCGGCTTCGTGGAGCTGGCCGTGCGCGCCGGCGACCAGGTGGGCTGCGGGGTGCTGGAGGAGCTGACGCTCCAGGCGCCGCTGGTGCTGCCAGCCGACGGCGGGGTGCGGGTGCAGGTGGTGCTCGCCGAGGCGGACGCCGAGGGCCGCCGTACGGTCGAGGTCTTCTCCCGGCCCGACACCGCCGACTCCGCGGACCCCGCGCAGATCTGGACGCAGCACGCGAGCGGTTCGCTCGCACCCGTCGGCGCGGGCCCGGTGGACGCCGGGGCGGCGGACGACTTCGCCGTGTGGCCGCCTTCGGGCGCCGTCGCCCTCGATGTCGACGGCCTCTACACCGAGCTGCTGGCCGACGTGTACGGTCCCGCGTTCCACGGCCTGCGGGCCGCCTGGCGGCGCGGCGAGGACGTCTTCGCCGAGGTGGCGCTGCCCGAGGACGCGGCGCGGGAGGCGGCCGCGTTCGGCATCCACCCGGCGCTGCTCGACGCGGCCCTGCACGCCTCGCTCCTGCCGGGCTCGCCCATGACCGGCGGGGCGGAGGACGCCGCCGGGCAGCCGGGCGGGGTCCGGATGCCGTTCGCCTGGACGGGCGTCGAACTCCACGCGACCGGCGCCTCGGTGCTGCGGGCCCGGCTGCGCCAGGGCCCCACGGGCGGACTGGAACTGACCGCCGCGGACCCCCAGGGGGCCCCGGTCGTCACCGTGCAGTCGCTCGTCAGCCGCCCGGTCGCCGCCGACCAGCTCCAGGACGCAGGCCACCCCGCCGGCGACACCCTGTTCGTCGAGGAGTGGGTGCCGCTGACCGAGGGCCCCGCCGTGGACGGCGAGTGGGTGCTCGTCGGCGACGACCGCTTCGACGTGGTCGGGGAACTGCGCACGGCGGGCGTCCCCGTACGGGGCTTCGCCGCCGTCGCCGAGGTGGCCGCCGCGGTGGAGGCGGGCGATGTCGCGCCGCAGCTGGTGCTGGTGTGCGTCGACGGCACCCCGTCCGGCGCCGGCACGGTGCCGGACACGACCCGGCGACTGGCCGGCGAGGTCCTGGAACTGGCCCAGGAGTGGCTGGCCGCGCCGCGCCTGGAGTCCGTGCCGCTGGCCGTGGTGACCCGCGGCGCCGTGGCCGCCGCGGACGGCGCACCCGTGGTGGACCTCGCGGCGGCCGCGGCACGCGGTCTGCTGTCCTCGGCGCAGTCGGAGAACCCCGGTCGGCTGCTCCTGGTGGACCTGCCCGCCGACGAGGACGCCCCCGCCGGTCAACTCGCCGTCCTGCCGCGGTTCCTCGCCACCGGCGAGCCCGAGCTGACCCTCCGCGGCCGGACCGCGTACGGGCGCCGGCTGAACCGTCCGTCTGGTGCCGGGACAGCGGTTGAACAAGCCGCTGACCTCGCCGATCACGCCGATCACGCCGACCTTGCCGACAGCGGCCCGCGCACCCTGCTGGTGACCGGCGGCACCGGCACCCTCGGCGGCCTGGTGGCCCGTCACATGGTGGTCACCGGGCGGGCCCGCGCGGTGGTGCTGACCAGCCGGTCGGGATCGGCGGCCGCCGGCGTCGCGGTGCTGGCCGCGGAACTGGCCGCCCTCGGCGCGCGGGTCAGCGTCGTGGCGTGCGACGTGGCGGACCGCGACGCGCTGGCCGCGCTGCTGGCGGGCATCCCCGCCGACTGCCCGCTGGGCTCGGTCGTCCACGCCGCCGGCATCATCGACGACGGCGTGATCGGCACCCTCACCCCGCAGCGGCTGGCCGCGGTGCTGCGGCCGAAGGCGGACGCCGCCTGGCACCTGCACGAACTCACCCGGGACAGCGACCTGGAGCACTTCGTCCTGTTCTCCTCGGCCGCCGCCCCGCTCGGCGCCCCCGGACAGGGCAACTACGTCGCCGCCAACGCCTTCCTGGACGCCCTTGCCCGGCACCGCCGGGCCGCCGGCCTGGCCGGACTCTCCCTGGCGTGGGGCCCGTGGGTGCACGAAGCGGGTATCGGCCGCGACCTGGGCGAGCAACTCCTCTCCCGCATCACCCGCTCCGGACTCACCGCCCTCGGTGCCGACGAGGGCCTGGCCGTCCTGGACACCGCGCTGGAGCGCAGCGCGACCCGCGGCGAGGGCGCCCTCGTGCCGGCCCGGCTCGACGTCGCCGGCCTGCGCGCGCAGGCCGCGCGCAGCGGTGAGGTCCCGCCGCTGTGGCGGCGGCTGGCCGGCACCCCCGGGCGCCGCACCGCCGCCGCGGCGGCCGGCGGCACCGACGCCGCGCAGGCGCTGCGCCGCCGGCTCGCCGGCCGCACCGGCCAGGAACGCGACCGGATGCTGCTGGAACTGGTGCGCACGCTGGTCGCCGCGGTGCTCGGCCACGCCTCCGTCGACGCGGTCGAGCCCGCGCGGGCCTTCACCGACCTCGGCTTCGACTCGCTCACCGGGGTCGAACTGCGCAACCGGCTGCGGACCGAGACCGGTCTGAGGCTGCCCGCCACCCTCGTCTTCGACTACCCGACGCCCGTGGCCCTGGCCGCGCTGCTCGGCGACGAACTCGCGGGCGAGGCGCCCGCCGCGGCCGGACCCGCCCTGCCCTCCGGCACGGCGGTCGACGAGCCGATCGCCGTCGTCGGCATGGCCTGCCGCTTCCCGGGCGGCGCCACCGGCCCCGAGGAGCTGTGGGAGCTGCTGGCCGGCGGCACCGACGCGATCGGGACCTTCCCGGCCGACCGCGGCTGGGACCTCGACGCGGTCTACCACCCGGACATGGGCCACCCCGGCACCTCCTACACCTGCGAGGGCGGCTTCGTCCTGGACGCCGGCGCCTTCGACCCGGCCTTCTTCGGGATCAGCCCGCGTGAGGCACTGGCCATGGACCCGCAGCAGCGGCTGCTGCTCGCGACGTCCTGGGAGGCATTCGAACGGGCCGGCATCGACCCGGCGACCCTGCGCGGCAGCCAGACCGGCGCCTTCGTCGGCGGCTACGGCTCCGGCTACGCCGAGGCCAGCCTCGAGAGCGCCACGGACTTCGACGGCGTCGACGGGCACCTGGCGACGGGCAACGCGACCAGCGTGCTGTCCGGCCGCCTCTCCTACACCCTCGGCCTCGAAGGCCCCGCGGTGACCATGGACACGGCGTGCTCCTCGTCCCTGGTGGCGCTGCACCTGGCCGCGCAGGCCCTGCGCTCCGGCGAGTGCACGCTCTCCCTGGCCGGCGGCGCCACCGTGATGGCCACCCCCGACGCCTTCGTGGGCTTCTCCCAGGCCCGCGGCCTGGCGGCCGACGGGCGCTCCAAGGCGTTCGGCGCCGGCGCCGACGGCATGGGCATGGCCGAAGGCGTCGGCATGCTCGTCCTGGAGCGGCTGTCGGACGCCCGGCGCAACGGCCACAAGGTCCTCGCGGTGGTGCGCGGTTCGGCGATCAACCAGGACGGCGCGTCCAACGGCCTGACGGCGCCCAACGGCCCCTCGCAGCAGCGCGTCATCCGCGCCGCCCTGGCCAGCGCGCGGCTGTCGGCCGCCGACGTGGACGTGGTGGAGGCCCACGGCACCGGCACCCGGCTCGGCGACCCCATCGAGGCGCAGGCGCTGCTGGCCACCTACGGCCAGGACCGTCCCGCGGACCGCCCGGTGCTGCTGGGTTCGGTGAAGTCCAACATCGGCCACACGCAGGCCGCGGCCGGTGTCGCCGGTGTCATCAAGATGGTGCTGGCGCTCCAGCACGAGCAGCTGCCGCAGACCCTCTACGCCGACGAGCCCTCCCCGCACATCGACTGGTCCGCGGGACAGGTGCGCCTGCTGACCGAGTCCGTGCCGTGGCCCGCCGGCGAGCGGCCGCGCCGGGCCGGTGTGTCCTCCTTCGGCATGAGCGGCACCAACGCCCACGTCATCCTCGAGGAGGCACCCGCCCCCGACGCCGCCCCCGAACCCCCACGGACGCGGACCACGCCCCCGCTGGTGTCCGGTGCCGACGCGTGGCTGGTGTCGGGCCGGTCCGCGGAGGCGCTGGTGGCGCAGGCCGGGCGGCTGCGGGAGTGGGTGGCCGGGCGTCCGGGTCTTGAGCCGGCGGATGTGGCGTGGTCGTTGGCGGTGACGCGTTCGGCTTTCGAGCACCGGGCAGTGGTGGTCGGTGGTGATCGGGCCGCGTTGGTGGGCGGGTTGGAGAGTTTGGCGGCGGGTGTGCCGTCGGGTGCGGTGGTGTCGGGTACGGCGCGTGCCGTGGGGCGTCCGGTGTTCGTCTTCCCGGGTCAGGGTTCGCAGTGGGTGGGGATGGGTCGTGAACTGGCCTCGGTGTCGCCGGTGTTCGCGGCTCGGTTGGCGGAGTGTGCGGCGGCGTTGGCGCCGTATGTGGAGTGGTCGCTGCATGACGTGCTGGCGGGGGCTGAGGGCGCTCCGGCGCTTGAGGCGGCTGATGTGGTGCAGCCGGCGTTGTGGGCCGTGATGGTGTCGCTGGCCGCGGTGTGGGAGGCGGCAGGCGTCGTCCCGGAGGCGGTGGTGGGTCACTCGCAGGGTGAGATCGCGGCGGCGACGGTGGCGGGGATGTTGTCGTTGGAGGACGGCGCGCGGGTGGTGGCGTTGCGGTCGCAGTCGTTGAAGGTGTTGGCGGGTGCGGGCGGGATGTTGTCGGTGAGCCGGTCTGCGGGCGAGGTTGAGGAGCGGTTGGGCCGGTTCGGGGAGAGCGTGGCGTTGGCGGCGGTGAACGGTCCGTCTGCGGTGGTGGTGTCGGGTGAGCCCGCAGCTCTGGAGGAGTTGAAGGCGGAGTTCGAGGCCGAGGGTGTCCGGGCGCGGATGGTGGCGGTGGACTACGCGTCCCACTCGGCGCAGGTGGACCGGCTGGAGGACGAGATCACGTCGGTTCTGGCGGGGATCAGTCCGCGTCGTGGCCGGGTGCCGATGGTGTCGGCGATGACGGGGGAGACCCTGTCCGGTGAGGAGTTGGACGCGGGGTACTGGTTCCGGAGTCTTCGGGCGACGGTGCACTTCGACCGTGCGGTGCGGATTCTGGCGGGTGAGGGTCAGCGGTTCTTCGTGGAGGTGTCGCCGCATCCGGTGTTGCTGGGTGCGATGACGGAGTCGTTGGAGGAGGTTGCTCAGGAGGCGGGTCCGGGTGCGGTGCCGGGTGCGCTGTGTGGGACGTTGCGCCGGGACGACGGTGGTGCGGGTCGGGTGCTGACGTCGCTGGCCGAGGCGTACGTCCACGGCGCCCCGGTGGACTGGACGGCCGTCCTGCCCGTGGCCGGGACGGTCGAGCTGCCGACGTACGCCTTCCGGAACCGGCGGTTCTGGCCCGACAGCCTTCCCGTCGCGGAAGCGGGCCCGAAGTCGACGGGGAGCGACGCGAGTTCCGCGGTGGAGGCCGAGTTCTGGGCCGCCGTCGAGGGCGGGGACCTCAACCTGCTCGACGAGACGTTGGTACTCGACGGTGGCCGTCCGATCAGCGAGGTGCTGCCGGCCCTGGCGTCCTGGCGGCGCCGTGAACTGGACCGTACGGTGGCCGCCGGCTGGCGCTACCGCACCGGATGGACCCCCGTCGCTGAGCCCGATGCGGCGGTGTTGTCGGCCACGTGGCTGCTCGTGGTGCCGGCCGGCGTCGAGGGCGAGGTGCGGCAGCGGTGCGCCGACGCGCTGGCGGCCCGCGGCGCGCAGGTCGAGGTGGTCGAGGTGCCGTCCGGGGTCGTGGACCGCGCCGAACTGGCGGCGCTGCTGGGCGAGATGGCGGGCGCGGCGGAGATCTCGGGTGTGCTGTCGCTGTTGGCGTTGGACGAGGCGCCGTTGGCGGAGTTCCCGGCGGTGACCGCCGGGCTGGCGGCGACGTTGGGGTTGGTGCAGGGGCTCGGTGATGCCGGGGTCGGGGCGCCGTTGTGGGTGGCGACGTGCGGTGCGGTGGCGGCTGGTCCGGGTGAGGTGCTGGCCCACCCGGTGCAGGCGCAGGTGTGGGGTCTGGGTCGGGTGGTCGGTATGGAGCATCCGGAGCGGTGGGGTGGGTTGGTGGACCTGCCGGTGGAGTTGGGTGATCGGGCGGGTGTGCGGCTGGCGGGGGTGCTGGCCGGTTGTGACGAGAACGAGGTGGCCATCCGTACGGCCGGCGTCCTGGGCCGGCGGATGTCGCGGGTGCCGCGGCGCGAGACCCGTACCCCCTGGACACCGCGCGGGACCGCGCTGATCACCGGCGGCACCGGCGCGATCGCCGGACACGTCGCGCGCTGGCTCGCCGACCGGGGCGCCGAACGCCTCGTCCTGGCGGGCCGTTCCGGCCCGGCCGCCGAGGGGATCGCGGCACGCGCCGCCGAACTGGCCGCCGCCGGCACCCGGGTCGACGTCGTGTCCTGCGACGTGAGCGACCGGCTGCCGCTGTCCGGGCTGTTGGAGTGGACCGGGCGCAGCGGCTCCGCGCTCTCCGCCGTCCTGCACACCGCCGCCGTCCTGGACGACGGGATGCTGGACGGCATGCGGCCGGCGCGGCTCCAGACCGCACTGGAGGTGAAGGCACACGGCGCGGCGCTGCTGGACGAGCTCACCGCCGACCTGGACCTGGACGCCTTCGTCCTGTTCTCCTCCGCCGCCTCCACCCTGGGCTCCGCGGGCCAGGGCAACTACGCTGCGGCGAACGCCTACTTGGACGCGCTGGCGGAGCACCGCCGGTCCCGCGGCCTGGCCGGTCTGGCCGTGGCCTGGGGGCTGTGGGGCGGTGCCGGGCTGGCGCAGTCCAACGAGGCGATCCGCTCCCGTATGCGCCGGCTCCCCATGCCGCCGATGGACCCGCAGCTCGCCGTCCGCGCACTGGCCGAGTCGCTGGCGGGCCCCGAGCCCGTCGTGACCGTCATGGACGTCGACTGGCAGCAACTGGCCGCCGGCTCCGGCGCCGTCGACCTGGCTGACCAGCCGCTCGTGCGCGACCTCCCGGAGGTCCGCGCGCTGGCCGCCGTCGGCCTGACCGCCGGCACCGCCCCGGCGGGCGGCGCCGAGGGCGAACTCGCCCGCCGCGTCACCGGACTGGCACCGGCCGAGCAGGAGCGCGTGCTGACGGACGTGGTCCGCGCCGAGGCCGCCGCCGTACTGGGGCACTCCGCGGCGGACGGCGTGCAGGCCCGGCAGGTCTTCCGCGACCTGGGCTTCGACTCGCTGACCGCGGTCGAGCTGCGCAACCGCCTCAACAAGGCCAGCGGACTGCGCCTGCCCGCCACCCTTGTCTTCGACTACCCGACCCCGGTGGAGCTGGCCGCCTTCCTGCGCGACGAACTGGTCGGCCGGCAACTGGACACGGCCGCTCCGGTGGCCGCCACGGTGGTTGCGGCGACCGAGGAGCCGTTGGCGATTGTGGGGATGGCGTGTCGTTTCCCGGGGGGTGCGGGTTCTCCGGAGGAGTTCTGGGAGTTGTTGTCTTCTGGTGGGGACGCGGTGGGTGGGTTCCCGACGGATCGCGGTTGGGACTTGGAGGGCTTCTTCGACCCGGACGGCACGACCGCGGGCACGTCCGCCACGGAGTCGGGTGCGTTCCTGCGGGACGTGGCGGAC
>NZ_JBAGKC010000062.1:0-8026 GCF_037034245.1 Streptomyces sp. CA2R106
CTCGACATGCAACGTGCGCGGCAACTGCCCGTGCTGGAGCGCCAACACCATCTTCATCACACCGGCGACACCGGCCGCGGCCTGCGTGTGGCCGATGTTCGACTTCACCGAACCCAGCCACAGCGGCCGGCCCTCGGGACGCCCCTGGCCGTACGTCGCCAGCAGCGCCTCGGCCTCGATCGGGTCACCGAGCCTGGTCGCCGAGCCGTGCGCCTCGACCGCGTCGATGTCGGCGGTGGTCAGGCCGGCGCCGGCCAGCGCGGCGCGGATCACGCGCTGCTGCGCGGGGCCGTTGGGCGCGGTCAGGCCGTTGGACGCGCCGTCCTGGTTGATCGCCGAACCCCGCACCACCGCAAGGACCTTGTGACCGTTGCGCCGGGCGTCGGAGAGGCGTTCCACCACCAGCATGCCGACGCCCTCGGCCCAGCCGGAGCCGTCCGCACCCTCGCTGAAGGACTTGCAGCGTCCGTCTTCGGACATGCCGCGCTGCCGGGAGAAGCCCACGAACACGGACGGGGCGGAGATGACCGTGGAGCCGCCGGCGAGGGCGAGCGAGCACTCCCCCGCGCGCAGCGACCGGGCGGCCATGTGCAGGGCCACCAGGGAGGAGGAGCAGGCGGTGTCGATGGTCACCGCGGGGCCCTCCAGCCCGAAGGTGAACGCCAGCCGCCCGGAGGTGACGCTGGTCGACACGCCGGTGAGGAGGTGCCCTTCGGAGGCGCCCGACCGCATCGAGGGGTCGGTGCCGTAGCCCTGGCCGTAGGACCCGGCGAACACGCCGGTGGGGGTGCCGCGCAGCGCGCTGACGTCGATCCCGGCCTGCTCGAACGCCTCCCAGGCCACTTCGAGCAGCACCCGCTGCTGCGGGTCCATCGAGACCGCCTCGCGCGGGCTGATCTCGAAGAAGTCGGCGTCGAAGTCGGTCGCGTCGTAGATGAACCCGCCGTGCCGGGCGTAGGAGGTACCGGGGTGGTCCGGGTCGGGGTCGTACAGGTTCTCCAGATCCCAGCCGCGGTTCTGCGGGAACGGGCCGATCGCGTCGGTGCCGGCGGCGAGCAGCCGCCACAGGTCCTCCGGGCCCTGGACCCCGCCGGGGAAGCGGCAGCCCATCCCGACGATCGCGATCGGCTCCTGGTCGCGTTCCTCCACCTCGGCCAGACGGCGGCGGACCTGGCGCAGGTTGGTCGTCACGAGCTTGAGGTAATCGCGAAGCTTGTCTTCGTTGGACACCTGAATCCGCCATCCCTGCTGTGCCGAGGATAATCCGCCGTCGATCTCGGGGGACGCGATGTGGCGTTATCCAGGAAGTACGCAATATCGGTGCGCGGGCAGCACGGGCTGGAAAACCCGGTCCCGGCAGTGGAATACCGTCACACTTTCACCGTGGCAGGGCTCCCAGGGAGTTTCTGCCGCACACGCCACCTCACGATTGCCGTCAGCAACTTCCGGACCGGGATACCGGGGTGAAGCCGATGTTTACCCTGAGGTCGAGTCCACCAGCGACAGGAACATATCCAGGCCCCATGGGTGCCGCAACGCGTCAGTTGAACGCGGTGCCGGCGCCGCGGGGGATACCGTTCGGGCGGTGCGAGGGGAAAAACGAGCGCGGGGCGGTGAATCGGCCGTTGGCCGTTCAACCGCCCCGCGAGTGCGCCGAATCGGCGGGTCAGCTCTTGCTGTCGGAGGTGCTCAGGGCGCTTTCCCCGCGCATCCACTGGCCGAGCGTCCGCCGCGGGTGGCGGACCACGATGTCGCCGCCCTTGAGGAGTCCGGTGACGTTCACGCGCAGCTCGACCGGGGCGTCCGCGTCGGACGCGGGATTGCGGTACTTGACCTCTCCCACCCGCACGGTCACGTCGTCGGTCCTGACCACGATGCCCGGCCGGACGACCAGGATGAGGTTGCCGCCGATGCTGATCTGCGCGTCAATGTCCAGCGTGTCGTGGCCGATCACGGCCTCGGTGAAGTCGAGTTTGACGTCGCCGCCGTGCATCCGGATGTCCAGGTGGCGCGGGACCTCCCAGGTGCCGGAGCGGTGCAGGGTGCCCCACCGCTGGTTGATCTCCACGACGTCCTTGGGCCGCTCTGACCCGGTGCCGGCGTCGGCGGGGACCGGCGAGACCGGCAGGTCCCTGGTGAGCTGGGCCAGTTCGCTGACGGTGCGGGCGCTCAGTGCGGCTTCGACCCGTTCGCTGACCTCCTCGGAGGTCAGCCGGCCGTCCCCGGCGGCGTCCCGCAGGATCTCCACCACCTGTTCCCGGTCCGCGTCCGACGCCCGCAGCGCTGCCTGCGAGTCCTCCGCGCCGTCATCGATCGACGGCTTCTCATCAGTCATGGTGTCCAGCCTCTTCCCGTACCAGTGGATTCTCAAGGCACTCGATCCGGCCGCCCGGCCGGGCCCGGAGCGCTGCGGCTCGGCCCTACGACGTTCAACTGCCGACCGATCGCGCGTGAACGGGCCCCGTGGGCGGGCGGGTCGGCCCACATGCGGCTGCACGGGGAACAGGTGGCCCGTGCGGGGCCGTCGGGTCGGGTGCGATCGGGTTGAACGGCACGACGTACAGCGGCCGTTTGTCTAGCGTGTGCCGCACGGATCGTACCTGCGCAGTGGCACCACTGTGCTCATGCACACACTCGTTTCACACAACGGCAGGTTGTGACGGCCGTGTTCGGACGGTGCCACCGCACCGGCCGGCCGGGGCCCACCGGCGGTCGGCCGTGCGGCACACGCGCGTGCGGCACAAGCGATTGGGGAACCAGGAAATGTCGTTGATGAGTCTGGTCATGGGGGCGATGGCCTCCGCCGCGGTCGGCACGGCGGCCCAACTGGGCGTCGCGGACGTGCTGGCGCAGGGTCCGGCCACCGCGCCCGAGCTGGCCAAGGCCGTCGACGCGGACGCCGACTCCCTCGGCTCCGTCCTGCAAGCCCTCACCGCGCTGGGCGTGTTCACCCGCGACGAGCAGGGCCGGTACGCCAACTCCCCGCTGTCCGAGCCGCTCAGGAGCGACCACCCGGAGTCGGTCCGCAACCTGGCGGCGCTGCTGTGCGGCCTGTACGGCCACGCGGCGACCGGCGGACTGACCGAGGCGGTACGGACCGGGACGTCGGTGATGCCCGCCGCGTTCGGCGTCTCGCTCTACGAGTACCTGGACCAGCACCCCGACAGCGCCCGGATCTTCGACCGCGCCATGGAGGACTGGGCACGGCCGATCGGCACCGTGCTCGCCGAGCACGTCCCGTTCGCCGGCGTGCGCACCGTCGTCGACGTCGGCGGCGGCAACGGCACCCTGCTCAAGGCGATCCTCACCGCCCACCCCCATCTGCGGGGCGTCTGCGTCGACCGTCCAGACACCTGCCGCCGCGCCGAGGCCGAGCTCGCCGCCTCGGGCAGCGCGGACCTCGCCGACCGGCTCACCTTCCAGCCCGCGGACATCCTGCACGAGGTGCCCGCCGGCGGCGACCTCTACATCCTCAAGAACGTGCTGCACGACTGGAGTTCGGAGAGCGGCGTGCAGATCCTGCGGAACATCCGCCGGGCGGTGGTCCCCGAGGGCGCGACGCCGACCGAGGACAGCCCGAAGCTCCTGGTGATCGACCCGCTGGTGGAGCACGACTCGGGGGCCGCCTTCCGCAACCTGGTCAAGATGGTGGTCGGCGAGGCGCAGGCCCGCGAGCGCAGCGAGGCCGACATGCGGCGCGAGGCGAAAGAGGCGGGCTTCCACGTGCTGTCCATCACCCCCTGCCCGGCGGACCTCAGCATCACCGCCTGCACACCGGTCTGACCGGGCCGGCACCCGTCTGCGCGAGCTTCCGCGGCGCCGGTGCACCCGGTGACCGCGGCCTCGGTGACGGCCGGCCGCGCGGTGCGGAGTCCGCACCGCGCGGCCGTTGACCAGGCGGCCCCAGGTGTATCGGCCTAGAGCGCCGCTGCTCCGCTGACCCGCAGCCGCTGGGCGTACTGCTGGAGCGCCCACAACTCGTTCGCCGCCGCGACCGCCTCCGGCGCGTCCGCCGGCACGCCCTGCGCCGCCAGCCGTGCCCCGGTCGCGTGGACCTGCGCCACCCGGCGGTCCACCGCGAGCAGCCGCACGCGCACCAGCACCTCGCCCGCGTACACCTCGGGCGTCTTGTGCATGACCGGTTCGACGGCCAGTTCGGTGACCATGCCGCGCACCGTGTCGTCGGGCGCGGCCTCGCGCACCCGCAGCAGATAGTCCCCGTCGGCGTACTCCGCGCCGCCCGCCTCGGCGATCGCGCGGCGCACCGCGGCGTACGGCGGGCCGGTGAACTCGTCCTCGCCGTAGGCGTCGAAGGCCGGGGAGACCAGGGCGGGGAACTGGAGGGCCAGCTTCAGCAGTTCGCGCTCCACCCGGTGCGCGGGGCTGCGCAGGTCCAGCCGCGGCCCGGACGGCGCCCGCCGCTCGGCGCGCTCCGGCCCACCGCCCGACCCGTTCGGGTACGACCCGTTCGCATACGGTCCGCCCGGCCCGCCACGGGATGGCCCGCCGCGGGAGGGGCCGGTGCCGGCCGAGCCGCCCGCCGCGCGGGCCCGGGCCATCGCCCGCACCCGGCGGATCATGCTCTGCTCCTCCGCCTGCGTGGAGATCCCCGCCATCCCGACCAGCCGGATCGCGTAACGGTCGCGCAGCGCCTGGTTCTTGATCGCGGCGACCACCGGCACCGCGGCGTCCACCGCGGCGACCCGGCCCTCGTCGGTGTCGAGGTTGTAGCGGCCCACGATCGAGCGCAGCGCGAACGCGAAGAGCGGGGTGCGGCCGTCGATCAGCCGCTGGATCGCCGGATCGCCCTCGGCCAGCCGCAGTTCGCAGGGGTCCATGCCGCCCGGGGTGATCGCGATCGACGTCTCGGCGGCGAACTTCTGGTCGTCCTCGAAGGCGCGCAGCGCGGCCTTCTGCCCGGCCGCGTCGCCGTCGAAGGTGAAGACCACCTCCGAGGTGGAGTTGTCCATCAGCAGCCGGCGCAGGATCTTGATGTGGTCCCCGGCGAACGCGGTGCCGCAGGTGGCGATGGCGGTGGTGACACCGGCGAGGTGGCAGGCCATGACGTCGGTGTAGCCCTCGACGACGACCGCGCGGCCGGTCCTGGCGATCTCCTTCTTGGCGAGGTCGATCCCGTACAGCACCTGGGACTTGCGGTAGAGCGGCGTCTCGGGCGTGTTGAGGTACTTCGGGCCCTGGTCGTCCTCGCGCAGCTTGCGGGCGCCGAAGCCGATCACCTCGCCGGTGATGTCCCGGATCGGCCAGATCAGCCGGCCGCGGAACCGGTCGATGGCGCCGCCCCGGCGGCTCTCGGAGGCGAGCCCGGAGGTGATCAGCTCCTTGTCGCTGAAGCCCTTCCCGCGCAGGAAGCGCACCAGGTGGTCCCACCCGGCCGGTGCGTACCCGACGCCGAAGTGCTCGGCCGCCGCCTGGTCGAAGCCCCGCCCGGCGAGGAAGGCCCGCCCGATCTCCGCCTCGGCCGAGCCGAGTTGCTCCACGTAGAAGGCGGCGGCCGCGCGGTGCGCCTCCACCAGCCGAATCCGCTCGCCCTGCTGCCGCCCCGGGACGGCGCTGCCTTCCTCGTACCGCAGGGTGATCCCGGCCCGCGCGGCCAGCCGCTCCACGGCCTCGGCGAACGTCAGATGGTCCACCTTCATCACGAACGCGAGCGTGTCCCCGCCCTCGCCGCAACCAAAACAGTGGTAGAGGCCCTTGGAGGGGCTGACCTGGAAGGAGGGGGACTTCTCGTCGTGGAAGGGGCACAGGCCCTTGAGGTTGCCGCCGCCGGCGTTCTTGAGCTGGAGGTAGTCGGAGACGACGGAGTCGATCGGGACGGCGTCGCGTACCGCCCTCACGTCGTCGTCCCTGATCCTTCCTGCCACGGAAGTAGTTTACGGCCCGCCGCCGACAGCTCCGGCGGGGCGGTGGGGGGACGTGCGTGCCCGGGCGGGCCTGTCCCGGGAAGTCCCGGGATCAGGTCAGCCCAGTTCCTTGGTCACGAAGACGTAGTGCGGTCCGCTCGGGGCGAGCTGGAACTCCTCGCCGGTCGCGGTGAACCCGAAGTGCTCGTAGAAGCCGCGGGCGGAGACCCGGCCGTTGCACCACACCACCTGGGCGCCCCGGGCCGCGGACTCCCGCAGCCCGGCCCGCAGCGCGGCGGCGCCGAAGCCGCCCCCGCGCACCTGGGCGGCGCTGCCCATGCCGCGGAAGCGGAAGGCGGGCGCCGCCTCGCCCGGCAGGGGGTCGGGGAAGAACGTCACGCACGCCCGGACCGCGCCCTGCTCGTCGTACGCGGCTATGTGGAAGGTGTCCTCGCGCGCGTCCTCCGGGTAGACCGCGGCCTCGCGCGGCATGCCGGTGCGCAGCACCTCCCACCGCAGCGGGAAGATCTCCTCGACGGGTACGACGGCGGTGCGCATACGGTCATTCCTCCGCGTTCGGTGCAGGTCGGTCCAGGAACGAGGCTAGCGGCACCGCCGGGTCGGACAGCGCCTCGGGGTCGACCGGGCGGCCGTCGCGGATCAGGTTCTGGATCGGCTCGGTGACGTCCCACACGTTGACGTTCATCCCGGCGAGCACCCGGCCCTCGCGCAGCCAGAACGCGATGAACCGGCGCTTGCCGACGTCGCCGCGGCACACCACCTGGTCGTACGACCCGGGCGCGGCGTGCCCGGAGAACTCCATGCCCAGGTCGTACTGGTCGGAGAAGAAGTACGGGACGCGGTCGTAGCCGACCTGCTGCCCGAGCATGGCACGGGCCGCGGCGGGGCCGCCGTGCAGCGCGTTCGCCCAGTGCTCCACCCGCAGCCGGCCGCCCCTGGTCCGGGACATGGGGGACCCCAGCAGCGGGTGCTCCGCGTTGGCGACGTCGCCCGCGGCGAAGATGTCCGGGTCGGAGGTGCGCAGCGAGGCGTCCACGGCGATGCCGCCGCCCTCCGCGCGGTCGGCGAGCGCCAGCCCCGCGGCCTCGGCGAGCGCGGTGCGCGGGGCCGCGCCGATCGCGGCGAGCACGTCGTGCGCGGGGTGCTCGGTGCCGTCGTCGGTGATCGCCGCCAGCACCATGCCGTCCTGGCCGGTGATCTCCGTCAGGCGGGTGCCGAAGTGGAAGCGGACGCCGTGCTCGCTGTGCAGGTCGGTGAAGACGGAGCCGATCTCCGGGCCGAGCACGCCGTGCAGCGCGGTCGGCTCGGGCTCCACCACGGTCACCTCGGCGCCGTAGCCGCGCGCGGCCGCGGCCACCTCCAGGCCGATCCATCCGGCCCCCGCGATCACCAGGTGGCCGTTCTCCCGGCCCAGGCTGGTCAGCACGTGCTTCAGCCGCTCCGCGTGGGCGAGCCGGCGCAGATGGTGCACCCCGGCGAGGTCGGTGCCCGGGATGTCCAGGCGGCGGGGCTCCGCGCCCGTCGCGAGCAGCAGCTTGTCGTACTGGAGTACGGTGCCGTCGCCCAGGCTCACGGTGTGCGCCGCGCGGTCCAGGTTCACCACGGGCTGGCCGAGGTGCAGCTCGACGTCGTGCTCCGCGTACCAGGAGGCGGGCTCCACGAAGACCGAGTCGCGTGCGGCGCTGCCGGTAAGGAAGCCCTTCGACAGCGGTGGGCGCTCGTACGGGTGGTCGCGCTCGTCGCCGATCAGTATCACCCGGCCGGTGAAACCCTCGGCGCGCAACGTCTCCGCGGCCTTCGCTCCGGCCAGGCCGGCTCCGACGATCACGAAGGTCTGGTGCGCGTCCACCACAGTGTGCCTCCCCGGCGGGTAGTCCGTTGCCCTGCTGAGCGTCCCGCACGGCGGCCCGAACGAAAAGGGTGCCGCGCCGTGATCATCCCACGGCCCCCGGGCCCTCCCCCTTTACGGCGCGTCCCCGCCCCCGGGGTGGCAGCCCTTGCAATGCGGTGCCATTGCCTGCGGGTGCGTTGTGGCTGGCCGCGCAGTTCCCCGCGCCCCTAGGTGAGTGCCCCTTGCGGCGCATGCTTGTCTGCGGGCGTGGTGGCTGAGCGCGCAGTTCCCCGCGCCCCTGGGTGAGTGCCCC
>NZ_JBAGKC010000063.1:0-7974 GCF_037034245.1 Streptomyces sp. CA2R106
AGCCGGTTGCAGCTCCGTACGAGCCGCCACCCACTCCCGCAGCCGGTCCGCCTGCGCCGCCAGGCCCTCGGCGGAACGGGCCGACACCGGCCAGGCACCCGCGTACGGCAGCAGGGGCACCACGTCCGGGTCCGTCACAGCCGTGGCGGAGTCACCCTCGGCCGGTTCCTCGGCCGGCGCCTCCTCCACGATGACGTGCGCGTTCGTCCCGCTGATCCCGAACGCCGAGACACCCGCCCGACGCGGACGCTCCCCAGCCGGCCACGCCACCGGCTCACCCAGCAGGCGCACCTCACCGGCCGACCAGTCCACGTGCGGCGACGGCTCGTCCACATGCAGCGTCCGCGGCAGTTCCTCGTGCCGCAACGCCAGCAGCACCTTGATCACACCGGCCATGCCGGCCGCGGCCTGGGTGTGGCCGATGTTGGACTTCACCGAGCCCAGCCACAGCGGCCGGCCCCCGGCACGCTCCTGGCCGTAGGTGGCCAGCAGCGCCTGTGCCTCGATCGGGTCGCCCAGCGGGGTGCCGGTGCCGTGCGCCTCGACAGCGTCCACCTCGGCGGGGGTGAGGCGGGCGTCGGCGAGCGCGGCGCGGATGACCCGCTGCTGGGAGGGCCCGTTGGGCGCGGTGAGGCCGTTGGAGGCGCCGTCCTGGTTGACGGCGGAGCCGCGGATGACGCCGAGCACGTGGTGCCCGTTGCGGCGCGCGTCGGACAGACGCTCCAGCACGACCATGCCGGCGCCCTCGCCCATGCCCATGCCGTCGGCGTCGGCGGAGAAGGCCTTGGAGCGTCCGTCCGCGGCCAGTCCGCGCTGCCGGGCGAAGCCGACCATCTCCCACGGGGTGGCCATCACCGCGACGCCGCCGACCAGGGCCAGCGGGCATTCGCCCGACCGCAGCGCCTTCGCGGCGGTGTGCAGGGCGACCAGCGAGGAGGAGCAGGCGGTGTCCACCGTCATCGCGGGGCCTTCGAGGCCGAGGGTGTAGGAGACGCGGCCGGAGATGATGCTGGTCGCGTTGCCGGTCACGAGGTGGCCCTCGACCTGGGCGGCGCTCTCCTGTCCGCCGAGCTGCATGCTGGCCAGGGCGTAGTTGGAGGAGTAGCCGCCGATGAACACGCCGGTGCGGGAGCCGCGCAGGGTGGCGGGGTCGAGGCCGGTGGCCTCCAGTGCCTCCCAGGACAGTTCGAGCATCAGGCGCTGCTGCGGGTCCATGGCCAGTGCCTCGCGCGGGCTGATGCCGAAGAACCCGGCGTCGAAGCGGGTGGCCTGGTGGAGGAAGCCGCCTTCGCGGGTGTAGGAGGTGCCGGGGCGCGAGGGGTCCGGGTCGAAGAGGGCGTGCTCGTCCCAGCCGCGGTCCTGCGGGTAACCGGAGATTCCCTCGCCGCCGCCGGCGAGCAACTTCCAGAGTTCTTCGGGGGTGTTGAGGTCGCCGGGGAAGCGGCAGCTCATGCCGACGACGGCGATCGGGTCGTCGTCCGTACCCGCCGGGGCCTGGGGAGCGGCGGCGGCACCGGCCGGTGCGTCGTCCGCGTCGAGGGCGCCGAGCAGTTCGGTCCGCAGGTGGGCGGCGAGCACCGCGGGGGTGGGGTGGTCGAACATCAGCGTCGCCGGCAGCCGGAGTCCGGTGACGGCGGCGATCCGGTTCCGCAGTTCGACGGAGGTCAGCGAGTCGAAGCCCAGGTCGCTGAAGGCGCGTCCGGGTTCCACCTCGTCGGAGCCGGTGTGGCCGAGCACTCCGGCGGCCTCGTCCCTGATCCGGTCGACCAGCAGGCGGTCCTGTTCGGCCCGGGACAGGCCGGCGAGCTCCCTCGCCAGGTCGCCTTCGACCCGCTGGGCGCCGCTGTCGGGGCGGTGGGCCGCCTTGAGCTGCCGGACCTCGGCGAGGTCGCGCAGCAGCGGCGCCTCCAGGGCCTGTTCCTGTCCGGGGGCGGAGGCGAAGGCGGCGAGGTCGAGGTCCATGACGGTCAGCACGGTGTCGGTGCCGGCCAGTGCGGTGCCCAGTGCCTTGACCGCCAGCTGCGGGTCCATCAGGACCTCCCAGCGGTTGCGGCGCAGCCGCTGCCGGGCCGCTTCGGTGTTCTGGGACACGCCGTCGCCGGACCAGGGGCCCCAGGCGACGGCGAGGGCCGGCAGGCCGCGGGAGCGGCGGTTCTCGGCGAGGGCGTCCAGGTAGGCGTTGGCGGCGGCGTAGTTGGCCTGGCCGGCGCCGCCGAAGGTCGCGGCCGCGGAGGAGAACAGCACGAACGCGTCGAGGTCCAGGCCGGCGGTGAGCTCGTCGAGGTGGGTGGCGCCGGCGGCCTTGGCGGCGAGGGCGTTGGCCAGGCGGTCGGCGTCCAGCCGGTCGAGCACGCCGTCGTCGAGGACGCCCGCGGTGTGCATGACGGCGGTCAGCGGCGGCCCGTCGGCGGCGATCCGGTCGAGGAGCGCGGCCAGCTGCGTGCGGTCGGCGCTGTCGCAGGCGCGGATCTCCACGGTGCTGCCGGCTGCCGCGGCGCTCGCGGCGAGGGCGGCGGCACCGGGGGCGGCGGCGCCGGACCGGCTGGCCAGCACGAGCCGCTGAGCGCCGCGGCCGGCGAGCCAGCGGGCCACGTGCCCGCCGACGGCGCCGGTGCCGCCGGTGATCAGTACGGTGCCGCGCGGCGCCCACGCGCGGTCGGCGGCGGGCTGCGGGGCGCGGCTGAGCCGGCGGGCGAGGATGCCGGCCGGGCGGATGGCGACCTCGTCCTCCCCGCAGCCGGCCAGGACCGTGCGCAGCCGGCTCGCGGCGCGGTCGTCGAGGACCGCGGGCAGGTCGATGAGGCCGCCCCAGCGGT
Organism: Streptomyces sp. CA2R106; assembly: GCF_037034245.1. Taxonomy (NCBI): domain Bacteria; kingdom Bacillati; phylum Actinomycetota; class Actinomycetes; order Kitasatosporales; family Streptomycetaceae; genus Streptomyces; species Streptomyces sp. CA2R106. The sequence goes on from NZ_JBAGKC010000063.1 coordinate 2,817, forward strand.
CGGGCTGCTCCAGCGAGACGACCCGGCCCAGGCCCCAGGTCTGCGCCTGCACCGGCCGGGTCAGGGGGTCGCCGGGGGCGGTGGCCACCGCGCCGGTGGTGAGCATCCACAGCGGGGCGGTGACCGCCGCGTCGGCGAGCGCCTGGAGCAGGGTCAGGGTGCCGGCCAGCCCGGCGGGCAGTTCGGGGTGGCGGAGGGTCGGGGTCTCGTCCAGTGCGAGCAGCGACAGCACACCGGCGGGCGGCGCGGCCCGGTGCGGGTCCGGTGCGCCGGCGGTGTCGGCGGTGCCGCCGGGGTGCAGGGCGCGGGTGAGTTCGGCGGCCAGGGCGCCGCGCTCGGCGGTGCCGGCGGCGACCTCGACGACCTCGGCGCGGGCGCCGCGTGCGGTCAGCGCGGTCACGCACGCCCGGAGCAGGTCCGCGGTGCCGGGGGCGGGGTCGGCGGGGACCGCCACCAGCCAGGTGCCGGCCGGGTGGGCCGGTGCCGGGTCGCCGAGCGGGGTCCAGTTGACCCGGTAGCGCCAGGTGCCGGTGACGTCGCGGTCCCGCTCGCGCCGCCGCCAGGACGCCAGCCGGGGCAGCACCGCGCCGAACGGTTCGGCGGCGTCCACGGCGAGGGTGTCGGCCAGGCGCCGCAGGTCGCCGTCCTCGACGGCGGCCCAGAAGCGGGTCTCGGCCTCGGTGGCCGCGCTGTCCCCGCCGCGTACGGCGGTGGCCGTTTGCTGGGCGGGGGCGTCGGCGCCGAGCCAGTAGCGCTGGTCGCGGAAGGCGTACGTGGGCAGGTCGACGCGGCGGCCGGCGGGCAGCACCCGGCGCCAGTCGACGGCGGTCCCGGCCACGTGCACCTGCGCGAGGGCGGCCAGCAGCCGCAGCGGGCCGCTGTTGTCGCGGTCCAGCGTGCCGGTGACGGTGACCGCCATCGGGGTGTCGGCGGTCGCCAGTTCCTCGACGGTCTCGGTGATCCCGGCGGTCAGCACCGGCTGCGGGGAGACCTCGACGAAGGTGGCGTGGCCGGCGGCGGCCAGCTCCCGTACGGCCTCGTGGAAGCGGACGGTGCTGCGAACGTTGGCGTACCAGTAGTCGGCGCCGAGTTCCGTGCCGTCCATCCAGCGGCACTCGACGGTGGAGTACAGCGGCACCCGGCCGGGTCCCGGGGTGATGCCCGCCAGGCGCTCGGCCAGGACGCCGGCGAGCGCCTCGACACCGGCGGAGTGCGCGACGAAGTCGCTGACCGGGATCGGCCAGCGCATGACGCGCCGGGCGGCGAGTTCGGCCCCGAACTCGGCCAGCGCCTGCGTCTCGCCGGAGACCACGGTGGCGGCGGGCCCGTTCACCGCGGCGACGGCCAGCCGGTCGCCCCAGGGCGCCAGCAGGTCGCGGACGGCCTCGGCGGGCATCACCACGGACAGCATGCCGCCGCCGGTGCCGAGCCCGGACAGCTCCTGGCTGCGGACCGCCACGACCCGGGCCGCGTCCTGGACGGAGAGCACACCGGCCACCGTGGCGGCGGCGATCTCCCCCTGGGAGTGGCCGACCACCGCGCCGGGGGTGACACCGGCGGCCTCCCACACGGCGGCCAGCGACACCATCACCGCCCACAGCATGGGCTGCGCCACGTCCGCGCGCTCCAGTCCTGGGGCGCCCTCGGCGCCGGCCAGCACCTGGGCCGGCGTCCAGTCCGCCCAGTCCACGTGCGGGGCGAGGGCCTGCGCGCACTCCGCGAAGCGGGCGGCGAACACCGGTGAGGCGGCCAGCAGTTCACGTCCCATGCCGGCCCACTGGGCGCCCTGCCCGGGGAAGACGAAGACGGGTTCACCGCTCTCGGCGGCCGCGGTCGTGCCCGCCACCACCCGGGGGTCGCCCGTCCCGGCGGCCAGCGCGGTGAGCCCGGCGACGAGTTCGCCGCCGTCGGCGCCGGTGACCACGGCCCGGTACTCGTGGACCGAGCGGGTCGCCGCGAGCGACCAGGCGACATCGCGCGGGTCGCTGCCGGGGTGGGCCGCCAGGTGCTCCGCGAGGCGGGCGGCCTGCCGGCGCAGGGCGTCGGCGGTGCGTCCGGACACCAGCCAGGCGGTGTCGGCGGTGGTGTCCAGCACCGCGGGCGGCTGCGGGGCCGCGGCGCCGGTGCCCGCGCCGGACGGGTCGCGGGAAGGGCCCGCCTGCGGCTCGGCGTCGAGCGGGGCCTCTTCGAGGATGACGTGGGCGTTGGTGCCGCTGACGCCGAAGGAGGACACGCCGGCCCGGCGCGGCCGCCCGGTGCCGGCCGGCCAGGGCTGGGCCGCGCGCAGCAGTTCCACCTCGCCGGCCGACCAGTCGATCTGCGGCGAGGGCTGCTCGGCGTGGAGGGTCTGCGGCAACTGCTCGTGCTGGAGCGCCAGCACCATCTTGATCAGGCCGCTGATGCCGGCCGCGCCCTGGGTGTGGCCGATGTTGGACTTCACCGAGCCCAGCCACAGCGGGCGGCCCTCGGGACGCTCCTGGCCGTAGGTGGCCAGGACCGCCTGCGCCTCGATCGGGTCGCCCAGCGGGGTGCCGGAGCCGTGCGCCTCGACCGCGTCGATGTCGGCGGCGGTCAGGCCGGAGTTGGCCAGCGCGGCGCGGATCACGCGCTGCTGGGACGGGCCGTTGGGGGCGGTCAGGCCGTTGGACGCGCCATCCTGGTTGATGGCCGAGCCGCGGACCACGGCAAGCACCGGGTGGCCGTTGCGGCGGGCCTCGGACAGCCGCTCCAGGACCACCATGCCGGCGCCCTCGGCGATGCCCATGCCGTCGGCGTCGGCGGAGAAGGACTTCGAGCGGCCGTCGGGGGCGAGGCCGCGCTGCTTGCTGACCCACACGAACAGCTCGGGGGTGGACGCGACGAAGGCGCCGCCGGCGAGGGCCAGCGTGCACTCCCCCGAACGCAGCGCCTGCGCGGCCATGTTGACGGCGACCAGCGCGGAGGAGCAGGCGGTGTCCACGGTGACGGCGGGGCCTTCGAGCCCGAGGGTGTAGGCGACCCGGCCGGACAGCACGCTGGTCGTGGTGCCGGTCAGCAGGTGCGCTTCCAGGCCCTCGGTGGCCGCCGGCTGGGCCAGGCCGTAGCCGGCGAAACTGCCGCCGGCGAACACCCCGGTGCGGGAGCCGCGCAGCGTGCCGGGCACGATCCCGGCCCGCTCCAGGGCCTCCCAGCACGTGCCGAGCAGCAGCCGCTGCTGCGGGTCCATGGCCAGCGCCTCACGCGGGCTGATCCCGAAGAAGCCCGCGTCGAACTCGGCGGCGTCGTAGACGAATCCGCCCCGGCGCACGTAGGCCGTGCCTGGCGCGTCCGGGTCCGGGTCGTAGAGGGCGTCCAGGTCCCAGCCGCGGTCCTGCGGGAAGGCCCCGATCGCGTCGGTGCCGGTGGCCAGCAGCTCCCACAGGTCCTCGGGGGTCTTCACGCCGCCGGGGAAACGGCAGCCCATGCCGACGACGACCACCGGGTCGTCGTCGGCGGCCGCGGTGGCGGGCACGGCGGTGCCGCCGGCGCTCGCGGTGCCGCCGCCCAGCAGCTCGGTGGCCAGGTAGCCGGCCAGCACCCCGGGGCTGGGGTAGTCGAACAGGAGCGTGGCGGGCAGCTTGAGGCCGGTGGCGGTGGCGAGGCGGTTGCGCAGTTCGACGGCGGTCAGGGAGTCGAAGCCCAACTCGCTGAAGGCGCGCGTGCTGCCCACCGCGTCGGCGGAGGAATGCTCCAGGACGGCCGCCGCCTCGCCGCGGACCAGGGTGGTGAGGGTGCGCAGCTGCTCGGTGGTGTTCTGCCCGGCGAGCTGCGCGAGCAGCGGGCTGTCGGCGCCGGGTACGACGTCGCCTGCGGCGGCGGTGCCGGACAGGGCCGCGGCGACCTCGGGCAGGTGCTCGATCAGCGGGCTGGGCCGGCGCAGGGTGAACGGCGGCGCGAAGCGCTCCCAGTCGACGTCCACGACGGCCGGGCTCGTCTCGCCGGCGTCCAGGACGCGGGCGAGGGCGCCGACGGCGAGGTCCGGGTCGAGGAGCCGCAGTCCGCGGCGCTCCAGCTGGAGGCCGTCGTCGCGGGTGCCGGCAGTCCCGACGTTCCAGGGGCCCCAGGCCACGCAGACGGCGCTCGCGCCGCGGGCCCGGCGGCGCTCCGCCAGGGCGTCCAGCTGGGCGTTGGCCGCGGAGAAGCCGGGCTGGCGGCCGCCGCCCCAGACCGCGGCGACGGAGGAGAACAGCACGAACGCGTCGAGGTCGAGGTCGGCGGTCAGCTCGTCGAGCACCGCGGCCGCGCCCGCCTTGGTGGCGAGCACCGGGGCCAGGTGCGGCACGTCCAGGTCGTCCACCAGGACGTTGTCGACGATCTCCGCGAGGTGCAGCACCGAGGACACGGCCGGACCGGTCGTCCCGGCCCACGCCAGCGCTCCGGCCGCCTGGTCGCGGTCGCTCGCGTCGCAGGCGAGGACGTCCACGCGGGCGCCGCCGGCGGCCAGTTCGGCGGCGAGTGCGGCGGTCCGCGCGGTCGCGGTGCCGCCGCCCGTCAGGAGCAGCCTGGCGGCGCCGCGTTCGACCGCCCAGCGGGCGACGGGACCGGCCATGGGGCCGGTGCCGCCGGTGATCAGCACGCTGCCCCGCGGGCTCCACGCCCGCTCCGGCGCCGACGGCAACGCGGCGCGTACGAGCCGCCGGCCCAGCACGCCCGCCGCGCGGATCGCGACCTGGTCCTCACCAGCCCCCGCCAGCACCCCGGCCACACGCGCGGCAACCCGACCGTCGGAACCGTCGAACCCGGCGGGCAGGTCGACCACGCCACCCCAGCGGTCGGGGTGTTCCAGCCCGGCAACGCGGCCGAAGCCCCACGTCAGGGACTGCACCGGGGACATGGTCGCCTCGCCGGGAGCCGCGCTGACCGCACCGCGGGTCAACACCCACAGCGGCGCCTCCACCCCCGCGTCACCAAGAGCCTGGACCACAGCCAACGTACCCGCCAGGCCACGCGGCACCGCCGAGTGCCCAGGCACCGGCGACTCGTCGAGAGCAAGCAGCGACACCACACCCGCCGGTGCCACCGCGTCCTGGAGGACCTGACCCAGTACGGCGCCCACCGCCGCACGATCCACGGCCTCGGCGGGCACACGCACGACGGTGGTGTCCGCGCCACGCGCGGCAAGTGCCGCCGCACAGGCACC
>NZ_JBAGKC010000064.1:0-7779 GCF_037034245.1 Streptomyces sp. CA2R106
AACGAGGCCAGCTCCGCCACCAACTCCTCAGCCCCAGGCGCCGAAAGCCCCCGCCGCGACACCAGCACCAGATCCCGCACCCCGTGCACCGCCACCAGATGCCGCGCCAACACCCCACCCAACCCGCCCGTACCACCCGTGACCAGAACCGTTCCCCCACCCACCAGCTCCTGACGCACCGTCAGCACAATCTTGCCGACATGCTTCGCCTGACTCATGAACCGGAACGCCTCCGGCGCCTGCCGCACCTCCCACTCGGTGACGGGCAGCGGTGTGAGGCGGCCGTCGCGGAAGAGGCCGGCCAGTTCGCGCAGCATCTGCTGGAGGCGGTCCGGGCTCGCCTCGACCAGGTCGAACGAGCGGTAGCGGACGCCGTCATGGCGTGCGGCGACCTCGTCGCTCCGCCGCAGGTCGGCCTTGCCCATCTCCACGAACCGGCCGCCGCCCGGCATCAGCCGCATCGACGCGTCGATGAACTCACCGGTCAGCGAGTTCAGTACGACGTCCACGCCCCGGCCGCCGGTGGCCCGCCGGAAGGCGTCCTCGAAGTCCAGGGTGCGCGAGGACGCCACGTGCGCGGCGTCGACGCCGTGTTCCCGCAGCAGTTCGCGTTTGCCGTCGCTGGCGGTGCTGTACACCTCGGCGCCCAGGTGGCGGGCCAGTTGCAGCGCGGCCATGCCGACGCCGCCCGCACCCGCGTGCACGAGGACCCGTTCGCCCGACCGCAGTCCGGCCAGGTCCACCAGCGCGTAGAAGGCGGTGAGGAACGCGGTCGGCACCGACGCGGCCGTGGCATAGGACCAGCCCGCCGGGATCGGCGCGACCAGCCGCCGGTCGACGACCACGGCGGAGCCGATCCCGCCGTTGGTGATGCCCATGACGCGGTCGCCGGCCCGCAGGTCCGCCACGTCGGCGCCCACCTCGGTGACGACGCCCGCGACATCGCTGCCGAGCGGCTCATCCGGGTCGGGGTACATGCCCAGCGCGTTGAGTACGTCGCGGAAGTTCAGCCCCGCCGCGCGCACCTCGATCCTGATCTCGCCGCCGGCCAGCGGGCGTTCGGCCGCCGGGAAGGGTACGAGCCGCAGGTTCTCCAGGGTGCCCTTGGCGGTGGAGTCCAGGTGCCAGGCACCGCCGCCGTCCGGTACGGCGAGGCTGGGCTCGACCCGCGCGAGCCGGGCGCCGTGCACCGCGCCGCCCCGCACCGCCAGTTGGGTCTCGCCGCTCGACAGGGCCGCGGCGAGCGGGCCCGCGGTGACGTCCGCGGCCGGGTCGGCGTCCACCAGGGTGATCCGGCCGGGGTGTTCCGCCTGCGCCGAGCGCACCAGGCCCCAGGCCGTGGCGGCGGCCAGGTCGGCGACCGTCTCGCGCGGTCCGGCGGCGACGGCGCCGCGGGTCAGCACCAGCAGCCGTGAACCGGCGAACTCCGGTTCGGCCAGCCAGGTCTGGAGCTGTGCCAGCAGCCACTGGACGCAAGCGTGGGCGGTCTCGACCACGGGCCCGTCCTGCGCCGCCACGGCCAGCACGAGGGGGCGGCCGGGCGCCGGGCGCACCTGTGCCAGGCCGGAGTGGACGGGCACACCCGGCAGCCACGGCACCTCGGCGCCGGGTCCGGCGGCCACGGGGCCGAGCACCGTGTCGAGGCCGCCGGCCGGTTCGTTCTCCCCTGCCGCGGGCGGCAGTTCGGTCCACTCCACGGTGAGGACCGTCTCGTCCCGGTGCTCCGCGGCGGTCAGCGTCTGCGGGGTCAGGGGGCGCATCACCAGCGAGCCCACCGACAGCACCGGGCCCCCGGCGGGGTCCGCGACCTGGACCGCCAGCGTGTCCGGCCCGGTCGGCGTCAGGCAGGCCCGTACGGCGGTGGCGCCCGCGGCGTGCAGCGCCACGTCCGCGAAGCTGAACGGCAGCCGCCCGAACTCGGCGGGCGCCAGGTCCGCGAAGAGGCAGGCGTGCAGCACCGCGTCCAGCAGCGCCGGGTGGATGCCGAACGCCCCGGCCCGGCCCCACTGCTGCTCGGGCAGGGCCACCTCCGCGTACACCCGGCCCTCCAGCCGCCAGGCGCGGGTCAGGCCCTGGAACGCCGGGCCGTAGGCGAAGCCGCCGTCGGCGGTCCGCTCGTACACGTCGGCGGTCGCCAGCGGCTCGGCGCCGGGCGGCGGCCACACCCCGGCCAGGACGTCGAACCCGTCCGGGTCCGTGGCCGCGCCGTCCACGGCGCCGGCGGCGTGCCGCACCCACGGCCGGTCGCCGCCGCCGTCGGGGCGCGCGTACACGGTGACCGGGCGCTGGCCGTCCTCGGGCGCGCCCAGCACCACCTGGACCTGGACGCCGCCGCGCGCGGGCAGCACCAGCGGCGCTTCCACGACGAGTTCGCGCACCCGGCCGCACCCGACGACGTCGGCGGCGTGGACGACCAGCTCCACGAAGCCGGTGCCGGGGAAGACCACCAGGCCCCGTACGGCGTGGTCGGCCAGCCACGGCTGCGCGGTGGCCGACAGCCGCGAGGTGAAGACGACGCCGCCGCCCTCGGGCGAGGAGAGCACCGCGCCCAGCAGCGGGTGCCGGACCTCCTCCAGGCCCGCGGCCGTGACATCGGCCGCCGCCGTGCCGCCCTCGGGCCAGTAGCGGCGGCGCTGGAACGCGTACGTCGGCAGGTCCACCCAGCCCGGCCCGCGCCCGCCCAGCAGGTTGTCCCACGCGACCGGCACGCCGTGGGCGTACAGGTGGGCGGCGGACAGCAGCAGCCGGGCCGGGCCGCCTTCGCCGCGGCGCAGCGTGCCGGTGACCACGGCGCCCTCGCCGAGGGTGTCCTGCACCGGCACGGTGAGCACCGGGTGCGGGCTGATCTCCACGAAGACGGAGTAACCGGCCGCGGCCAGCGCCCGGTTGGCGTCCTCGAAGCGGACGGTCTGCCGCAGGTTGCGGTACCAGTAGGCGGCGTCGAGGCCGGTGGTGTCGACCGGTTCGGCGGTGACGGTGGAGTACATCGGCACCGCGGACGGCCGGGGGGCGACGGGGGCGAGGTCGGCGGCCAGGCGCCGCTCGATCCGCTCGACGGCGGCGGAGTGCGAGGCGTAGTCCACCGGGACGCGCTTGGCGCGGACACCGGCGGCCTCGCAGTGGTCGAGGAGCGCGGCGAGCGCGTCGGGCACGCCGGAGACGACGACGGAGCCGGGGCCGTTGACCGCCGCGACGGACAGCTGCTCGCCCCAGCGGCCGAGCAGTTCCCGGGCCTGCGCCACGGGCAGCGGTACGGCCACCATGCCGCCGTCGCCGGCCAGTTCCTCGGCGATGGCGCGGCTGCGCAGGGCGACGACGCGGGCGCCGTCGGCGAGTGACAGCGCGCCGGCGACGACCGCGGCGGCGATCTCGCCCTGCGAGTGGCCGACGACGGCGGACGGGCGCACCCCGAGTTCCTGCCACACCCGGGCCAGCGACACCATGACCGCCCACAGCGCGGGCTGCACCACGTCCACGCGGGCGAGCAGCTTCTCGTCGTCCAGGGCGTCGAGCAGCGACCAGTCGGTGAACTGGGCGAGCGCGTCGGCGCATTCGCCGAGGGCCTGGGCGAACACCGGTGAGGCGGCCCGCAGTTCGGCGGCCATGCCGACCCATTGGGCGCCCTGCCCGGGGAAGACGAACACCGGCTTGTGGCGGCCGGGCTCGGCGACGCCCTCGGCGACAGCGGCGGACGGCTCGCCTGCGGCCAACGCCCGTAGCGCGGAAGTCAGTTCGCCGCGGTCGGCGCCGACGGCCACCGCGCGGTGGTCGAACTGCGAGCGGTGGTGCAGCAGCGCGTGCGCCACGTCGGCCGGGTCGGCGGCCTCGTCCTGTTCGACGTACGCCAGCAGCCGGCCGGCCTGTGCGGCCAGGGCCGCTTCGGTGTGGCCCGACAGCACCCACGGCAGGGCGCCGGTGACGGCGGGCGCGGCGGCGTCGGGGGCCTCCGGGGAGTCCGGGACGTCCGGGGCGCCGTCCTCTTCGGTGGCGGCCGGGGCGGGTGCGGCTTCGAGGATGAGGTGCGCGTTGGTACCGGACACGCCGAAGGACGAGACACCGGCGCGGCGCGGGCGCCCGGTCTCCGGCCACGGCTGCTGCTCGGTGAGCAGCCGCACCTCACCCGTGCTCCAGTCCACGCGCTTGCTCGGCTCGTCCACGTGCAGGGTGCGCGGCAGCGCGCCGTGCCGGATGGCCTGCACCATCTTGATCACGCCCGCGACGCCGGCGGCGGCCTGCGCGTGGCCGATGTTGGACTTGATGGTGCCCAGCCACAGCGGCCGGTCGCCGGGACGGCCCTGCCCGTAGGTGGCCAGCAGCGCCTGCGCCTCGATCGGGTCGCCGAGCACGGTGCCGGTGCCGTGCGCCTCGACGGCGTCCACCTCGGACGGGGCGAGCGAGGCGGCCGACAGCGCCTGCCGGATCACCCGCCGCTGCGAGGGGCCGTTGGGCGCGGTCAGGCCATTGGACGCGCCGTCCTGGTTGACCGCGCTGGAGCGGACGACCGCCAGCACGCGGTGCCCGTTGCGGCGGGCCTCCGACAGCCGCTCCAGCACGACGACGCCCGCGCCCTCCGACCAGCCGGTGCCGTCGGCCGCCTCGGCGAACGCCTTGCAGCGGCCGTCGGGCGCGAGGCCGCCCTGCCGGGTGAACTCCACGAACCCGGCCGGGCTGACCGCGACATTGACGCCGCCGGCCAGCGCGAGCGAGCACTCCCCCGAGCGCAGCGCCTGCCCGGCCCAGTGCATCGCCACCAGCGAGGAGGAGCACGCGGTGTCCACGGTCACCGCCGGACCCTCCAGCCCGAGCACGTACGACAGCCGGCCGGAGATCACCGACAGCAGCCCGCTGGTCATCCGGTGGCTCTCGGTCTCCGGCAGGCCGCCGATCGCCTCCACGTACCCCGAGGAGGACGCGCCGACGAAGACACCGGTGGCGCTCCCGGCCAGGGCCGCCGGGTCGATCCCGGCGTGCTCCAGCGACTCCCAGGCCACCTCCAGCAGCAGCCGCTGCTGCGGGTCCATCGCCAGCGCCTCACGCGGCGAGATCCCGAAGAAGCCCGCGTCGAACTCCGCCACCGCGTCCACGAACCCGCCCTCGCGGGTGGAGGTGGTGCCGGGCGCGCCCGCCGGGTCGTACAGCGCGTCGACGTCCCAGCCGCGGTCGCCGGGGAAGCCATCCACCGCGTCCGTGCCCGAGGCGACCAGCTCCCACAGGCTGTCCGGGCCGGTCACCCCGCCCGGGTAGCGGCAGGCCATGCCCACGATCGCGAGCGGCTCGTCGCGCCGGCTCTTCATCTCGTTCAGCTGCCGCTGCGCCTCACGCGAGTTCGCCACGGCCGTCTTGAGGTAGGAACGCAGCTGTTCTTCAGTGGCCATTGAAGGAAAGTCCTCGAATTCCCGTTGTCACTCGTGGTCGGCGGTGGACGAAACGTCGGACATCCAGCTGCTTTCCTGGTCGACCATGGAGAACAGCTCCTCGTCGGAGGCGGCGTCGATGTCGTCGCGCCGCTCAGCGGCGGCCTCCTCGAAGGCGCCGAGCACCTGGCGCAGCATCGCCTCCAGGTCGTCGCGGACCCCCGGATCGGCGGCGAACTCCCGCAGCCGCGCCCCCAGTTCGCCCAGCCCGACCGGCGCGCCCCCGCCACCACCGCTGCCGCCGCCCAGCTCACCGGCGAGGTGGTCGACGAGCTTGTACGGGTTCGGGTGGTCGAAGACGAGTGTCGCGGGCAGCGCGAGGCCGGTGCGCCGGCTGAGCCGGTTGCGCAGCTCGACCGCGGTCAGCGAGTCGAACCCGGCGTCGCGGAACGCCTGCGCGGGGTCGACGTCCCGGGCGCTGTCGTGGCCGAGCACGGCCGCGGTGTGCTCCCGGACCAGGGCGAGCAGTTCCTCCCGCCGCTCCTCCGCCGGCAGCGCGGCCAGCCGCCGGGCGAACCCGGCGTCCGCGGCGGCCGCCTCGGTGCCGTCCAAGGCGGCCGGGTCGGCCGGGGCCGCCTCCGGGAGCAGGGCGAACAGGTGGCTCGGGCGGGCCAGGGTGAAGGCCGGGACGAAGGTGGACCAGTCCATGTCGGCGACCGTGACCAGGGCTTCGTCGTCCTCGACGGCCCGTTGCAGCGCGGCCACGGCCAGGCCGGGCGCCATCGCGGAGACCCCCAGCCGCGCCAGGTGGTCGTGGGCGCCGGAGCTGCCCGCGGCCATCCCGACCTCCGCCCAGGTGCCCCAGGCGACGGACGTCGCCGTACGGCCCCGGGCGCGCCGGTAGGCGGCGAGGCCGTCCAGGCAGGCGTTGCCCGCCGCGTAACCGCCCTGGCCGCTGCCGCCCCACGAGGCGGCGCCGGAGGAGAACAGCACGAACGCGTCCAACTCCATGTCGGCGGTCAACTCATCCAGCAGCAGCGCCCCTTCGGCCTTGACCCGCAGCTCGGCCGCGAGCCGTTCGCACGTCATGTCCGCCAGCGGCGTGAACGCGTTGCCGACGCCCGCGGCGTGCACCACCGTCCGCAGCGGCAGGTCCGCGGGGACCGCGGCGAGCACCCCGGCCATGGTGGCCCGGTCGGCGGCATCGCCCGCGACCACGCTCACCCGCGCACCCGCGGCCTCCAACTCCGCCCGCAACTCCCCGGCGCCCGGCGCCTCCGGACCCCGCCGGGACACCAACACCAGGTGCTGCGCACCCCGTTCGACCAGCCACCGCGCCACATAACCGCCCAGCCCCCCGGTACCACCGGTGACCAGGGCCGTACCGCCGGTCGTCCACGGCTCGACCGAGCCGTCCCGGGCCGCGGCGTGTACGAGGCGGCGGGCGAGCACCCCCGAGGCGCGTACGGCGAGTTGGTCCTCGCCGTGGCCACCGGACAGCACCGCGGACAGCCGCGCCGCCACGGTCGCGTCGACCTCCTCGGGGAGGTCGACCAACCCACCCCACATCTGCGGCAGTTCGAGCGCCGCGACCCGGCCCAGGCCCCAGATGCCGCCCTGCCACATCCCGTCGACCGCCTCGCCCGGCCGGGCCGCGACGGCCGCCCGGGTGACCACCCACAGCGGGACGGCCAGCTGCGAACGCCGCAGCTCCTGCACCAGGCCAAGCGTCGCCGCCGGACCGTCGGCGCCGGTGGGCGGCAGCCACACCACGGCGCTGTGGCCGGCGCTCTCGGCGGCCAGCCGCCCGGCGTCGGCCGCGTCGGCGGCCAGCACCGTGACGCCCTCACCCAGCGCCTCCACCACGCCGAGAGCCCAGGCGTCCGCCCCGGCGGGCAGCACCGCCAGCCACCGGCCCGCCGCGCCGTCCGCGCCGTCGTCCGCGCCGTCCGCGTCGTCCGCGCCCTCCACCGCGGCGGCGTCGACCGGGACCCACTGCTCGCGGTAGTGCCAGTCGTCGGCCGTCATCTCGCGGCGGCGCCGCTCCCGCCAGTCCAGCAGCGCCGGGGCGACCTCGGCCGCGACCTCGTCGGCCACACCGAGCGCACCCGCCAGCCCGCCGCCCTCGACGGACTCCCAGAACAGGGCGTCCAACGGGTCGCGGCCCGCTTCCGGCGCGGCGACGGGCGCCTGCGGCCAGTAGCGGCGCCGCTGGAAGGCGTACGTCGGCAGGTCCACCCAGGCGGCGGGCCTGCGGTCGCCGAACAGGGCGTCCCACGTCACCGGGACGCCCTGCACGAACAGGTCCCCGGCCGCCAGCAGCGCGGTCCGCAGGCCCTCCCGGTCCTTGCGCATCAGGGCCACCGCGACCGCGTCCTCAGCGTTGGCCTGGGCCAGACCGGCCACGACACCGTCCGGCCCCGCG
>NZ_JBAGKC010000065.1:0-7199 GCF_037034245.1 Streptomyces sp. CA2R106
GCTGCCCGGCACCGCGTTCGTGGACCTGGCGGTCCATGCAGGCGACCTTGCCGGGTGTGGTGTGCTGGAGGAACTGACGCTCCAGGAGCCGCTGGTCCTGCCGGGTGCTGGTGGGATGCAGTTGCAGGTCCGTGTCGGCGACAGTGACGGCGGCAGTGGCCGGCGAACGGTGACGGTCTCCTCTCGTGAGGGGGAGGGCGAGTGGGTGCGGAACGCCGTCGGTGTGTTGGCCCCGGCTGACGGTGAGCCTGTCCCGGATCGGCTGTCCGTGTGGCCTCCGGCGGGTGCGGTGGCGGTTTCGGTTGACGATGCCTACGAGAGGCTGGCTCGGCGGGGTTATCAGTATGGGCCGGTGTTCCAGGGGCTGCGGCAGGTGTGGAGGGCCGGGGACACGGTCTATGCCGAGGTGGAGCTGCCGGAGGGTGTCGAAGCTGACGTTGCCGGGTTCGGTCTGCATCCTGCCCTCCTCGACGCTGCCCTGCATGCCCTCATCACTGCCAGCACTGACAAGGGCAATGGTGGGGGGACGGGGTTGCCGTTCGTGTGGTCAGGGGTGCGGCTGCTGGCGGGCGGTGCGCGTCAGTTGCGGGTGGTGCTGGCCCGTGGGTCGGGTGGGGTCTCGGTGACGGCGTTTGACGGTGTCGGTCAGCCGGTGCTGGCGGCGCGGTCGTTGGTGCTGCGGGAGGCGTCGGCTGGTCAGCTCACTGGGGCCGGTGGGCAGGTGCGGCAGTCGTTGTTCACGGTGGATTGGGTTCCGCTGCCGGCGCAGGCTTCGGCGGATGCGGTGCAGTGGGTGCGGCACGGTGGGGCCGAGGTGGCTCCGGTGGTGGTGGCTCCAGTGCCGACCGCTCCGTCGGGGATGTCGGCGCCGGAGGCGGCTCAGTTGGCTGCTGCGAAGGTGTTGGGTTGGGTGCAGGAGTGGCTGGCCGATCCCGAGACCGACAACGCGCGGTTGGTGATCTGGACCAAGGGCGCGGCCACCGGGCAGGACCTGGCCGGTGCCGCGGTCGTGGGCCTGGTGCGTTCGGCGCAGTCGGAGCATCCGGGGCGTGTGCTGCTGGTCGACGTAGACCCGGCCACCGACCTGGACCCGACCCAAGACGCTGACGTGGACACCGTCCTGGCCCTGGCCTTGGGCGCTGATGAACCCGAGGTCCGCATCAGTTCCGGGGACGGTGAGGTAACGGTGCTCGGGCGTCGGCTGGTCCGGGCGGGTGCGTCCGGGGATCTGGTGCTTCCCGCTGGTTCGGGTTGGCGGGTGGAGGTGGCGGAGCCGGGTGATCTGGGCAGTGCTGCTGTGGTCGATGCTCCTGAGGCGGGCGTGGCGTTGTTGCCGGGTCAGGTGCGGGTGGGTTTGCGGGCGGCGGGTGTGAACTTCCGCGATGTGGTGGCCGGGCTGGGAATGGTTGCGGACGGCCGGATGCTGGGTGGGGAAGGCGCGGGGGTGGTGCTGGAGACCGGCCCCGGAGTCATGGACCTGGCGGTGGGTGAGTCGGTGATGGGTTTGGTGCCGGGGTGGGGGCCGGTGGGGGTGGTGGACAGTCGGCTGGTGGCTGCGGTGCCGCGGGGGTGGTCGTTCCAGGAGGCCGCATCCGTGCCGGTGGGGTTCTTGACGGCGTTTTATGCGCTGCGGGATCTAGCTCAGGTCCGTCCGGGTGAGCGGGTGTTGATCCATGCCGGGACCGGCGGTGTGGGCACGGCTGCGGTGCAGTTGGCCCAGGAATGGGGGCTTGAGGTCTTCGCGACCGCAAGTCCGGCGAAGCAGGCCGCGTTGCTGGCGATGGGCATCGATGAGAGCCACATCGCGTCGACGCGGGATCTGGCGTTTTGTGAGCGGTTCTTGGCCGTGACCGGTGGCGCCGGCATGGATGTGGTCGTCAATGCTCTGGCGGGGGAGTTCACGGACGCGTCGTTGCGGTTGTTGCCGCGTGGTGGGCGGTTCGTCGAGATGGGCAAGACCGATATCCGTGATGCCGAGCAGGTTGCTGCGGCCTATCCGGGAGTGGTCTACCAGGCATTCGACCTGATGGACGCCGGCGAGCCGCGGATCGCGGAGATGCTCGCGGAGCTCGGCGTGATGTTCGAGGCCGGGATACTGAAGCCGTCGCCGGTGACGTGCTTCGAGCTGTCGCAGGCCGTGGCGGCGCTGCGTCATCTGCAGGCCGCCCGGCATGTGGGCAAGGTTGTACTGAACGTCCCCGCCGCCTGGGACCCGCAGGGCACCGTCCTGGTCACCGGCGGGACCGGAACCCTGGGCGGGGAACTGGCCCGGCACCTGGTCACCGTGCGTGGCATGCGGCACTTGGTGTTGTTGTCGCGGCGGGGTCCGGCGGCGCCGGGGGTGGCTGGTCTGGTTGCGGAGTTGTCTGAGCTGGGCGCGGGCGTGCGGGTGGTGGCCGGCGATGCCGCCGACCGTGGGGCTTTGGCGTCCGTGCTGGCCAAGATCGCAGGCGACCGGCCGTTGACGGCGGTGGTGCACGCCGCGGGGGTGATCGACGACGCCACCGTGGAGTCGTTGACGCCGCAGCGGATGGCACCGGTGCTGTCGGCGAAGGCTGACGCGGCCTGGAACCTGCACGAGCTGACCGAGGACATGAGCCTGGCCGGGTTCGTGTTGTACTCCTCGGCTGCGGCGGTCATGGGCAGCGCGGGGCAAGGCAGTTACGCGGCGGCGAACGCGTTCCTGGACGCCCTGGCGGTCTATCGCCGGGATCGGCATCTGGCCGGCCAGTCGCTGGCGTGGGGCCTGTGGGAACAGACCTCGGAGATGACCGAGCAACTGGAGGGCGCGGGCCTGTCCCGTCTGCGCCGCGGCGGCATCGAGCCGTTGACGACGGAGCAGGGTCTGGCGTTGTTCGAGGCCGCGGTTGCGTGGGGTGCGTCGTTGGCGGTCCCGACCCGCCTCGACCTGACGGGGCTGTCTCGTGGAGGTCGGCCGGTGCCCGCACTGCTGCGGAGTCTGGCCGGAGGCGCTCCCGCCCGCCCGACCGCATCCGTGGCCGCGGATGCGGGTGGCCTGGCAGCCCGGTTGGCCGCGCTCAGTCCGGCGGACCGGGAGCAGGAACTCCTGCGGACTGTCCAGGCCGCCACCGCTGTCGTGCTGGGCCATGCCCGACCCGGGGACATCGACCCTCAGCGGGCCTTCCGTGACATGGGCATCGACTCACTGACCGCGCTGGAGCTCCGCAACCGGCTCGCGAGCGAAACCGGCCTCACCCTCCCCGCCACCCTGGCCTTCGACCAGCCGACACCGGCCGAACTCGCCCGCTACCTGTACGTGGAGATCACTCCGGACGAAGTTTCGGAACCACCCGTTTTCATGCAGCTCACCCAGCTCGAATCGATTCTTTCCGAAGTGCCGGCGGACAGCGAAATTCGCGCCAATATCACGGCTCGGTTGCGGGTGGTGGTATCGAAATGGATGCGAGGCCAGGAGCCGGCGGCGGAGAACACCGCGGCGCAGAAACTTGAGTCGGCGTCGGCTGATGAGGTCTTCGACTTCATCGCCAAGGAGCTGGGAGTGTCCTGATCCGATGTGAGGGATGACGTAGTGCGAGAAAATCCTCAGCTACCTGAAGAACGTACCGGCCCAAGTGCATGAGACCAACGCACCCCTGCGGAAGCTAGGGTGATGCGCCCGAAACGGCGGGTCTGAGTCCGTAGGAAGACTCATGGCGTCTCGGGGCCCTCGTGCTGTCGAAGCTGCGCTGTCCCTCGAGGAGCGTGCGGAGTTGGCGCGCTGGGCGGACGGCGCGGCTCCGGCAGCGGCGGGTTTGGCCGTTCCAGGGCGAGCATCGGCATCCAGGCGAGGTCCGCATAGCGCCAGGGCCAGGGCCCAGGCCGGGATCCGTCCGCCGCAGGCCAGTTCGGCGAAGGCGTCCATCAGGGCGACGCGGTCGAGAGGCTTGCCCTTGAGTCCGTATATGCGTCGGCGGCGCGGGACATGGTGGTCGCCGCCCGTCACAGCGGACAACAACCACCATGGCCGCGCCTCAGCGCCTCAGCGCCTCAGCGCCTCTGCTCGGATGCGCCGACGGCTACTCCGTCAGGAACAGGGTCCGGCTCGGGCAGGTCTCGACGGCGGACCGGGCCCTCTGCAGGGCCTCGTCGTCCGCCGGGGTGTCCTGGAGGACGATGACCGTGCCGTCCTCCTCGCTCTGATCGAACGCGTCGGGGTCGGTCATCACGCACTGGCCCGCTCCGACGCACCGGTCGGGATGCGCCACGATCTTGGTCATGCCAACTCCTCCCATGTCACGGGTACCTTGTGGATGCCGTAGTAGAGGGCATCGCCCTTGTAGGGCAGCTCGTCCGCGGGCATGGCCAGCCGCAGCGTCGGAATCCGGCGGAAGAGCGTGTCGAAGACGATCTGCAGTTCCATCCGGGCCAGGTTCTGTCCGATGCACTGGTGGATGCCGAAGCCGAAGGCGACGTGGTTGCGGGCTCCCCGGTCGAGCTTGATCTCGTCCGCCTCGTCGAAGGCGGACGGGTCGTGGTTCGCCGCGTTGCTCAGCGCCAGGACGGGGTCGCCGGCCCGGATGGTCACGCCGCCGATCTCCACGTCCTCGACGGCGACACGGGAGTTGCCGAACTCGACGACGGTGAATATCCGCAGCAACTCCTCGATCGCGGGCAGGGTACGCGCCGGGTCCTCGCGCAGCGCCGCCAGATCCGCCGGGCGCTCCAACAGGGCCACCACGCCGAGCGAGATCATGCCGGCGGTGGTCTCGTGCCCGGCGACCAGCAGCGAGAAAGCCAGTGGCAGGACGTCCTCGGGGTCGTTGCCCTGGGCGAGCTGACGGCCCAGCAGGTCGTCGGTCGGCTCGGCGGCCTTCTTGGAGATCAGATCCCTGAGGTAGTCGCGCAGCTCCAGGCGCGCCTGCTTCCTGTCCTCGGCGGTGAGGGAGCGGCTCACCATCGTCGAAGTGCGGGCCTGGAAGAAGTCGTGGTCCTGGTAGGGCACGCCGAGCTGCTCGCAGATGACCAGGGAGGGCACCGACAGGGAGAGGGCCTGTACGAGGTCGGCGGGGCGCGGCCCGGCCAGCATCGCGTCGATGTGCTCGTCGACGATCTCCTGGATGCGCGGGCGCAGGTCGGACATACGACGCACGGTGAACTCGCCGACCACGGCCCTGCGAGCGGGACCGTGCTCAGGCGGGTCCAACTGGCTGATCGATCGGCGCATGGTGTTGGCGCGCAACTCGCGGGTGAACCGGGGGAAGTTCGGATCCCGGCGGTTGACGCTGAAGCGGGGGTCCGTGAGCATGGCCCGGATGTGCTCGAGCCGGCTCAGAGCCCAGGCGACCTGGCCGCTGGGCAGGGTGACCTGGGATATCCCGGAACCGGTGTCCCGGATACGGGCGTGCTCCTCCGGGGGCGCGTACGCGCAGCGCCGGGTGGTCTGCAGGGCGGGAGCGGTCAACGAAAAGCCTCCATCGCTCAAGATCGAATCCAAGCGGACTGAACGGGTTATCGGTGGCGAGTGGCACCGCCTTGCTCGGCCGTTGCGAGTGCCGGCGGCCTTGGCCCACTTGCTGGTGGAGATGACGCCGAGTGCGAGCGCGGCGCGTCCGCAGCCTCCGGGACGGGCCCGGGGGCGGCGTGGCTGGACGCCAGATCGCGCGGGAGAGGACCGAAGGGCAGCAGCGCCAGCCCGAGTGGGAAGATCCCCCGGCGGCCGAAGCGGTCGGCCACGGAGCCGGACAGCAGCAGCAGGCAGGCCATGGCCACGGAGTAGGTGGAGACCTTCCCATGCCGGCTGCCGACAGGGACGTGGCGGTCCCTGCTTATCGACGGAAATGCCACGTTGACGATGATGAGTTCGCTATCGGTCACGCCCACGCCGAAACAGCAGATCGCCGGCATCAGCCGGTGGTGAACGGGGCGTGATGGGCCGGTCATCGCGGCGCCGACCCCGGGGTGCTTACTGCACTCATGGCGGATCCTTGAACAGATTCGACAGAGTCCCCAGCGAAACGGAGAAGGTTTTCACATCACTTTACAGAGACCCCATCCCTTTACGCAAGGATGCTCGAATGACTGACCATCAGCCTCCCAAAAAAAGGAGCTGCCCCGGCCCGCAACCGCCGGCGGATCCTCGACTCGGCACGCGCCGATTTCGCAGTCACCGGAACCGAGACGACCATGAGTGGGATCGCCCGGAGATCCGGGGTCGGCCCGGCAACCACGTAGCGCAACCCGGCAATCTTTGACCGCAACCTCGCGATCCGCCACGAACTGCTGGACACCCGCCTGTCGACGGGATCGGCGCCGCGCAACAGCCCTCACGGCGCCGCGCCTCACGCCCTCATGACGGTCGGCAGAGGCCCGGTTCGGGGCGGGGCGGGCTGGGGCGGGGTGGTGGGGTTGGTGGCGGCGTAGCGGTGCCGGTCCTGTCGGGTGGTCAGGGGTCAGGGCGGTTGGGCCGCATCGTTGTTGCCGGTGCCGGTGCCGGTGCCGGTGCCGGTGCCGGTGCCGGCGACGTCGTCGAGGCTGTCGCCCGGTTCCCATGAATGCGTCGGCTCGTCCGGTCGGGTCTGCGAGGGAGGCGCCAGATCGGCTGCCGGGCCATGGCCCGGCTTCACCCTGGTCCGCGGTGCCACACGGTCCGCGGCGACTTCCGCCGAGGCCTCCAGGTCGGCCGGGTGTCGCTGGCCGGGCAGACTCACCAGATCGGGCAGCACAGGTGCGTGCTTAGGGCGGTGGCCGCGGTGGGTGTTTCTGCTGTCGGTTGTGGGTTGGTTTCCGGGGGTGTCCCGGGTGCGGCGTATGGGCTGGTCGAGGGTGTCGGCGAGGTCGGCCTCGTGCTGCTCTTTATCACCGTGGTGGCCATGGAGAGCAAGTTTCCTGACGTGTCGCCAGGTGTGGTCGTTGAATGGCTGGTGGACGTGGTCGCGGTGGATCCAGGGGATCTCGGTGGGGTCGTGGTCGGGTAGGCGGATCCAGGTCTGGCGGGGGCGTGGGGGTTGTGGTGGATCTCCCATTTCCCGCTCCGGCCGGCGACGGGGGAGGGCTGGCGGCGGTGGGGGGGGGTGAGGTGGTCGGTGTCGTAGGTGTGGTGGTGGATGTGGATGTGGATGTGGATGTGGATGTGGATGCCGGAGGCGGTGATGGCCTGCCGGTGCACGGGTAGCGGTTCGGGGTAGTCGCGGCTGGTCAGGGGGGTATGGGGACGTGTCTGGCGACGGCGATCGGGTCTG
>NZ_JBAGKC010000066.1:0-6241 GCF_037034245.1 Streptomyces sp. CA2R106
ACCGCCTCCCGCAACACGTCCTCCACCCGCCAGTCCACGAACCGGGCGAGTGCCGCGTCACAAGCCGCCACCTCCACGGCGAACACCTCGGAGGAGTCCAGCAGTTCGACCGCCATCCCCACCCACTGCGCACCCTGCCCCGGGAAGACGAACACCGTCTTCCCCGACCCGGCACGACCCTCCACCACACCGCCGCCCAACTCACCGACCGCCAACCCCGACAACCCCGCCAGCAAGGAGTCCCGGTCCGTGGCCGACACCGCAGCGCGGTACTCCAACTGCGCCCGCGTCGTGGCCGCCGAGAAGCCGGTGTCCAGCAGCCCCGTCTCCGGCCGCGCGAGCAGGAACTCCCGCAGCCTGGCCGCCTGCGCCCGCAGCCCCGCCTCGTCCTTCGCCGACACCACCACCGGAACCGTCGGAAGGACCTTCGCGGCCTGCGGCGCGGGCTCCTCCTCCGCCGCCGGAGCCTCCTCCAGGATCACGTGCGCGTTCGTCCCGGAGATCCCGAAGGACGACACGGCGCCGCGCCGCACCCGCTCCCCCGCCGGCCACGGCCGCGGCTCGGTCAGCAGCCGGACCGCACCGGACTTCCAGTTGACGTGCCCGGACGGTGCGTCCACGTGCAGCGTGGCGGGCAGCACCTCGTGCCGCAGCGCCTGCACCATCTTGATGACGCCCGCGACACCCGCGGCCGCCTGCGTGTGGCCGATGTTCGACTTCATGGAGCCCAGCCACAGCGGCCGGTCCTCCGCGCGCCCCTGCCCGTAGGTCGCCAGCAGCGCCTCGGCCTCGATCGGGTCGCCCAGCTTCGTGCCGGTGCCGTGGCCCTCGACCGCGTCGACCTCGTCGGGCCGCAGTCCGGCCGAGGCCAGCGCCTGGCCGATCACGCGCTGCTGCGCGGAACCGTTGGGCGCGGTCAGTCCGTTGGACGCGCCGTCCTGGTTGATCGCGCTGCCGCGCAGCACCGCCAGCACGCGGTGGCCGTTGCGCCGCGCGTCGCTCAGCCGCTCGATCGCGACGACCCCGGCGCCCTCGGCCCAGCCGGTCCCGTCGGCCGCCGCGGAGTACGCCTTGCAGCGGCCGTCGGGCGACAGGCCGCCCTGCCGGGAGAACTCGGCGAAGATGCCGGGGCTGGACATCACGGTGGCGCCGCCGGCCAGCGCGAGCGCGCACTCGCCCTGCCGCAGGGCCTGCGCGGCCAGGTGCAGGGCGACCAGCGACGACGAGCAGGCGGTGTCCACGGTGACGGCGGGCCCCTGGAGGCCGAGCGCGTAGGCGACGCGGCCGGACGCGACGCTGGGGCTGTTGCCGGTCAGCAGGTATCCGTCGTACCCGTCGGCCTGTTCGTGCAGCCGCGGGCCGTAGTCCTGGGCCATCACCCCGGTGAACACGCCGACCTGGCCGCCGCGCAGGGCGCCCGGGTCGATCCCGGCGTCCTCCAGCGCCTGCCAGGACGTCTCCAGCAGCAGCCGCTGCTGGGGGTCCATGGCGGTCGCCTCGCGCGGGCTGATGCCGAAGAAGTCCGGGTCGAACTCGTCGGCGTCGTGCAGGAACCCGCCGTTCTTGGTGTACGAGGTGCCCGACCGGCCGCGGCTGGGGTCGTAGAGCGCGGCCAGGTCCCAGCCGCGGTTGCCGGGGAACTCGCCGATCGCGTCGGTACCGCGCGCGACCAGGTCCCACAGCAGCTCCGGCGAGTTCGCGTCGCCGGGGTAGCGGCAGGCCATGCCGACGATCGCCAGGGGTTCGCTGCTGGCGACCGGCGGCGCGGCTGCCGCGCCCGCGGCGGTGTCCCCGGCGAGTTCCGCGCGCAGGTGGCGGGCGAGGGCTTCCGGTGTGGGGTGGGCGAAGACCAGCGTGTCGGGCAGTTCGAGACCGGTGGCGGTGGTGAGCCGGCCGCGCAGTTCGAGGGCGGCGCCGGAGTCGAGCCCGAGGTCCTTGAACGTCCGGGTGACGTCGACGGCGTCCGCGCTCGCGTGGCCGAGGGTGACGGCGGTGGCCTTCTGGACCAGGCCGACCAGGTCCTCGGCGCGGGCGGCGGGGTCCCCGGCGGCGTCGACGGCGGACTGCGGTGCGGGCCGGGCCGGTTCGGGGCGGTGCGGCGCGGGCGCGCCCGCGGGGCCTGCGGTGCTCGCGCCGTCGGGGGCGGCGAACCAGTAGTTCTCCCGCTGGAAGGCGTACGTCGGCAGGTCCACGCGGTGCGCGGGGCGCGGCGCCGGTGCCCAGTCGAGGGTGCCGCCCTGGACGTGGTACTGGCCGACGGCGGTGAGGAACTGCCGCAGGCTGCCGTGGCCGCGGCGCAGGGTGCCGGTCACGAGGGCGTCGGTGACGGCGGCGTCGCGCAGGGTCTCGCCGATGCTGCCGACCAGTCCGGGGTGCGGGCTGGTCTCGACGAAGGCGCGGTGCCCGTCGGCGAGGGCGGCGCGGACGGCCGGTTCGAACTCGACGGTCTGGCGGAGGTTGCGGAACCAGTAGGCGGCGGTCAGTTCGGCGGTGTCCAGCAGGCCGCCGGTGACGGTGGAGTAGAAGGCCAGGTCGGCGCGGCGGGGCCGGATCGAGGCGAGCAGCCGCAGCAGGTCGGCCTCGATGGCGTCGACCTGCGGGGAGTGCGAGGCGTAGTCGATGGGGACCTCGCGGACGCGGACGCCGTCGGCGCGGCAGGCGGCCATCAGCTCGGTGAGGGCGGCGGGGTCGCCGGACACGACGGTGCTGCCGGGGCCGTTGACGGCGCCGATGCCGAGCCGGCCGGGGTAGGCGGCGATCCGGTCGCGGACCGCGGCGAGCGGCTCGGCCACCGACACCATGCCGCCCAGCCCGGCGACGGCGTTGAGGGCCTGGCCGCGCAGCGAGACGACCGCGGCGGCGTCGGCGAGGGTGAGCGCCCCGGCGATGTGCGCGGCGGCGATCTCGCCCTGGGAGTGACCGATGACGGCGTCGGGGGTGACGCCCTGGGCCTGCCAGAGCCGGGCGAGGGCGATCATCACGGCGAACAGCACCGGCTGCACCACGTCGCCGCGCTCCAGGGACGGCGCGCCGGGCACGTCGCGTACGACGTCGAGCACGGACCAGTCCTGGTGGGCGGCGAGGGCCTGTGAGCACGCGGTCAGGTGCTCGGCGAACACCGGTGAGGTCTCCAGCAGTTCGCGGGCCATGCCCTGCCACTGCGAGCCCTGTCCGGGGAAGACGAAGACGGTGCCGCCGACGGCGCGGGCGGTGCCTGCCACGACGTTGGCCGCCGGGTCGCCGGCGGCCAGGGCGGTCAGGCCGGCGTGGAACTCCGCGGCGCTGTCGCCGAGGACGACGGCGCGCTGCTCGAACGCCTGCCGGGTGGTGGCCAGGGCGCGGCCGGTGTCGGCGGTGGGTATGCCGGGGCGCGCGGTGACGTGGGCGTGCAGGCGCTCGGCCTGGGCGCGCAGCGCGGGCGCGGTACGGCCGGACAGCGGCCAGGCGTGGGCGGCGATGTGGTCGGCGGGTACGGTCGCGGCCTGCGCGTCGGTGGCGGGCGCGGCGGCGTCGGGCGCGGCGGCCTCGGCTGCGGGCGCGGCGGCGGTGTCCTCGGCCACGACGACATGGCAGTTGGTGCCGCCCATGCCGAACGAGCTGACGCCCGCGACGAGGCGCTGCCGCTCGTCGGGCCACGGCCCCGCCTCCGCCTGCACGCTCAGGCCGAGGTCGGCGAGCGGGATGGCGGGGTGGGGGCGTTCGTAGTTGAGGCTGGCCGGCACCTGGCGGCGCTCGATGCTCAGCAGCACCTTCAGCAGCCCGGCGATGCCCGAGGCGCCTTCCAGGTGCCCGATGTTGGTCTTCACCGAGCCGACGTGCAGCGGCCGGTCGGCGGGCCGGTCCGTGCCGAGCGCGGCGCCCAGCGCGGCGGCCTCGATGGGGTCGCCGACCTTGGTGCCGGTGCCGTGCAGTTCGACGTACTGGACGTCGGCGGGGCGGACGCCGGCGGCCTGGACGGCCTGCCGGACGACCTCGCGCTGGGCCTGCTCGCCGGGCACGGTCAGGCCGGAGGTGCGGCCGTCGTTGTTGACGGCGCTGCCCAGGATCAGGCCGTAGATCCGGTCGCCGTCGGCGCGGGCCCGTTCGGCGGCCTTGAGGACGACGACGGCGCCGCCCTCGCCGCGGACGAAGCCGTTGGCGCGGGCGTCGAAGGTGTAGCAGCGGCCGTCGGGGGACAGCGCGTTGAACTGCTCGGTCATCGCGGTGCTGCCCGGGTCGAGCATGAGGTTGACGCCGCCGGCCAGGGCGAGGTCGGCCTCGCCGCGCCGGATGCTCTCGGCGGCCAGGTGCACCGAGACGAGTGAGGAGGACTGTGCGGAGTCCACGGTCAGGCTCGGGCCGCGCAGGCCCAGGCTGTAGGAGACCCGGTTGGCGATGATCCCGCGGTTCAGGCCGGTCAGCGTGTAGCGGGACAGCTCGCCCTGCTGCCGGGCGAGGAGGGTGGTGTAGTCGCTGGTGATGCTGGCGGCGAAGACGCCGGCGCGGCCGCCGTCGAGGTCGGCGGGCACGATGCCCGCGTCCTCCAGGGCCTCCCAGCACAGCTCCAGCATGATGCGCTGCTGGGGGTCCATCGCGGCGGCCTCGTTGGGCGAGACGCCGAAGAACGCGGCGTCGAACGCGTCGATGCCGTCGATGAAGCCGCCCGGCCAGTCGGCCCCGTCGGGCCCGGCGGTGCGCTGCTTGTCGGACGCCTTGCCGATGGCGTGGCGGCCCTGGCTCAGCAGGTCCCACAGCTCCTGCGGGGTGGAGGCTCCCGGCAGCCGGCAGGAGATGCCGACAATCGCGATTTCCGCTCCGCTACCAATGGGGGAATCAGTCATCACTATCTCCACAGAGGTCCGACGAGTGCAGGGAGCAGGAGGCAGGGAGCAGGAGGCGGGCGGGGCCGGGAACGGTGCTCGGAAGCCCGCCGCGGGCCGCCGGGCCCGGTGTTGGCACCGGGCACGGCGGCCGCGGCAGGCGGGTGCTGCCGCCGTCGCGGGGTCAGCCGAGGGTGACGGGCAGGTTCTCGTACCCGCGGATCGTCAGCCGGTCCCGGCGGGTCGGCTCACCGGCCGGCGCCACGTTCGGGAACCGGTCGAGGAGCTCGGTGAACGCCACCGTGCCCTCCAGCCGGGCGAGCGGCGCGCCGAGGCAGTGGTGGATGCCCGCGCCCATGGACACCGGCTGGATGGCGGTGCGGGTGGGGTCGAAGCGGTCGGGGTCGGTGTAGCGCTTCGGGTCGCGGTTGCCGGCGCCGAGCGCGAGCAGCGCCCACTCGCCCATCGGGATGCGGGTGCCGGCGATCTCCGCGTCCTCACGGGCGACGCGGGCGATCAGCTGGACCGGCGAGTCGAAGCGCAGCACCTCCTCGACGAAGTTGTCCGCGGCGATCTGCTTGTTGTGCAGCCCGGCGGCGACGTCGGGGTGTTTGAAGAGCAGGTTGAGGCCGTTGCCGAAGATGTGGGTGGTGGTCTCGATGCCCGCGGCCAGCACCACGCCGAGGTTGCAGACCAGCTCCTCCGCGGTCAGCGGCGCGTTCTCCTGGTCGGTGATCTGCACCACCGCGCTGACCAGGTCGTCGCCCGGGTGCATGCGGCGCCGGGCGACCAGCTCCTGGAAGTACTTCTCGAACTCCGCGTAGGCGGTGTCCGCGATGAGGGTGTCCTCCTCGGTGGGGGTCACCTCGAAGACCAGGGTCCAGTCGTTGGCCAGCTGCTTGAACCGCGGCCAGTCCTCCTTCGGCATGCCGAAGAGCTCGCCGACCACGCCGACGGACAGGTTGAAGGCGAAGCGGTCCATGAAGTCGACCGACGAGCCGTCCGACGTGGCGTCGGCCATCTCGTCGAGCAGGTCCCGGGCGATCTGCCGGATCATCGGCTCGAGCGCGGCGACCCGGCGGGCGCTGAACGCCCGGGCCATCACGTCCCGCATCCGGGTGTGGTCCGGCGGGTTGGTGTCCAGGATGCTGTTGGTCAGGGCGACGACCGAGGGGTGCAGCTTCCACTCGGCGGCGGTGAACAGCCGGTTGTACCGGTCGTCCCACGGGCCGAACTCGCTGGCCCGCAGCGTCTCGTTGATCGCGTCGTAGCCGGGCACCATCCACAGCTTGTCGCCGAGCGGCGCGACCGGGCCGAGGCCGTGCGCGGCGGCGTAGTGCGGGTACGGGTCGTCGCGGCCCTCGGGGGTGAGCAGCTCACCCAGGATCTCGTTTGCATCCATGCGCTGACTCCTCAAATCGGCTGAGGCCGGCCGGCCTCAG
>NZ_JBAGKC010000067.1:0-6214 GCF_037034245.1 Streptomyces sp. CA2R106
CATCGGGTCCGCACCAGGTACTCCGCGGTCTGCGACACCAGCGCGTCCGGGTCGGGCGCCTGGTAGCCCGGCCACGCCTTGTGCAGCCGGGTGTTGCCGAAGACCTTCGGCCGGAAGAGCTGCGCGGAGAACGGCGACACGGACTCGAGCGCGTCGAGCACCGGCCCGTGCGGCAGGGTCCGCAGGCCGTTGATCAGGTTGGCGAAGGCGGCCTCGTCGACGAGCAGCGGCCGCAGGATCTGCCGCCGGATGAAGCTGGAGTCCTGCTCGAACGCGGTGAACATCAGGTCCACGATCCGGCCCAGCCGCGGGGTCTGCTCCAGGTCCGGGCAGACGTGGTAGTAGCCGGGCTCGGCGGCCAGCAGCGCCATGGTCGCGTTGACGGTGAACTCCCCGGTGCCCAGGGAGACCGGGATGTCGGACAGGCCCGGCATCAGCGACAGCAGCCCGTAGTAGAGGAGCTTGAGCGTGTTGTGCACGGCGTTGTACTGGGTGACGCGGCCGCTGTCGTCGTCGGCGATGATGGTGGGCACCCGGGCGATGGTGGCCGGCAGCCCGCTCTCCTGCACCAGGCGCTCGGCCGTGTGCTTGGACCACTCGTAGTAGTTGGCGAACCGTACGGTGTCTTCGGCCGCCTCGGCGTCCGCGCCGTCGGCGCCGTCCGCGGCGGTGCGCGGCTCCAGCACCGGCCCGGCGGGCTCCTCGGCGATGTCGCCGACCGCCAGGCCCGCGGTGTACAGGGTCGACAGCAGGACCACGCGCTCCAGGTCGGGGCAGCGCTTGGCCAGTTCGACGACCTGCGCGGTGCCGCCGATGTTGACCGCCTTCGCGGTCTCCCGCGGGACGGCGAACTTGGTGACCGCGGCGGCGTGCACGATGTGCGTCAGGCCCGCGGTCGGCACCCCGTCGAGGGCGCCGGGCACGGTGAGGTCCGCCTCGGCGCGGGTGTACGCCAGGACGTCGCCGTAACCGCCGTGCTCGCGCAGGGCCTTGACGATCAGGCCGCCCACGTAGCCGGCGGCACCTGTTACCAGGACGGTCATGAGACGGTCACCTCCGCGAGGCGGACGGGGCGGTCGGCGTACGTTCGGGGCCGGCGCTGGCCGCTCACACCGCCTCCAGGATGGTGGCCTGCCAGTTGAGGCCGAAGCCGGCCATCGTCAGCAGCAGCCGGTCGCCGGACTTGATCCGCCCGGACTCCACCAGGGCGGCGAGGTTCAGCACGTTGTCGGCGGAGATCACGTGCCCGGCGTCGGGCAGCGTGACACTGACCACCTTCTCGGTGTCGATCTTGAACAGGTGCGCCAGGACCGTCCAGGCCACGTCGTTGGTGTTCTGGGTGATCACCCAGTCCAGGTCGGTGGCCTGCAGGTCGGCGCGCTTGAGGGTCTGCGCGATCAGCCGGTGCATGTAGCTGAAGTAGCTGCCCACCGTCTCGTCGTCGCTCGCCATGCCCAGACCGCCGTTGGTGATCTGGTGGCTGGCCACGAGGCGGAACCCGCCCTCGGTCGGCTGCCGGCTGACGACGCAGGCGGCGGCGCCGTCGGAGATCACGTTGTACGCCTGCTCGTAGACCGCGTTCTCCGGGAACCGGTCGGCGGTCACGCACAGCACGCGTTCCCAGGTCGGCTCGGTGGCGAGCATCGCGCCCGCGATCCGCAGCGAACCCAGCATCGAGGTGCACGCCTGCTGGTTGAGGCCGATCGCGATCGCCCCGTCCAGCTTGAAGTCGGCCTGGAGCCGGCTCACCGGAAAGTCCATCAGGTGCTTGACGTCCCGACTGCTGCGCCATTCCTCGTCGCTGCCCACGTTGGCGTTGAGCGGCAGGCAGGTGGCGTACACGATGGCGTCGGCGCCGGCCGCCTTGTCGGCGATCGGGCGGACCGCGGAACAGGCCAGGTCGTAGGCCGAGGTCCCCGGCTCACACATGTAGTGCCAGCGGAATCCGGCGGCCTTCATGTCCTCGGCGGACGAGAAAAGCCGGCCCGCCGCCGCGGATTCGTCGACACTGCTTTTCCGTTCACCGAGCGCGTACTTGAACGAATCGATGTAGAGGGATTCCAACATCGAACTCCCGTCTTCGCGCCGGGCCTTCTCTGGCGCCGCGAAATTGTGTGGTCGGAATCATCGATGGGACGAGCATAGGTCCGGCGGCTCAGGTAAATCCCTAGTCAGTCCGGGACCGCGCGGGGCCGGCTCGCTGTTTCCGCGTTCAGGCGCCGGGCCGCCGGCGGAACACGCCGGCGGCCGGCCGTAATTCGGCAATGCCCGTTCGGCGACAGGAAGCTGCCCGTTCGCCCGGTGTCCGGTGTTCGGTGCCCGGTGCCGGTCAGTGCCCGGGGCTCACACGATCCGGGTGCCGGGGAGCTTCCCGGCCGACCACAGCTGCCACATCGCGCGCCGCTGCGGCTTGCCGCTGGAAGTGCGGCGGATCAGGCCGTGCTCGCCGGAGATGACGGCGATCTCGGGGTCCGGCCCGAGCTCGGTGCGCAGCGCCTGGGTGACCTTGTCCGCCCACGGGCCCGGCTCGGCCTCGGCGAAGACAGCGACGCCGGGGCGGCCGCCGTCGCTCATGCTGACCACGGCCAGCCGGTTGAGGCCGGCCGCCTCGCGGGCCTTGAACTCCAGGTCCTCCACGTACACCGTGCGGGCCCGGACCTTGAGGCTGTCGCCCATGCGGCCCAGCACGTACAGGTCGCCGTCGTGCACGAACCCGGCGTCGCCGGTGTGCAGCGGACCGTCGAACGGCTCCTCGCCGACGTACCCATCGGTGACCGAGCTGCCGGTGATGACGATCTCGCCGAGCGAGCCCTCGGGCAGCGCCTTCCCCTCGGCGTCGGCGATCTCCACCCCGACACCGTCCTCCGGCAGCGGCCAGCCCTGGCCGGCCAGCCAGCCGGTACCGTCGCCGGCCTCGGGGGTCACAGCGCCGGCCGGCGGCAGCAGCAGACCGGTCTCCAGTACGGTCACCGGCTCGCCGAACCGCATCTGCTCCCAGTCCGGCCGCGCCACCCGCCCGGGGCGGCCGACCGCGCCCGCGGTGACCGCGGAGGTGTTCTCCGCCAGCCCGTAGGCGGGGTGCAGCGCGGCCGGGTCGAACCCGGCCTGGGCGGCCGCGGCCGCGAACGCGCGCAGCGCGCCCGGGTCGGGCACCTCGCCGCCGACGACCGCCGTCCGCCACCCCGACAGGTCCAGCTTCGCCCACTGCTCCGGGCGCAGCCGGCGCGCGACGTAGCCGAAGCCGAAGGACGGCGCACCGGAGTGCGCGGCCTTGCCGGCGCTCAGGCACGACAGCCAGCGCTCGGGGCTGCGGATGAACTGGTCGGGCCGCATCAGCCACAGGTCGCCCTGCCGGTCGGCGGTCATCACGCAGGTCAGCAGGCCCATGTCGTGGTTGAACGGCAGCCAGGACGCCATGCCGTCGCCGTCCTGCCACCGCATCCAGCGGCGCAGGATGGCGAAGTTGGCGTCCATGTTGTCCCAGGTGACCTGGATGGCCCGCGGGCTGCGGGTGGTGCCCGAGGTGAACTGGAGCACCGCGACCCGGCCCGGCTCCTGCACCTGCGCCGGGCTGCCGGCATCCCGCCGCACCTCGCTGACCGGTGTCACCTCGGCCAGCAGCGGCGCCGACTCGGCGTCGGCGAAGGTCACCGCGGGCTTCGCCTGCGCCAGGATCGCGGCGGTGTGCGCGGTGTACTCCGCGCCCGCCCCGTACCCCGGCACCGGCAGCATCGTCGCGCAGCAGCCCGCGGCCCAGGCGCCGTACAGCGCGGCCAGCCCGTCGCGGTTGCCCGGCAGGGCGATCGCGACGACGTCGCCGCGGCCCACGCCCCGCGCGGCCAGGTCCGCCGCGACCCTGCGCGCGTCCTCGGCAAGCTCGGCGTACTCCACTCGCTCCCAGCCGTCACGCTCCCCGGCGAACCACACGCCGCGGCCGGGAGACGGCGCACTCAGCCACCCAAGTATCGACATGCGCCCATCCTGCACGACCTGGCGGCGATATTGACTAGGGATTTGCCTGAGTCACCCGGCCTACGCTCGCTCCATCGATGATTCCGCCCACACAATTCGCGGGAACGGGCGGCAGACCCGGCCCGAAGACGGGAGCTCGATGTTGGAACCTCTCGATATCGATTCGTTCAAGTCCTACCTGACGCCCAACGGCATTGAAAGCCGCGACGACGCTGCTATTTCCGTCTCTGGAGGCGACATGAGTGATCGGCTGCATGGGCGCACGGGAGACGAGACATGAGCCTCGCGGAATCCGTGGCAGCGGTGGCTCGGCGGCTCAGCGAGGTGTCCCAGCACTCGTACCAGAACCCGTACACCGCGCTGGACTGGCCGGAGTCCGTCGACCCCGGCGTGGACTGGTTCTCCTCCCCCGAACTCCTCAGCCTCAACGGCACCCCGTACTGGGACAAGATGTCCGAGGCGGACCGCAAGCGGCTGGCGTTCCACGAGGCGGTGAACTTCTACAGCCTCAACATCCACGGCGAGAAGGGCCTGATGGCCGGCCTCGCCGAGCGGCTGTACCGCAAGGACATGATCCAGGTGGCGGACTACCTGCATCACTTCCTCGACGAGGAGAACAAGCACAGCATCTTCTTCGGCGGCTTCTGCACCCGCTACGCGCGGGTGTACCGCAGCCGCCAGTTCTCCGTGGGTGAGGAGGAAGTGCCGCGGGACGTCGGCGACTTCCTCTTCTTCGCCAAGACCATGGTCTTCGAGGAGATCGTGGACCACTACAACTGGCTCCAGGCCCGCGACGAGCGGCTGCACCCGGTGGCCAGGTACATCAACCGCAACCACCACGTCGAGGAGGCCAGGCACCTGATCTTCGGGCGCAACCTGGTCACCGAGCTGTGGCGGACCAAGCAGTGGGACGCACAGACCGTCGACGACGTCCGCGGCCACCTCGCGGCGTTCATCACCAGTAGCTGGCGGGAGTACTACAACCCCGACGTCTACGCCGACGCCGGACTGGCCGACCCCTGGGAAGTAGCCGAGAGCGCGTGGAACTCCCCGGCGCAGCGGGAGCACCGCCGCACCGTCACCGCCAAGTGCCTCGGCTTCCTCGCCACCGAAAAGATCCTTCCCGAGGAGCCCGTCGATGCTTTCTGAGCCGGATTTCCGCGCCGAGCTGCGCGCGTGGGTCAGCGAGAAGTCAGGGGTGCAGGTCACCGACCACAGCCCGATCTTCGCCGACCGCACCCTGCGTTCGGTGCACATCCCCGAGCTGCTGCTGCTGATGGAGCGGCTGCGGGGCACCCCGATCGACGTCGAGGACCTGCGTCCGACCGACTTCCGCGACATCGACACGCTCGCGACCCGCTTCGGGACGCAGTCGTGATGCGCTGGCACGGCTCCGGGCAGGTCTCGCTCTCCGGCGAGCTGCTGCGGCTGGCCGGCGACGCGGACGCGGCGTTCCTCCAACTGGCCGGGGTGTGGGGGGCGCAGGGCGAACGGCACCCCTCCACGCTGCCGGCCGCCGTGCTGCGGAAGACCGGCTACCTGCGGTCCTTCCCGCACCAGGCCACCTTCGCGGTCGGGCTCGAGCCCGACCGCATCAGCGGCTTCGCCGAGGACCCCGACCAGGACCCGCGGCCGTTCCTCGGCCCGGCCGACGAGATCCTCACCCCGGCCGCCTGCTACCACCTCTACCCGGCGCACGAGGGCGAGGCGCTCGCCGAGCCGCTCTACCTGACCACGGTGAACACCTGCTACCGGCGGGAGCGGGAGTACGTGCCGCTGCGCCGCCAGTGGTCGTTCACCATGCGGGAGATCGTGTGCGTGGGCACCGCCGAGGAGACCGCGCAGTTCGCGCGGCAGACCAGCGAGGCGGTCACGCTGCTCTTCGAGCTGGCCGGCCTGGACGTCTCCTGGGAGCACGCGACCGACCCGTTCTTCGAGCCGGAGCAGAACCCGGCGTTCCTGATGCAGAAGCTGAGCCCGGTCAAGCGCGAGGCGACCTACGGGGACCTGGCGATCTCGTCGGTGAACCTGCACCACGAGCACTTCGGCGAGGCGTTCGGCATCACCAGGGACGGCAAGGACGCGCACACCGCGTGCGTCGCGTTCGGACTGGAGCGGTGGCTGGCCGCGATCCTCGGCACCCACGGCGAGGACCCCGCCTCCTGGCCCGACCTGCGGGCCCTGGCCGCGGAGGTGACCGCCAAGTGGCCGTTGTCGTGAGCGAACCCGTGCGGACCCGAGA
>NZ_JBAGKC010000068.1:0-6205 GCF_037034245.1 Streptomyces sp. CA2R106
CGACACCTCCACCCTGGACGCCGGTTACTGGTACCGCAATCTGCGGCAGACCGTGGAGTTCGAGCAGGCGACCCGGGCTCTGGCGGCCGACGGTTTCACCGCGTTCGTCGAGGTCAGCCCGCACCCGGTCCTCACCATGGCCGTGCAGGACACGCTCGGCGAGGACGCCGTTGCGACGGGCACCCTGCGCCGTAACGAAGGCGGCCTGGACCGTTTCCTGCTGTCCGCGGCCGAACTCTTCGCCCACGGCGTCCCCGTCGCGCTGGACCGGCTGTTCACCGGTCGCGGCGCGGAGTGGGTGGACCTGCCGACGTACGCCTTCCAGCACCGCCGGTACTGGCCGCAGGCGGCCGTGGCGGCCCACGACCCCGCGCTGCGCGACCCGGTGGACGCCGAGTTCTGGGCGTCGATGGAGAGCAGCGACGTCGCCGGGCTCGCCCGCTCGCTGGGCGTCGACAGCGCCGCGCTGACGGACGTGGTGCCCGCCATGCTGCGCTGGCGCGACCAGCGGCAGTCCGCGACCGCCGCGGACGGCTGGCGCTACCGGGAGACGTGGGCGCCGGCGTCGGCGACGGGCCGGCTCGCCGGCGCGCCCGCCGCACGCTGGGCGGTGGTCGTGCCCGCCGGGTACGCCGCCGACCCGTGGACGGTGGCGGTGGCCGAGGCCGTGGGCGGCGAGCTGATCGAGGACGACGGCACGGCACCGGAGGTGAGCCCCGCCTGCCCGGGCGTGGTGTCGCTGCTGGCGGTACGGGACGACGTCGAAGGGCTGCTGTCCACCGTCCGGCTGGTGCAGCAGGTGCGGGTGCCGGTGTGGGCGGTGACGCGCGGCGCGGTCGCCGTCCACGGCGAGGAGCGGATCGGCGGCGTCTGGCCGGGGGCGACCTGGGGCCTCGGCCGGGTGGCCGCCCTCGAAGTGCCCGAGCGGTGGGCCGGTCTGCTGGACCTGCCCGAGGTCATCGACGACGCGGTCCGGCAGCGGCTGGGCGCGGTCGTCGCGGGCGGGCACGGCGAGGACCAGCTCGCCGTCCGCTCGTCCGGGCTGTACGCCCGGCGCCTGGTGCACGCCCCGGCGGCCGGACTGCCCGCAGCCTGGCGGACCAGCGGCACCGCGATCGTGACCGGCGGCACCGGCGGGGTCGGCGCCCATGTGGCGCGCTGGCTGGTCGGGGCGGGCGCCGAGCACGTCGTCCTGGTCAGCCGCCGCGGCCCGGCCGCGGACGGCGTACCGGAGCTGACCGCCGAACTCCAAGCCGCGGGCGCCCGGGTGAGCGTGGCCGCCGGGGACGTCGGCGACCGGGAGACCGTCGCGGCGCTGATTGCCGCGGTCCCCGCCGACCTGCCGCTGCGCACCGTCATGCACGCGGCGGGCGTGGTCGACGAGGGCGGCGCCGTCGCCGACCTCACCGAGGAGGCACTGCGCGCGCAGCTGCGGGTCAAGGTCACCGGCGGGCTGCTGCTCGACGAACTCACCCGCGACCTGGAGCTGGACGCGTTCGTGCTGTTCTCCTCCGGCGCCGCGGCCTGGGGCAGCGCCGGCCAGGGCGGCTACGCCGCCGCCAACGCCTGCCTCGACGCCCTCGCCGGGCACCGCCGGGCCCGCGGCCTGCCCGCCCTGTCCGTGGCCTGGGGCGCCTGGGACGCGCCGGGCATGATGGCCGCCGACGCCGACTACGCCCAGTACCTCACGCGGCTCGGAGTGCACCCCATGCGGCCCGAACTGGCGGTCGCCGCCCTGCACCGGGCGCTGAGCGACGGCGACACCAATGTCGCGGTCACCCACATGGACTGGTCGCGCTTCGTGCCGACCTTCGGCATGGCCCGGCCGACCCGCCTGTTCTCGCTGCTGCCGGAGGCGGCCGCGGCCGAACCGGAGGAGACGCCGGAAGGCGGCGGCCACCTGCGCGCCATGAGCCCGCAGGAGCGCTACGACCACCTGCTCACCGCGGCCCGTGACCACGCCGCCGCGGTCCTCGGCCACGACTCGGGCGAACAGGTCGACGCGACCCAGGCGTTCAAGGAACTCGGCTTTGACTCGGTGACCGCGGTGGAGTTCCGCAACCGGCTCCAGACCGTCACCGGCCTGAGCCTGCCGACCACCCTCGTCTTCGACTACCCCAACGCCGCCCGCATCGCCGGCTACCTGGCCGAGCGCTTCG
The DNA here is from genome assembly GCF_037034245.1 of Streptomyces sp. CA2R106. NCBI lineage: Bacteria > Bacillati > Actinomycetota > Actinomycetes > Kitasatosporales > Streptomycetaceae > Streptomyces > Streptomyces sp. CA2R106. The sequence continues at coordinate 2,160 of NZ_JBAGKC010000068.1, forward strand.
GCGACACCTCGGCGCAGACCGCGGACGCCCAGCCGGCCCTGCCGGTCCCCACGGCCGACGGTGCCGACGACCCGATGGTCATCGTGGGCATGGCCTGCCGCTTCCCCGGCGGTGTGGACAACCCCGCCGACCTGTGGCGCGTCGTCACCGACGGCGTCGACGTGATGTCGGGCTTCCCCGACGACCGCGGCTGGGACCTCGAGGCGCTCTACGACCCGAACGGCGAGCGTGCCGGCTCCTCGGTCACCCGCGAGGGCGGCTTCCTGGACGACGCGGGCGGTTTCGACGCCGCCTTCTTCGGCATCTCCCCGCGCGAGGCCATGGCCACCGACCCGCAGCAGCGGCTGGTGCTGGAAGCCTCCTGGGAGGCCCTGGAACACGCGGGCATCGACCCGGCCGCCCTGGCCGGGACCTCCACCGGCGTCTTCGTCGGCGCCGCCCCGTCCGGCTACAGCGAGGTCGCCGGCGCCACCCCCGAAGCCCAGGGGCACCTGCTCACCGGCGGCTTGCTCAGCGTGCTGTCCGGCCGGGTCGCCTACACCCTCGGCCTCCAGGGCCCGGCGGTCAGCGTGGACACCGCCTGCTCGTCGTCGCTGGTCGCCCTGCACTGGGCCGGTCAGGCGCTGCGCGCGGGGGAGTGCTCGCTCGCGCTCGTCGGCGGCGTGGCCGTCATGGCCACCCCGGGCGGCTTCGTCGAGTTCAGCCGCCAGGGCGGGCTGGCCGCCAACGGCCGGGTCAAGGCCTTCGCCGAAGCGGCCGACGGCACCGCTTGGTCCGAGGGCGTGGGCGTGCTGGTCGTGGAGCGCCGGTCGGACGCGGAGCGCAACGGCCACCGCGTGCTGGCGGTCGTACGGTCCAGCGCGGTCAACCAGGACGGCGCGTCCAACGGTCTGACCGCTCCGAACGGTCCCTCCCAGCAGCGGGTGATCCGCCAGGCGCTGGCCGCGGCCTCGCTGTCGCCGTCCGACGTGGACGTGGTGGAGGCGCACGGCACCGGTACGACGCTCGGCGACCCGATCGAGGCCCAGGCGCTGCTCGCGACCTACGGTCAGGGCCGCCCCGCCGAACGGCCGCTGCTGCTGGGGTCCTTGAAGTCCAACATCGGGCACACGCAGGCGGCCGCGGGCGTGGCGGGCGTGATCAAGATGGTGCTCGCCCTCCAGAACGGGGTGGTGCCCCGCACCCTGCACGTGGACGCGCCGTCCTCCCAGGTCGACTGGTCCGCGGGCGGCGTCGAACTGGTCACCGCGCAGGTGGCCTGGCCGTCGGCGGACCCGGACCGGCCGCGCCGCGCCGGCGTGTCGTCCTTCGGCGTCTCGGGGACGAACGCGCACGTCATTCTGGAGGCCGCGCCCGAGGCGGAGCCGGAGTCCGTGGTGGAGGACCGCGGTGCCGGGACGGTGTGGGTGGTGTCGGGTCGTTCGGAGGAGGCGCTGCGGGCGCAGGCCGGGCGGTTGGTGTCGGCGGTGGACGGGGTGGACCCGGTGGCGGTGGGTGCGGCGTTGTTGTCGCGGTCGGTGTTCGAGCACCGGGCCGTGGTGGTGGGTGCTGATGCGGGTGAACTGACGGCGGGGTTGCGGGCGTTGGCTGCTGGGGAGTCGGTGGCGAACGTGGCCCAGGGTGTGGGGCGGAACGGGCGCCGGGTGGCGGTGCTGTTCGCGGGCCAGGGCGCGCAACGGCTGGGGATGGGGCGCGTGTTGTACGGGGAGTCCGAGGTGTTCGCTGCCGCTTTCGACGAGGTGGTGGCGGAGTTGGACCGGCACCTCGATGTTCCGCTGCGGGAGGTGGTGTGGGGTGAGGACGCGGAGGAGTTGAACTCCACGGGGTGGGCGCAGCCCGCGCTGTTTGCCGTCGAGGTGGCGTTGTTCCGGTTGCTGGAGTCATTCGGGGTGGAGCCGGATTATCTGCTGGGGCACTCCATTGGTGAGGTGGCGGCGGCTCATGTGGCGGGGGTTTTTGACCTGCGGGACGCCTGCCGGCTCGTGGCGGCGCGGGCGCGTTTGATGCAGGCGCTTCCGGCGGGTGGGGCGATGGTCGCCATTGCGGCGCCGGAGGAGGGCGTACGGCCGTACCTGTCCGACGAGGTCTCGCTCGCAGGGGTCAACGCGCCTGGCTCCGTGGTCGTTTCGGGTGGGGAGGCCGCCGTTCTCGCGGTGGGTGAGCGGTTCAGGGCGTTGGGTGTGAAGACGACGCGGCTGCGGGTGTCTCATGCGTTCCATTCGGCGTTGATGGACCCGATGGTGGAGGACTTCATGGCGGCCATCGCCGACGTGGAGTTCTCGGAGCCGCGCATCCCCGTGGTGTCGAATCTGACGGGTGAGCCTGCGGACATGACGTCGCCGAAGTATTGGGCGCAGCAGGTGCGTTCGGCGGTGCGGTTCGCGGATGGTCTGGCGTGGCTGGCCGGGCAGGGCGTGGACACCTTCGTGGATGCGGGTCCGGACGGTGTCGTGGCGGGGTTGGCGCAGGCCAACGCCGAGGACGCTGTTGCGGTGGCCCTGATGCGCAAGGACCGGGAGGGACTGCGGACCGCGCTGCTGGCGGCCGGGGAACTCTTCGTCCAGGGCGTGCCGGTCGCCTGGCAGACCCTGGCGGGCGGCCGGAAACCGGGCCGGGTGGACCTGCCGACGTACGCCTTCCAGCGGCGCCGCTACTGGGCCCAGCCGAAGCCGGCCGGCGACGTGACGGCAGCCGGGCTGGCGTCCGCCGAACACCCGCTGCTGGGTGCGGTGGTGTCGGTGCCGGATTCGGGTGCGGTGGTGCTGACGTCGCGGTTGTCGCTCCGTACGCAGCCGTGGTTGCGGGACCACGCGGTGCACGGGGTGGTGCTGTTCCCGGGAACGGGCTTTGTGGAGCTGGCGGTTCGGGGTGCGGATGCCGTGGGGGCCGGTGGTCTGCGGGAGTTGGTCGTGGAGGCGCCGTTGGTCGTTCCCGAGGCGGGGAGCGTGCAGGTGCAGGTGGTGGTCAACGACGACGGTGGGCTCGCGGTGTACGCCCGGACGACGGATGACGAGCCCTGGACCCGGCACGCGAGCGCCGTACTGGGCGACGCCTCCGCCGCCGGGGCGGCCGGGTGGCAGTGGCCGCCGGAGAGCGGTGGACGGGTCGACGTCTCGGACTTCTACCGGCTGACCGCCGACCACGGCTTCGCGTACGGCCCGGCGTTCCAGGGACTGCGCGAGGTCTGGGCCGGACCGGAGGAGGTCTACGCCGAGGTGGCGGTCCCGGAGGACGAGGCCGACCGGGCCCGCAGGTTCGGGGTGCACCCGGCGCTGCTGGACGCCGCGCTCCAGGCGAGTGCCTTCGTGGGGCTGGAGCCCGCGCCGGCCGGGCGGTTGCCGTTCAGCTTCTCGGACGTGACCCTGCATGCCGCTGGCGCGACCGCCTCCCGGGTGCACCTGGTGCGGACGGGCGCCGACAGCATGCGGGTCGAACTGGCCGACAGCGACGGCCGGTTGGTGGTGAGCATCGGTTCGTTGGTGATGCGGCCGGTAGCGGCTGGCGGTGTGTCCGGTGGTGTGCGGTCCGGGCTGGTGCTGGGGTTGGACTGGTCGTCGGTGGTGGCGGTGCCGGAGGAGGTGCCGGGTGCGGGTGCGGGTGCGGGTGTGGCGGTGTTCGGTGTGTCGGAGGACGTCGAACCGGGTGCGGATGTGCTGGTGTTGGCTGCGTACGGTGCCGGGGGCGATGTGGTGGCGTCGGCGCATGAGGTGACCGGTTGGGTGTTGGGTCAGGTGCAGCGGTGGGTGGGGGATGAGCGGTTTGCCGGGAGCCGGTTGGTGGTGGCGACGCGGGGTGCGGTCGAGGCCGGGCCGGGGGAGGCGGTTGCTGATCTGGCGGGTTCGGCGGTGTGGGGGTTGGTGCGGTCGGCGCAGGCCGAGCACCCGGGCCGGATCACCCTGGTGGACGTCGAAGCGTCGGCTACCTCCCTGGACACCGATCTCATCGCCAAGCTTGCGGTCGGTGGGGAGCCGCAGGTGGTTGTCCGGGAGGGTGTCGTCCGTGCGGCGCGACTGGTGCGCGTGACGCCGACCCCGGACGCCTCGGAG
>NZ_JBAGKC010000069.1:0-6151 GCF_037034245.1 Streptomyces sp. CA2R106
GGTCGATCCGGCGCATCCGGCGTATGTGATCTACACGTCGGGTTCGACGGGGCGGCCCAAGGGCGTGGTCGCCACCCACGGCGGACTGCTCGACCTGCTCGCCGACCCGGGCATGGCGCAGTTCGCGCCGCCGTCGGCGGGCCGGCCGCGGATGCGCGTCGGCCTGACCACCTCGGTGTCCTTCGACGCCTCCTGGAACCAGTTGCTCGCCCTCTTCACCGGCCACGAACTGCACGTCCTGGACCACGCCACCTTCACCGACCCCGAGGCCCTGGCCGAGTACGCCGCGAGCCGTGGACTCGACTATGTGGAGGCCACCCCGTCCTACCTCCGGGTCCTCGTCGAGCACGGGCTGCTGGATGACCCGCGGCACCGCCCCCGGCTGGTGGCGGCGGGCGGTGAGGCCGTACCGGAACAGCTGTGGGAGCGGCTGCGAGCTGCTGACGGGACCGCCTGCCTCAACCTCTACGGGCCCTCCGAGTGCACCGTCAACGCGGTGACCGCACCCGTGGGTTCGAGCCCGCGGCCGGTCATCGGCCGCCCCGTCGCCAACGCCCGGCTGCATGTGCTCGACGGCGGCCTGCGGCCGGTGCCGGCGGGCACCGCAGGGGAGCTGTACATCGCGGGACCGGGGTTGGCGCGCGGCTACCTGGGGCGGCCGGGGCTGACGGCGGGGCGGTTCGTGGCCGACCCGTACGGTCCGGCCGGCAGCCGGATGTACCGCACCGGCGACCTGGTGCGGTGGGACGCGGACGGGAACCTGGAGTTCCTCGGCCGCGGCGACGACCAGGTCAAGGTGCGCGGCTTCCGGATCGAGCCCGGCGAGATCGAGGCCGCGCTCACCGGACTCCCGCAGGTCGCGCGGGCGGTGGTGATGGCGCGTGCCGAGGAGGAAGCCCGCCTGGTCGCCTACGTCGTGCCCGCCGCGGGGCGGAGCGTCCGCGCCCAGGACCTGCGGGCCCACCTGCGCGAGCGGCTGCCGGCGTACATGGTGCCGTCGGTCTTCGAGGTGCTGGACGCCCTGCCGCTGACCCCCAACGGCAAGCTCGACCGGCGCGCCCTCCCGGCCCCCGGGCCGCGGCCCGCCGCACCGGGCCGCGCACCGCGCACCCCGGCCGAGCACCTGCTGTGCGGGCTGTTCGCCGAGGTGCTCGGCGTCGCCGAGGCCGGGCCGGACGACAGCTTCTTCGACCTCGGCGGGCACTCCCTGCTCGCCACCCGGCTGGTCGCCCGGGCCCGGTCCGTGCTGGGCGTGGAGCTGGGACTGCGCGACCTGTTCGACGCGCCGACCCCGGCGGGACTGGCGGCCGCGGTCGGCGCCGCTGGTCAGGCGCGCCCGGCGCCGGCCCGGCGCGAGCGGCCCGCGGCGGTCCCGCTGTCCTTCGCGCAGCGCCGGCTGTGGTTCCTGCACCGCATGGAGGGCCCGAGCGCCACCTACAACATCCCGCTGGCGCTGCGGCTGTCCGGGGAACTGGACCGCCGGGCCCTGGAAGCCGCCCTCGCGGACGTCGTCGAGCGGCACGAGAGCCTGCGCACCGTCTTCCCCGTGGCCGACGGCACCCCCTGCCAGCGCGTGCTGGACCCCGGCGCGGCCCGGCCCCCGCTGCCGTTGACCGACGTCGACGCGCGCGACCTGCCGGACCGGCTCGCGCGGGCCGCCCGCCGCGGCTTCGACCTCGCCGAGGAGCCGCCGCTGCGGGCCGGACTCTTCCGGCTCGGCCCGCAGGAGCACGTCCTGCTGCTGGTGGTGCACCACATCGCCGCCGACGGCTGGTCCACGGGGCCGCTCGCCCGCGACCTGGCCACCGCCTACGCAGCCCGCAGCGCGGGGGAGCGGCCGAGCTGGGCGCCGCTGCCCGTCCAGTACGCCGACTACGCCCTGTGGCAGCAGGACCTGCTGGGCGACGGCACCGATCCCGGCAGCCTGCTCGGCAGCCAACTCGCCTACTGGCGCGACCGGTTGGCGGACCTGCCCGAGCAGGTCGAGCTGCCCTTCGACCGGCCCCGCCCCGCGGCGACCACCTACCAGGGCGCCCAACTGCCGCTGCGGATCGACGCCGACCTCCACCGCGACCTGCGCGCCCTCGCCCGCGACGGCGGCGCCAGCCTCTTCATGGTGCTCCAGGCCGGCCTGGCCGCCCTGCTCGGCAAACTCGGGGCCGGCACCGACGTCCCGATCGGCACCCCCGTCGCCGGACGCACCGACGAGGCCCTGGACGACCTGGTCGGCTTCTTCGTCAACACCCTGGTACTGCGCACGGACCTGTCCGGCGACCCGGCCTTCACCGACCTGCTGGAGCGGGTGCGCACCGGCGCCCTGGCCGCCTACGCGCACCAGGACCTGCCGTTCGAACACCTCGTGGAGGCCCTGAACCCCACCCGCACCCTCGCGCACCACCCGCTCTTCCAGACCCTGCTGACCTTGCAGAACGCGCCGTCGGCCGGCTTCGAACTGCCGCGGCTGAGCGTGAGCTGCGACCTGGTGCCCACCGGCACGGCCAAGTGCGACCTCACCTTCGTCCTGGCCGAACAGCCCGGCGAGGACGGGCTGTCGGGCGTCGTGGAGTACAGCACCGACCTGTTCGACGCGGCCACCGTCCGCGACATCGCCGACCGCTGGCTGCGGCTGCTGCGCGCCGTCGCCGCCGACCCCTCCCGGCGGATCGCCCGGATCGACGTGGTGTCCGCCGACGAACTGCGGGCCCTGCTGCCCGCCGCCACCGACCAGGACGGCGACCTGCCGCGCACCGCGCTGCCCGCGCTGTTCGAGCGGCAGGTGCGGGCCGACCCCGCCGCGCCCGCCCTCACCGACGGCGCGACCACCCTGACCTACGGCGAGCTGAATGCCCGCGCCAACCGGCTCGCCCACGCCCTCATCGGCCGGGGCGCGGGCCCCGAGCAGCTGGTGGCGCTGGCCCTGCCGCGCTCGGCGGACCTGGTCGTGGCGGTGCTCGCCGTCCTCAAGGCCGGCGCCGCCTACGTACCGGTGGACCCCGGATACCCGGCCGCCCGGATCGCCTACCTGCTCAAGGACACCCGGCCCGCGCTGCTGGTGACGACCGGCCAGGTCCCCGAGCTGCCCGAGGCCGGCGGCCTGGAGCGGCTGCTGATGGACACCGCGGACCTCGACACGCTGCCCGAGGACGACCCCGGCGTCCGTATCGACCCCGGCCACGCCGCCTACGTCATCCACACCTCCGGCTCCACCGGCGACCCCAAGGGCGTGGTGGTCCCGCACCGCAACGTGGTGCGGCTGTTCACCGCCACCCGGGAGCTGTTCGGCTTCCGCGCCGACGACGTGTGGACCCTCTTCCACTCCTACGCCTTCGACTTCTCGGTGTGGGAGCTGTGGGGCCCGCTGCTGCACGGCGGCCGCCTGGTGGTCGTGGACCACGAGACCAGCCGCACGCCCGGCCGCTTCCTCGACCTGCTCGCCCGCGAGCAGGTCACGGTGCTCAACCAGACGCCCTCCGCCTTCTACCAGCTGATGGCCGCCGACGCCCAGGCCCCCGGAACCGGCCGCCGACTCGCCCTGCGCACCGTGGTGTTCGGCGGCGAGGCCCTGGAGCACGCCCGGCTGGCCGACTGGTACGGCCGGCACCCGCAGGACGCGCCGCGCCTGGTCAACATGTACGGCATCACCGAGACCACCGTGCACGTCACCCACGCGGCCCTCGACCACTCCGGCACCGCCGCCGGCCAGATCGGCACGGCCCTGCCCGACCTGCGGACCTATGTGCTCGACAGCGGACTGCGGCCCGTGGCCCCGAACGTGCCCGGCGAGCTCTACGTCGCCGGCGCGGGCCTGGCGCGCGGCTACCTCGACCGGCCCGGCCTGACCGCCGGGCGGTTCGTGGCCGACCCGTTCGGGGCGCCCGGGACGCGGATGTACCGCACCGGCGACGTGGTGCGCCGCGCCGCGGACGGCACCCTGCGCTACGTCGGCCGCGCCGACCAGCAGGTGAAGGTGCGCGGCTTCCGGATCGAGCTCGGCGAGGTCGAGGCGGCGCTCGCCGCGCACCCCGGCGTCGCCCAGGTCGCCGTCACCGCCCGCCGGGACCGCGCCGACGACACCCGGCTGACCGCCTACCTGGTCCCGGCCGACCGCACCGCGCCCGACCCCGCCGACCTGCGCGCCCACCTGCGCGAACAGCTGCCGGCGTACATGGTGCCGTCGGCGTTCGTCGTGCTGGACGCCCTGCCGCTGACCGGCAACGGCAAGCTCGACCACCGCGCCCTGCCCGCCCCCGGCCCCGCCCCCGCGACCGCCTCCCGCGCCCCGCGCACCCCGCGGGAGCAGATCCTCTGCGAGCTGTTCGCGGAGGTCCTGGGGGTGGCGTCGGCCGGCGTCGAGGACGGCTTCTTCGACCTGGGCGGGCACTCGCTGCTCGCCACCCGCCTGGCCGCCCGGGTCCGCGCCACGCTCGGCGTGGAGATGCCGCTGCGCACCCTGTTCGAGGCGCCGACCCCGGAGGGCCTGGCCGCCGCCCTGACGGCGGCCGGCCCGGCGCAGACCGCGCTGGCCCGCCGCGAGCGGCCCGCGGCGGTCCCGCTGTCGTTCGCGCAGCGGCGGCTGTGGTTCCTGCACCAGCTCCAGGACGGCGGCGCGAACTACCACATCGCGCTCGCCTGGCGGCTGTCCGGGGACCTGGACCGGCGGGCCCTGGAAGCCGCCCTCGCCGACGTCGTCGAGCGGCACGAGAGCCTGCGCACCGTCTTCCCGGCGGTGGACGGTGTACCGCACCAGCGGGTGCTGCCCGCCGAGGCCGTCCGCCCGCCGCTGCCCGTGCACGCGACCACCGAGGCCGAACTTCCGGCCGCCCTGGCCCGGGCGAAGGACCGCCCGTTCGACCTGGCGGCCGAAGTGCCGCTGCGCGCCGGGCTGTTCACTCTCGCAGCCGACGAGCACGTGCTCCAGCTGGTGCTCCACCACATCGCCGGCGACGGCTGGTCGCTGGGCCCGCTCACCCGGGACCTGACCGCCGCCTACGCGGCGCGCCGCCGCGGCGAGGCCCCCGCGTGGGCACCCCTGCCGGTGCAGTACGCCGACTACACCCTGTGGCAGCACGACCTGCTCGGCGACGCCGCCGACCCGGACAGCCTGCTCGCCGGCCAGGCCGCGTACTGGACGCGGGAGCTGGCCGGGCTGCCGGAACTGCTCCACCTGCCCACCACCCGGCCCCGCCCGCCCGTCGCCTCGCACCGCGGCGGCAGCGTCGCCGCCGGGCTGGACGCCGAACTGCACCGCGGACTGCGCGAGCTCGCCCGCGCGCACGGCACCAGCCTGTTCATGGTGCTCCAGGCGGCGCTGGCGGCCCTGCTGAGCAAGCTGGGCGCGGGGGACGACATCCCGATCGGCAGCCCCGTCGCCGGCCGGACCGACCAGGCGCAGGACGACCTGGTCGGCTACTTCGTCAACACCCTGGTGTTCCGCACCGACACCTCGGGCGACCCGACGTTCGCGGAACTGCTGGCCCGGGTCCGGGACACCGCGCTCGGCGGATACGCCCACCAGGACCTGCCGTTCGAGTACCTGGTCGAGATCCTCAACCCCGCCCGCTCCCTGGCGCACCACCCGCTCTTCCAGGTCATGCTGGTGCTCCAGAACGCGCCCCGGGCCGACTTCGCCCCCGCCGGACTGCGGGTGGCCGAGGTGGCGCCCACCTCGACCACCGCCAAGCTCGACCTCGTCCTCACCCTGTCCGAGCGCCTCGCGGCCGACGGCACCCCGCAGGGCATCGACGGCTCCGTCGAGTACGCCGCCGACCTCTACGACCCGGCCGCCGTCGAGGAGCTGGCCGACCGCTGGCAGCGGCTGCTGCGCGCCGCGGTCGCCGACCCGCGGCGGCGGATCAGCCGGGTGGAGCTGCTGTCGGCGGGGGAGCGCGGGGTGGTGGCGGGTTGGGGCACCGGGCCCGTGGTGGAGCCACCGGCCGGGGACCTGGCGGGGCTGTTCGCGGCGCAGGTGCGTGTGGCTCCGGGTGCGGTGGCGGTGGTGTGTGGTGGTGTGGCGCTGACGTATGCGGAGTTGGATGCGCGGGTGGGTCGGTTGGCCGGGGTGTTGGCGGGGCGGGGTGTGGAGCCGGAGCGGTTGGTGGCGGTGGTGTTGCCGCGGTCGGTGGAGTTGGTGGTGGCGTTGCTTGCGGTGGTG
>NZ_JBAGKC010000070.1:0-5206 GCF_037034245.1 Streptomyces sp. CA2R106
TTTGGCGGCGGTGTGGGAGGCGGCAGGCGTCGTCCCGGAGGCGGTGGTGGGTCACTCGCAGGGTGAGATCGCGGCGGCGACGGTGGCGGGGATGCTGTCGTTGGAGGACGGGGCTCGGGTGGTGGCGTTGCGGTCGCAGTCGTTGAAGGTGTTGGCGGGTGCGGGCGGGATGCTGTCGGTGAGCAGGTCTGCCGAACAGGTCGAGGAGCGGTTGGCCCGGTTCGGGGACACTGTCGCGCTGGCGGCGGTGAACGGTCCGTCGGCGGTGGTGGTGTCGGGTGAGCCCGCAGCTCTGGAGGAGTTGAAGGCGGAGTTCGAGGCCGAGGGCGTCCGGGCGCGGATGGTGGCGGTGGACTACGCCTCCCACTCGGCGCAGGTGGACCGCCTGGAGGGCGAGATCACGTCCGTCCTGGCGGGCATCAACCCTCGTCGGGGCCGGGTGCCCATGGTGTCGGCGATGACGGGGGAGACCCTGACCGGTGAGGAGTTGGACGCCGGTTACTGGTTCCGCAGTCTCCGCGCGACGGTGCACTTCGACCGTGCGGTGCGGACGTTGGCCGGCCGCGGCCACCAGCTCTTCGTCGAGGTGACCCCGCACCCGGTCCTGATGGGTGCGATGAACGACACCCTGGAGGACGTGGCCCAGGAAGCGGGCCATGGCGCTGAACCCGCGGCCGTCTGCCCGACGTTGCGCCGCGACGACGGCGGTACGGACCGCCTGGTGACCTCGTTCGCCGAGGCGTTCGTCCGCGGCGCGGACGTCGACTGGCGTGCCGTCCTGCCCGCCGGGCAGCAGGTGGAACTTCCCACCTACGCCTTCCGCCGCAGCCGGTTCTGGCCGGAAGGCATCCTGGCGCTGCCCGTGCCCGGTGCCGTGACCGACATGGACGGGACCTCCGCCGAGGTCGACGCGGCCTTCTGGGCGGCCGTCGAGGGCGGCGACCTGGCCCGGCTCGGCGAGACACTGTCGGTGGACGCCGGGCGCCCGTTCCACGAGGTGCTGCCGGCGCTGGCGTCCTGGCGGCGGCGCGAGCAGGACCGTTCCACCACCGCCGGCTGGCGCTACCGGATCACCTGGTCCGCCATCGCCGAACCGGACGCCGGACTGCTGTCCGGCCGGTGGCTGGTGGTGGCTCCGACCGGTGCGGACGGCGGTGCGGATGGCGGTGCGGCCGAGCAGACCGCGGCCGCGCTCTCCGCGCGCGGCGCCGACGCCGTACTGGTCGAGGTGCCGGCCGGCACCGCGGACCGCGACGCGCTGGCCGCCGAGCTCACCGGCCACTCCGAGGCGTCCGCCGTCGCCGGTGTGCTGTCGCTGCTGGCGCTGGACGAGACGCCGCTGCCCGACCACCCGGTGGTGACCGCCGGGGTGGCCGCCAACCTCGCCCTCGTGCAGGCGCTCGGGGACATCGGCATCGAGGCCCCGCTGTGGCTCGCCACCCGCGGCGCCGTGGCGGCCGGCCCGGGTGAGGCGCTGGCCCGCCCGGTGCAGGCGCAGGCATGGGGCTTCGGCCGGGTCGTCGCACTGGAGCAGCCCCAGCGCTGGGGCGGCCTGGTCGACCTGCCGGAGACGGTGGACGAACGGGCCGGTACGCGGCTGGTCGCGGTCCTGGCCGGCTGCGGCGAGAACGAGGTGGCCATCCGGTCCGCCGGGGTACTGGGCCGCAGGATGTCGCGGGTGCCGCGGCGCGAGGTCCGTACGCCCTGGACGCCGAAGGGGACCGTGCTGGTCACCGGCGGCACCGGTGCGATCGCCGGGCACCTGTCGCAGTGGCTGGTCGGCCGGGGCGCCGAACGGATCGTGCTCACGGGCCGCTCCGGCCCCGCGGCCGCCGACGCCGCCGCACGCGCCGCCGAACTGGCCGAGGCCGGCACCCATGTCGACGTCATCTCCTGCGACGTCTCCCGGCGTGCCCCGCTGACCGGCCTGCTCGACTGGATCGGCGGCAGCGGCCCGGCCCTGTCCTCGGTGCTGCACACCGCGGCGGTGCTCGACGACGGCGTGGTGGACCGCCTGACCCCGGCCCGGATGGAAACCGTGCTGGGCGTGAAGGCGCACGGCGCGGAGCTGCTGGACGAATTGACCGCGGACCTGGACCTGGACGCGTTCGTGCTGTTCTCCTCGGCGGCCTCCACGCTCGGTGGCCCGGGTCAGGGCAACTACGCCGCGGCGAACGCGTACTTGGACGCGCTGGCGGAGCACCGCCGGTCCCGCGGCCTGGCCGGTCTCTCGGTCGCCTGGGGCCTGTGGGGCGGTGCCGGGCTGGCGCAGTCCAACGAGGCGATCCGCTCCCGCATGCGCCGGATACCGATGCCGCCGATGGACCCGCAGCTCGCCGTCCGGGCGCTCGGCGAGTCCCTGGACGGACCCGAGCCGAACGTCGCCGTCATGGACTTCGACTGGCAGCAGCTGGGCTCCGCACCCGGCTCGGCCGGCGAACTGGAGATGCCGCTGGTCCGCGACATCCCCGAGATCCGCCGGCTGGCCGCCGAGCGCGCCGCCGCGGGGAGCACCGCCCCCCGCGGCGGCGGCGAGGGCGAACTCGCCGCCCGCGTGGCCGGACTGAGCCGGGCCGAACAGGTCAGGGTGCTGACCGACGCCGTACGCGCCGAGGCCGCCGCCGTGCTCGGGCACGCCTCGGCCGACAGCGTGCAGGCCAGGCAGGCCTTCAAGGACCTGGGCTTCGACTCGCTGACCGCGGTCGAACTGCGCAACCGCCTCGGCGCGGTGACCGGGTTGCGGCTGCCGGCCACCCTGGTCTTCGACCACCCCACCCCGACCGCCCTCGCCGAACGGCTGCGCACCGAGCTCGCTCCCGAGGAGTCGGTGGAAGCACCGCTCCTCACCGAACTCGACCGGCTGGAGGCCGCCTTGCGCTCCGGACCGGTGGACGCGCCGGTGCGGGAGGAAGCCACCGCCCGGCTGCGGAGGCTGCTGGAACTCGTCGGGGAGCAACCCGGCGACCGCGGCAGGAAGCGGAGCGCGGCCGCCATCGACGACGCCTCGGACGACGAACTCTTCGCCTTCGTCGAGGAATTCGAGTGACACCCGCCCGGCCTTGACCGGCCCCGGCCCGACCGGTCCCGGCCCGCACCCCTCGGGGCGGGCTCACCCCAGAACTCAGCTGAAACGTCATTGTGCAAGGAGCGCACCGTGTCCAACGAAGACAAGCTTCGCAGTTACCTCAAGCGAGCCATCGCGGACGCCCAGGACGCCCGCGGCCGGCTGCGCGAGGTGCAGGAGCAGGCGGCGGAGCCGGTCGCCATCGTGGGCATGGGGTGCCGTTTCCCGGGCGGTGTGAGCAGCCCGGAGGAGTTCTGGCAGCTGCTGTCCTCCGGCGGTGACGCGGTGGGCGGCTTCCCCACCGACCGCGGCTGGGACCTGGAGGGCATCTACGACCCCGACGGCGAGCGCGAGGGCACCTCGTACGTCGCCCAGGGCGCGTTCCTCAAGGGCGTGGCCGACTTCGACCCGGCCTTCTTCGGGATCAGCCCGCGTGAGGCGCTGGCGATGGACCCGCAGCAGCGCCTCCTGCTGGAGACGGCCTGGGAGACGCTGGAGCGCGCGGGCATCGACCCGTCGACCCTGAAGGAGAGCTCGACCGGTGTCTTCGCCGGCGGCTTCGCCTCCGGGTACGGCATCGGCCTCTCCTGGGCGGCCGGGCCGGAGGGCTCGGGTGTCGAGGGCCACCTGATGACGGGCAACGCCACCAGTGTGCTGTCCGGCCGGGTGTCCTACGTCCTGGGTCTGGAGGGGCCCGCGGTGACGGTGGACACGGCGTGCTCGTCGTCGCTGGTGGCGCTGCATCTGGCGGTGCAGGCCCTGCGGTTGGGCGAGTGCTCGCTCGCGCTGGCCGGCGGCGTCACCGTGCTGGTGTCGCCCGGCACGTTCGTGGAGTTCTCCCGGCAGCAGGGCCTCTCGGCGGACGGCCGCTGCCGTGCGTTCTCCGAGGACGCGGACGGCACCGGCTGGGCCGAGGGCGTCGGCATGCTCGCCGTCGAGCGGCTGTCCGACGCCCGCCGCAACGGCCACAAGGTCCTTGCGGTGCTGCGGGGTTCGGCGGTCAACCAGGACGGCGCGTCCAACGGCCTGTCGGCACCGAACGGGCCCTCGCAGCAGCGGGTGATCCGCGCCGCGCTGGCCAACGCACGGCTGTCGGCCGCGGATGTCGACGTGGTCGAGGCGCATGGCACGGGCACCACGCTGGGCGACCCGATCGAGGCGCAGGCGCTACTGGCCACCTACGGCCAGGACCGCCCCGAGGACCGCCCGGTGTGGCTGGGCGCGGTGAAGTCCAACATCGGCCACACCCAGGCCGCCGCCGGTGTCGCCGGCGTCATCAAGATGGTGCTGGCGCTCCAGCACGAGCAGCTTCCGCAGACCCTGCACGCGAGCGAGCCGACCTCGCACGTCGACTGGTCCGCGGGTGAAGTGCGTCTGCTGGACGAGCCGATGGCGTGGCCGGCCGGGGAGCGCCCGCGTCGGGCCGGCGTGTCGGCGTTCGGGATCAGCGGGACGAACGCGCACGTCATCCTGGAGGAGGCCCCCGCCGAGGAACCCGCCGTGGACGGCGAGGAGCCGGACGCCGGTGCGGCACCCGCCGCGACTCCCGTGCTCTCCGGTGCCGGGGCGTGGCTGCTGTCCGGTCGCTCCGCGGACGGGTTGGTGGCGCAGGCGGGGCGTCTTCGGGAGTGGGTGGCGGCGCGTCCGGCGGTGGAACCGGTTGATGTGGCGTGGTCGTTGGCGGCGACGCGTACGGCGTTCGAGCACCGTGCGGTCGTGTTCGGCGGCGATCGTGGGGAGTTGCTGGCGGGGGTCCAGGGGCTGGCCGCGGGGACGTCGTCGGCTTCGGTGGTTGCCGGGGTGGCGCGGGCGGATGCCCGGGTGGGCCTGGTCTTTGCGGGTCAGGGTGCGCAGTGGGTGGGGATGGGCCGGGAGTTGTACGGGTCCAGTCCGGTGTTCGCTGAGGTCTTCGACCGGGTGTGCGGGCTGTTGGAACTGGAGTTGGGCGCGGCGGTTCCCGTGCGGGATGTCGTGCTGGGCGCCGAGGGTGTGGACGCGGGTCTGGCGGATCAGACGTTGTACGCGCAGACGGGGTTGTTCGCGTTCGAGGTGGCGTTGGCTGGGGTGTTGGAGGCCGCGGGGGTGCGGCCGGATGCGGTGGTGGGGCACTCGGTGGGTGAGGTGGCTGCGGCGTATGTGGCG
>NZ_JBAGKC010000071.1:0-5128 GCF_037034245.1 Streptomyces sp. CA2R106
GGCGAGCAGCTCCATCACCTGCGCCTGCACGGTGACGTCCAGCGCGGTGGTCGGCTCGTCCGCGATGATCAGGTCCGGCTCCAGGGCCAGCGCCATCGCGATCATCACGCGCTGCCGCATACCGCCGGAGAACTGGTGCGGGTACTGCTTGACGCGTTCGCGGGCGGCGGGGATGCGGACCCGCTCCATCAGCTCGATCGCCTTGGCGCGGGCGTCCTTGCGGGAGGCCTTGTGGTGGACCCGGAACATCTCGCCGAGCTGCTCGCCGACGCTGAGCACCGGGTTGAGCGAGGACAGCGCGTCCTGGAAGATCATCGCCATCTTCGCGCCGCGCACCCGGCGCCGCTCCTCGGCGGAGAGCTTGAGCAGGTCCCGGCCCTGGAAGACGACCTCGCCCTGGGTGACGAACCCGGGGGGCGAGTCGAGGATGCCCATGATCGCCTGCGCGGTCACCGACTTGCCGGAACCGGACTCGCCGAGCACCGCCAGCGTCTCCCCGGCGTCCACCGAGTAGTTGACGCCGTTGACCGCTTTGGCGGTGCCCTCCCGGGTGCGGAACTCCACGTGCAGGTCCCGTACGTCGAGCAGCGGGCCGTCGCCGGCGGGCGGCTGCGCGGACGGTGCCGCGGCGGCTTCCGTGGCTCCTGTGCCACCTGTTGGCATCGCGACGCCTCCTAGCGCAGCTTGGGGTCGAGGGCGTCGCGGACCGCGTCGCCGAGCATGATGAACGCCAGTACGGTCAGGCTCAGCGCGCCGGCCGGCCACAGCAGCATGTGCGGCGCGTTGCGGATCTCGTTGGACGCGTCGGAGATGTCGATGCCCCAGGAGACGGTGGGCGGTTTCAGGCCCACGCCGAGGTAGGACAGCGTCGCCTCCAGTGCGATGTACGTGCCCAGCGCGATGGTGCCGACGACGATCACCGGGGCGACGGCGTTGGGCGTGATGTGCCGTACCAGCATCCGGGAGTTGCCGGCGCCGAGCGCGCGGGCGGCCTGTACGTAGTCGTTCTGCTTGGCGGTGATCACCGAGCCGCGGGCGATACGGGCGATCTGCGGCCAGCCCAGCAGCACCATGAACCCGACCACCGGCCACACCGTGGAGTTGGTGACCACCGACAGGAAGACCAGGCCGCCGAGGATCACCGGGATGCCGAAGAAGACGTCGCTGATCCGGGAGAGGATCGCGTCCCACCAGCCGCCGAAGAACCCCGCGAGGCCGCCGAGCACGCTGCCGAGGATGACCACGCCGGCGGTCGCGCACACACCGACGGTGACCGACGCCCTGGCCCCGTAGACGACGCGGGTGTAGACGTCGCGGCCCTGGTTGTCGAAGCCGAAGGGGTGGCCGGGGGCCGAACCCTCCTGTGCCCGGGCGAGGTTGGCCTTGAGCGGGTCCTGGGTGGCGATGGTGCCCGGCCAGATCGAGATGAAGATCAGGAAGAGGATGATCAGCGCGGAGATGATGAAGATCGGGTTGCGCCGCAGGTCGCGCCAGGCGTCGGACCACAGGCTGCGCGGTTTGGCGGCGGGGCCGCCCTCCTGCTCGGGCCCCGGCGGCTGCTCCAGGGTCTGCGCGTCGGAGGCGGCCAGGTCCATGCTGCCGCCGTAGCCGCCGGTCGGTGCGATGGCCTGGTTCGGGTCGATCGCTTCGTTGGGGTCGATCGGTTCAGGCATAGCGAATCCTCGGGTCCAGGACCGCGTAGAGCAGGTCGACAAGCAGGTTGGCCAGCAGGAACACCAGGACCAGGATGGTGACGAAGCCGACCACGGTGGGGGCGTTGTTGCGCAGGATGCCCTGGTAGAGCTGGTAGCCGACGCCGTGGATGTTGAAGATCCGCTCGGTGACGATCGCGCCGCCCATCAGGGCGCCGATGTCGGTGCCGATGAAGGTCACCACCGGGATCAGCGAGTTGCGCAGCAGGTGCCGGGTGATCACCCGGTGCCGGGGCAGGCCCTTGGCGACGGCGGTGCGCACGTAGTCGGCGCGGGTGTTCTCCGCGATCGAGGTGCGGGTGAGCCGGGTGACGTAGGCGAGTGAGACCAGCGCCAGCACCAGCCCGGGCAGGATCAGTTCGTTGAAGGGCGCGCTGGGCGACACCGAGGGCGCGGTCCACTTCAGCTGGACGCCGAAGACGTACTGGAGCACGTAGCCGGTGACGAAGGTGGGCACCGAGATGACCACCAGGGTCAGCAGCAGCACCCCGGTGTCGACCGGCTTGCCGCGCCGCATGCCGGTGATGACGCCGAGCAGGATGCCGATGATGATCTCGAAGATGATCGCCACGATGGTCAGCCGGATGGTGATCGGGAAGGCGCTGCCCATCAGCGAGGTGACGGCCTGGCCGTTGAAGGCGGTGCCGAAGTCCCCGCTGAAGATGTTCTTCATGTAGTGCAGGTACTGGGCGCCCAGCGAGTGGTCGAGGTAGAGGTCGTGCCGGATCTGGGCGGCCGTGGCCGGGTCCGGCGCCCGTTCGCCGAAGAGCGCGGCGACGGGGTCGCCGAGCGCGTAGACCATGAAGAAGATCAGGAAGGTGCTGCCGATGAACACCGGGATCATCTGGAGCAGCCGCCGGATCACATAGCGTCCCATGGGGCCTCCTGCACACCATGCACGGAAAGTGGGCGGAGGCCGCACCGGGGCGACCCGGTGCGGCCTCCGGCCGGTCTCACTTGACCTTGATCTCGTTGTAGACCGGGACGCTGAACGGGTTGAGCTTGACGTCGCTGAGGTTCGTCGAGTAGCCCGCGCTGCCGTTCTGGTACCACAGCGGGATCGCCGGCATGTCCTTGACCAGCAGCTTCTCCGCGTCCTGGAAGGTGCTGACGGCGCTGCTGGTGTTGCTGTCGGCGTTCGCCTGGTTGACCAGCTTGTCGAACTGCGGGTTGCTGTAGTGCGAGTCGTTGGAGGAGGCGTTGGTGAAGTACAGCGGCTGGAGGAAGTCCTGGATCAGCGGGTAGTCCATCTGCCAGCCGGACCGGAACGGGTTGGTCATCTGCTTGTTGGTGATCTTGTTCCGGAAGTCGGCGAAGGTGCCGGTGGGGGCGCCGACGCAGGCCTTGTTGTTGCCCAGCACGTTGTTGATGCTGTTGCAGACCGCGTCCACCCACTCCTTGTGCGAGCCGGTGTCGGCGTTGTAGCCGATGGTGATCTGCCCGCCGGGCAGGCCGCCGCCCTGCTGGATCAGCTGCTTGGCCTTGGTGGGGTTGTAGTCGCAGGTCTCACCGCACAGCCCCTCCTTGTAGCCGCCCGCGTCGCCGAGTACCGGGGAGGTCCAGTCGGTGGCGGGGGTGCGGGTGTTCTGGAAGATCTGCTGGGTGATCTGCTTGCGGTTGATCGCCATCGACAGGCCCTGCCGGACCAGGGCGGCCTTCGCCGACGACCAGCGGCTGTCGTAGAGCGGGAAGGCGATGGTCTGGATGATGCCGGCCGGCTCGTTGATGTAGCGGCTGCCGAGGTCGGACTTGACGTTCTTCAGCTGCGCGGCCGGGATGTCGTCGACCAGGTCGATGTTGCCGGCCTGGAGGTCGGTGTACGCGGTGTTGTTGTCGGTGTAGACCCGCAGGTCGACGCCGTTGTTCACGGCCGCGTCCGGGCCCTTGTACCCGTCCCACTTGCGCAGGGACATCTGGGTGCCCTTGGTGTACTGCTGGATCTTGTACGGGCCGTCGCCGACCGGGTTCTTCAGCCAGGCCGCCTGGTTGGTGAAGAACGACTGGGGCAGCGGGTAGAACGCCGAGTAGCCGAGGGTGTCGGGCCACAGCGAGAACTTCTGGTTGAGTTTCACCTTGAACTCGGTGTCCGACACCTTCGTCAGGCCCGAGAGCTTGGTGGCGGTGGACTTGGCGCCCGCGGCGTCCGGGTGCACCTTGTCGTAGCCGTCGATCTGCTCGAAGAAGAAGGCGTTGAGCTGGGCGTTCTTCAGCAGGGCGCCGAAGTTCCAAGCGTTGATGAAGGAGTCGGAGGTGACCGGCTCGCCGTTGCTGAACTTCCACCCCGGCTTGATCTTGATGTCGAAGTTCTGCGAGTCGGTGGTGGTGATCGACTGGGCGATCATGTTCTCGGCCTTGGCGGTCTCCGGGTTGTACTTCTTCAGGCCGCGGAAGATCATGTCGAGCACCTTGCCGCCCTGCACCTCGTTGGTGTCGGCCGGCTCCAGCGGGTTCTGCGGGTCGCCCCACGAGGCGCGCACGACACCGCCGCTGCTGCTGCCGCCACTGCTGTCGCTCCCGCCGCCGCAGGCCGTGGCGGCCAGCGCGACCGCCAGCACGCCCACCGCACACCTCACGCGTGTGGCTCCGCGCATCGAACGCCTCCTCATGGGTCCCAAAGGGCATGTGCGTACTCATGACACCGCAATAAGGGCATACCCGCACTTCTTGACTCCGTGTCGCGGGTCGAAGTGCGGGTCAGGAGGCGGTGGGGCGGCCGAAGTTCACCCGGGTGGACGCGTCCGGCGCGGCCGCCGGCCGCACGTACGGCGCAGCGCCCCGGTCCGCGGGAAGCGGTCCGGGGCGCTGCGTTCGTACGAGCCGGGGTGGCGGTGCGTCAGGGGTGTCAGGCCGCGTCGGCGGACCCGCCCACCACCTGCCGCTCCTCGGCGAAGTGGCACGCCGACTCGTGGGCGGCCGGGGTGTCGGTGCCGGCGAAGACCGAAGGCACCGCGAGCAGCGGCACCTCCTGCGCGCACCGCTCCTGCGCCTTCCAGCAGCGGGTGCGGAAGCGGCAGCCGGACGGCGGGTTCGCCGGCGAGGGCACGTCGCCGGTGAGGATGATCCTCCCCTTACCTGCGGCGGCGCTCCCCTCGCCGCCCGCGGCGGCGCCCACCCGCTCCTCGCGCCCGGTGGGGTCGGGCACCGGCACCGCGGAGAGCAGCGCCTGCGTGTAGGGGTGGGTCGGGTGCTCGTAGATCTCGGCGTCGGTGCCGATCTCCGCCATCCGCCCCAGGTACATCACGCCGACCCGGTCGGAGATGTGCCGCACGATCGACAGGTCGTGCGCGATGAAGAGGTAGGACAGGCCGAACTCGTCCTGGAGCTTCTCCATCAGGTTGATCACCTGCGCCTGCACCGAGACGTCCAGCGCGGAGACCGGCTCGTCGCAGATGATGATCTCCGGGTTGAGGGCCAGG
>NZ_JBAGKC010000072.1:0-5006 GCF_037034245.1 Streptomyces sp. CA2R106
TGGGTTGTCGTTGGAGGACGCGGCGCGGGTGGTGGCGCTGCGGTCGAAGCTGGTGCTGGAGCGACTGGCCGGACTGGGCGGGATGGTGTCGGTGGGCCTGCCCGCCGAGGAGGTCGCCGTGCAGATCGCGCCGCACGAGGGCCGGGTGTCCATCGCGGCGGTCAACAGCCCGCGGTCCGTGGTGGTGTCGGGCGAGGCCGCGCGGCTGGACAAGCTCGTCGAGCAGTGGCAGCAGGACGGGGTGCGGGCCCGCCGGGTGCCGGTGGACTACGCGTCGCACTCGGCGCAGGTCGGCATCATGGAGGACGAACTCCTCGACGTCCTGGCGCCGTTGGCGCCCCGCCCGGGCCGCGTTCCCTTCTACTCGACGGCGACCGGTGACTTCGTCGGGACCGAGGGCCTGGACGGGGCCTACTGGTACGCGAACCTGCGCGGCCAGGTCGGATTCGAGTCCGCCGTCCGGCAGTTGGTGACCGAGGGCGCGAGCTGCTTCGTGGAGATGTCACCGCACCCGGTGCTGGTCTCCGCGGTGACCGAGACCGCGGGCGAGGCCGAGGGCGGTGACCGGGTGCGCGTCGTCGGCTCGTTGCGCCGCGGCGAGGGCGGGCTCGGCCGGTTCGCGACATCGCTGGCCGAGGCCCACGTAGCCGGCGCGACCGTGGACTGGGCCGCCTTCTACGCCGGGACCGGCGCGCGGGCCGTGCCCCTGCCGACGTACGCCTTCCAGCGGTCGCGGTACTGGCTGCCGGCCGGCGCCGGGGGCGGCGGCGATCTGACCGGGGCCGGGCTGGCGCGGTTCGCGCACCCGGTGCTGTCGGCCGCGGTGCGGGTCGGTGACCGCGACGAGTGGGTCTTCACCGGGCGGGTCTCGCAGGAGGCCCAGCCGTGGACGGTGGACCACGCGGTGTTCGGCATGGTCATCGTGCCGGGGGCCGCCCTGGTGGAGCTGTCGCTCGCGGTGGGCGGCCAGGTGGACTGCCCGGTCGTCGAGGAACTGGTCCTCCAGGTCCCGCTGCTGCTGCCGGAGGGCGAGGCGCGCGACCTCCAGGTCACCGTCGGCGCTCCCGACGACGACGGGCGCCGCGACCTCGCGATCTACTCCGCGCCGGGCGGCAAGGACGGCGCGGAGAGCGCCGCGCCCACCTGCCACGCGCGCGGCAAGCTCGGCTCCGAGGTCGAGGCGCCCACGGTGCCCTTCCCCGCGGTGTGGCCGCCGTCGGGCGCCGCCGCGGTGCCGGTCGAGGGGCTGTACGAGCAACTGGCCGAGGCTGGCTACGAGTACGGGCCGCTCTTCCAGGGGCTGCGGGCCGCCTGGCGCGACGGCGAGCAGGTCTACGCCGACGTGGTCCTGCCCGACGACGACGCCGGCTCCTCCCAGGGCTTCGGGGTGCACCCGGCGCTGCTGGACGCGGCGCTGCACGGCAGCCTGCTGGAGGCGAAGGCCGGTTCGCAGGTCGGCCTGCCCTTCTCCTGGTCGGGGATCAGGACCGGGACGGCGTCGGGCCCGCGGGCCCGCGTGATGATCACCCCGGCGGGCGACTCCGCCTTCCGTATCGACATCACCGACGACCAGGGCGCCGTCATCGCGGCGGTCGACGCCGTCGCTTTCCGCCCCGTCGACCAGGCGCAGTTGGAGCGCAGCCAGGGCAACGGGCCGGACAGCCTGTTCACGGTGGAGTGGGTGCCGGTCCGGCCGGCGGACGGCGCGCCGCCGGCGGTGGCGCTGCTCGGCGGACTCGCCGGTGCGGGCGAGCCGTTCACCGACCTGGCCGCGTTGACCGCGGCGGTGGCCGCGGGCACCGCGGTGCCGGACGCGGTGGTCGCGGCGGTGCCGGCCGACCCCGACGGCTCGGCGCACGGCGTCGCGGCGCGGACCCTGGAACTGGTCCAAGCCTGGCTGAGCGCCGCGGAGTTGGCGCAGGCCCGGCTGGTGCTGGCCACGCGGGGCGCGCTCTCGACCGGTGGCGAGGCGCCCGACGTGGCGGCCGCTGCCGCCTGGGGCCTGGTCCGCAGCGCGCAGACCGAGCACCTGGACCGCTTCGTGCTGGTGGACCTGGACCCGGACGCCGATGCCCCCGCGCCGGACTGGTCGGCGCTCGCCGCGCTGGGTGAATCGCAGCTCGCGGTGCGCGACGGTCGGCCCCTGGCGCCGCGGCTGGCGCGGGCGGCCGGGCCCGCGGTGCCCGAGCAGGGACCGTGGCGGCTGTCGCCCGTGGCGAAGGGCTCGCTGGAGGGCCTGCGGCTGGTCCCCTCCGACGCCGACCGCCCGCTGGGCGCGGGCGAGGTGCGGATCTCGGTGCGCGCCGCGGGCCTGAACTTCCGCGACGTGCTCATCGCGCTCGGCGTCTACCCGGGCGAGGCACCGCTCGGCAGCGAGGCGGCGGGCGTCGTGCTGGAGACCGGCCCGGGCGTCACCGACCTGGCGCCCGGCGACCGCGTGACGGGCCTGGTCCTGGAGTCGTTCGGCACCACCGCCGTCGCGGACCGGCGGATGGTCGCGCCGATGCCCGCGGGCTGGACGTTCGAACAGGCCGCCGCCGTACCGGTGGTGTACCTCACCGCCTACTACGGCCTGGTCGACCTCGGCCGGCTCGGCGCCGGCGAACGGGTGCTGATCCACGCCGCGGCGGGCGGTGTCGGCATGGCCGCGGTCCAACTCGCCACGCACCTGGGCGCGGAGGTCTACGCGACCGCCAGCCCCGCCAAGTGGGCGGCCGTCCAGGCGATGGGCATCCCGGCCGAACGCATCGCGTCCTCCCGGGACCTGGCCTTCGCCGAGACCTTCGCCCGGGCCACCGGCGGCAAGGGCGTGGACGTCGTCCTGGACGCCCTGGCCGGCGACTTCGTCGACGCCTCGCTGGAACTGCTGCCGCGCGGCGGCCGGTTCCTGGAGATGGGCAAGGCGGACATCCGCGACCCGCAGGAGGTGGCGGCGGCCCACCCGGGCGTCGACTACCAGGCGTTCGACCTGTTCGACGTCAGCCCCGAACGGCTGGGCGAGATCCTCGCCGAGGTGCTGGACCTCTTCGCGCGGGGCGTGCTCACCCCCGCACCCGTCCGCACCTGGGACGTACGCCGCTACGCCGAGGCGTTCCGCTTCCTGCGCGAGGGCCGCAACACCGGCAAGGTCGTCTTCACCGTCCCGCAGCCGGCCGACCCCGAGCACGCGATCCTCGTCACCGGTGGCACCGGCGGTCTGGGCGCCCTGGTGGCACGCCACCTGGTGACCGTCCGCGGCGCCCGCCACCTGGTGCTGGTCTCCCGGCGCGGCCTGGAGGCGCCCGGCGCGGCCGAGTTGACCGCCGAACTGGAAGCGGCCGGCTGCCGCGTACGGGTCGCCGCCTGCGACGTGACGAACCGCGACCAACTCGCCTCGCTGCTCGGCGCGTTGGACACCCCGCTGGCCGGTGTCATCCACGCCGCCGGTGTACTGGACGACGGTGTGGTGGCGTCGCTGACCCCGGAGCAGATGGACCGGGTGATGCGGCCCAAGGTCGACGCGGCCCTGCTGCTGGACGAGTTGACGTCCGACGCGGACCTCCGGTTCTTCGTCCTGTTCTCCTCCGTCGCCGCCCTCATCGGCAACCCCGGGCAGGGCAACTACGCGGCCGCCAACGCCGTCCTGGACGCGCTCGCCGCACGGCGCCGGGCCGAAGGGCGCCCGGCGGTCTCGCTCGCCTGGGGCCTGTGGGAGACCCGCACCGGCATGACCGGCGAGCTCGGCGACGCCGACCTGACCCGCCTCAACCGGCTCGGCCTGCAACCGCTGCCCACCGACCTCGGCCTCGAACTGCTCGACGCCGCCCAGCAGGTGGACGCCGCGCTGGTCGCCCCGGTGCGACTCGACCTCGCCTCGATCCGCACCCAGGCCCGGCAGGGCATGGCACCGCCCCTGCTGGCCGGACTCGTCCGGGTCCAGGTGCGGCAGCCCCGGGCCGCGGCCGGCGGCGGGGGCGGGTCGCTCGCCTCCCGGCTGGCCGGCACGGGCCCGGAGGACTGGGAGCAGGTCACGCTGGACCTGGTGACCGCGCAGGTCGCGGCGGTGCTCGGACACGCCTCCGGGTCGGCGGTCGACCCGGGCCGGGCGTTCAAGGAACTCGGCTTCGACTCGCTGTCCGCCGTCGAACTGCGCAACCGGCTCACCCAGGCCACCGGCCTCAAACTGCCGACCACCCTCGTCTTCGACCACCCCACCGCGCTCGCCGTCACCCGCTACCTGATCCCCGTCGCCATGCCCGGCACCGCGCCGGCCACCGGCGGCCGCTCCTCGGAGGAGGACGAGATCAGGGACCTGCTGACCTCGATCCCGATCGGCCGGCTGCGGGCCTCCGGCCTGCTCGACGCCCTCCGCGACCTGGTGAACGACCCCGCGGAGAACGGCTCTCCGGCCGCGGACACCACCGAGTCGATCGACGACATGGACGCCGCGGCCCTGATCCGGATGACCGAGATGACCGAAGAGACGGCGGTCTGACCGCCTGTGCCGCCACCCGATCCCGGACGCCCCAGAGCCCCCGCATCCCTCCCTCCATTCCCTCCATACCCCCCGCACTGTCAGCACCTCCCGCACTCCCCGTATCCCCCTGATGCTCCCGATCACCGGATTCGCTGATCACCGCTAGGCGCCCGAACCTGGAGGAACAAGCATGGCTGGCGACCAGAACGAGCTCGTCGAGGCCCTGAGGCGGTCGGTCAAGGAGGCCGAACGGCTCCGGCAGCAGAACCGGCGGCTCATGGCGCAGTCCACCGAACCGCTGGCGATCGTGGGGATGAGCTGCCGCTACCCGGGCGGCGCGAACTCGCCCGAGGGCCTGTGGGATCTGGTCGCCTCCGGCCGGGACGCGATGTCGGGACTGCCAGAGGACCGCGGCTGGGACCTGGAGAAGCTCTACGACCCGGACCCCGAGAAGTCCGGCACCTTCTACGCGCAGCGCGGCGGCTTCGCCGAGGGCGTCGGCGACTTCGACGCCGGGTTCTTCGGGATCAGCCCCCGCGAGGCACTGGCC
>NZ_JBAGKC010000073.1:0-4989 GCF_037034245.1 Streptomyces sp. CA2R106
GTTGACGTGGACACCGTACTGGCCTTGGCCTTGGGTGCTGATGAGCCTGAGGTCCGCATCCGTCCCGCTACTACTGACGGCGGGACCGTGGCGGTGTTCGGGCGTCGGCTGGTCCGGGTGGGTGCGTCCGGGGATCTGGCGCTTCCCGCTGGTTCGGGCTGGCGAGTCGATGTCGCCGAGCCGGGTGATCTGGGCAGTGCGGCGGTGGTCGATGCTCCCGAAGCAGGTGTGGCGTTGTTGCCGGGGCAGGTCCGGGTGGGCCTGCGGGCGGCGGGTGTGAACTTCCGCGATGTGGTTGCCGGCCTGGGAATGGTTGCCGACGGTCGAGTCATGGGAGGGGAGGGGGCTGGGGTCGTGCTGGGGACCGGTCCGGGAGTCACCGGCCTGGCGGTGGGTCAGTCGGTGATGGGTTTGGTGCCAGGGTGGGGCCCGGTCGGGGTCGTCGACAGCCGCCTGGTGACTGCGGTGCCGCGGGGTTGGTCGTTCCAGCAGGCTGCTGCGGCGCCGGTGGGGTTCTTGACGGCGTTTTATGCGTTGCGGGACTTGGCCCAGGCCCGCCCGGGTCAGCGGGTGTTGATCCATGCCGGGACCGGCGGGGTGGGCACGGCTGCGGTGCAGTTGGCCCAGGAATGGGGGCTTGAGGTCTTCGCGACCGC
The DNA here is from genome assembly GCF_037034245.1 of Streptomyces sp. CA2R106. NCBI lineage: Bacteria > Bacillati > Actinomycetota > Actinomycetes > Kitasatosporales > Streptomycetaceae > Streptomyces > Streptomyces sp. CA2R106. The sequence continues at coordinate 657 of NZ_JBAGKC010000073.1, forward strand.
CAGCCCGGCGAAGCAGGCCGCATTGCGGGCAATGGGCGTGGAGGACACCCACATCGCGTCGACGCGGGATCTGGCGTTTTGTGAGCGGTTTCTGGCCGTGACCGGTGGTGCGGGCATGGACGTCGTCGTCAATGCTCTGGCGGGAGAGTTCACGGATGCCTCGTTGCGGTTGCTGCCGCGTGGTGGGCGGTTCGTCGAGATGGGCAAGACCGACATCCGTGATGCCGAGCAGGTCGCCCAGACATACCCCGGGGTGATCTATCGGGCCTTCGACCTGATGGATGCCGGTGTGCCGCGGATCGCGGAGATGCTCGCGGAGCTCGGGGCGATGTTCGAGGCCGGGATATTGAAGCCGCCGCCGGTGACGTGTTTCGAGCTGTCGCAGGCGGTCGGGGCATTGCGTCATCTGCAAGCTGCCCGGCACATCGGCAAGGTCGTGCTGAACGTCCCCGCCCAGTGGGACCCAAACGGCACCGTCCTGATCACCGGCGGGACGGGGACCCTGGGCGGGGAACTGGCCCGGCACCTGGTCACCGTTCGTGGCATGCGGCATGTGGTATTGCTGTCGCGGCGTGGCCCGGCGGCACCGGGCGCGGCTGGCCTGGTTGCGGAGTTGGCCGAGCTGGGCGCGGAGGTGCGGGTGGTGGCCGGCGATGCCGCCGACCGGGATGCCCTCGCCTCGGTCCTGGCCAAGATTGCGGTCGACCGTCCGTTGACGGCGGTGGTGCACGCAGCCGGCGTGATCGACGACGCCACCGTGGAGTCGTTGACACCGCAGCGGATGGCACCGGTGCTGTCGGCGAAGGCTGACGCGGCCTGGAACCTGCACGAGCTGACCGAGGACATGGGACTGGCCGGGTTCGTGCTGTACTCCTCGGCTGCGGCGGTCATGGGCAGCGCGGGACAAGGCAGCTACGCCGCGGCGAACGCGTTCCTGGACGCCCTGGCCGTCTACCGCCGGGAACGTCACCTTGCCGGTCAGTCGCTGGCGTGGGGCCTGTGGGAACAGACCTCGGAGATGACCGAACAGCTGGAGGGCGCGGGCCTGTCCCGCCTGCGGCGTGGCGGCATCGAGCCGATGACGACCGTCCAGGGTTTGGCGCTGTTCGAGGCCGCTACCGCGTGGGGCGCACCGTTGGCGGTCCCGACCCGCCTCGACCTGACAGCACTGTCACGCCCGGGACGACCGCTGCCCCCGCTGCTGCGTGGCTTGGCTGCTGGTGATGTATCCGGCCGCCCGGCGGCAGCCGTGGCCGCGGACGCGGGTGCCATTGGCTTGGCGGCCCGGTTGGCCGTGCTCTCTCCCGTCGAGCGTGAGCAGGAAGTGCTGCAGATTGTTCGGGCCGCCGCGGCGGTTGTCCTGGGCCATGCCCGACCCGAGGACATCGATCCCCAGCGGGCCTTCCGCGAGATGGGCATCGACTCGCTGACCGCGCTGGAGCTCCGCAACCGGCTCGCGGCCGAGACCGGATTGAGCCTGCCCGCCACCCTGGCCTTCGACTACCCCGTCCCACTGGAACTCGCCCGGCACCTGGTCGCCGAGGCGTGCGGGGTCGACGGGGCTGACGGGGCTGACGGGGTCCCTGGGGAGAGCGCTGTGCCGACGCCGCGGGCCGGCACGGATGAGCCGGTGGCGATTGTCGGGATGGGTTGTCGGTTCCCGGGTGGGGTGGAGGATCCGGAAGGTTTCTGGCGGTTGGTTGCGGGAGGGACCGATGCGATGTCGGGGTTCCCGGCGAACCGCGGCTGGGACGTGGCCGGCCTGCCGGACCCGGATGCCGGTGACGGGGATGCGGGTTACGCCCGGGTGGGCGGTTTCCTGGACGGTGCGGGTGATTTCGATGCGGAGTTCTTCGGGATCAGTCCGCGTGAGGCGTTGGGGATGGATCCGCAGCAGCGGGTGCTGCTGGAGACGTGCTGGGAGGCGTTGGAGGACGCGGGCATAGCCCCGGGTTCGCTAAAAGGGACCGACACAGGCGTCTACGCCGGCATCATCACCTCCGGCTACCGCGTCGGGGAGCAGGACGGTGCGGGCGGTTACGGGCTGACGGGGACGACGGCGAGTGTGGCGTCGGGTCGGGTGGCGTATGCGCTGGGGTTGCAGGGGCCCGCGGTTTCGATTGATACGGCGTGTTCGTCGTCGTTGACGGCGATTCATCTGGCGGCGCAGGCGTTGCGGTCGGGTGAGTGTGGGATCGCGTTGGCCGGTGGTGTCACGGTGATGGCTTCGCCTGGGACGTTCGCGGAGTTTGCGCGGCAGCGGGGATTGGCCAGCGATGGGCGGTGTAAGCCGTTCGCGGAGGCAGCTGACGGCACCGGGTGGGGTGAGGGTGTCGGTGTGGTGGTGTTGGAGCGGTTGTCGGACGCTCGCGCGCGTGGGCATCGGGTGCTGGCGGTGGTGGCCGGTAGCGCGATCAACCAGGATGGGGCGAGCAATGGTCTGTCGGCGCCGAACGGTCCCTCCCAGCAGCGGGTGATCCGGGCCGCGTTGGCCAGTGCGGGCTTGAAGGCCGGTGACGTTGACGTGGTGGAGGCGCACGGCACTGGTACGGCGTTGGGTGATCCGATCGAGGCACAGGCACTGCTGGCGACGTATGGGCAGGGTCGGCCGGAGGGCCGGCCGTTGTTGCTGGGGTCGGTGAAGTCGAACATCGGTCACACCCAGGCGGCTGCCGGTGTCGCGGGTGTGATCAAGATGGTGCAGGCGATGAGCCACGGAATACTGCCGCAGACCCTGCACGTCGACGCCCCGTCCTCCCACGTCGACTGGTCGGCCGGAGCAGTCGAGCTACTGACCGCGCCTCGCGAGTGGCCGGCGGGTTCTGGTCCGCGGCGTGCGGGTGTGTCGGCCTTCGGGATCAGCGGCACCAACGTCCACCTCATCCTCGAACAGCCCGAGCAGCAGGCCCCTGTCCTGGACGTATCTGCCGACGACGGACAGGCCCTGGAGGGGGAGGGGCCCGTCTCGGAGCCGGAGCCGGAGCCGGAGCCGGAGCCGGAGCCCGGTGGTCCGGTGGCGTGGGTGATGTCGGCACGGTCCGATGCGGCGTTGGCTGCACAGGCGGGTCGGCTGGCGGAGTTCGTCGACGCTCGCCCGGAGGTCGTGGCCAGGGATGTGGCGTTCTCCCTGGCGATGACGCGGACCACGGCGTTCCCCCAACGACTTGCGGTGGTCGGCCGGGACCGTGGCCAGTTGCTGGAGGCCCTGTCTGCGGCTGCCGTGAGGCGAGAAGAGCCCGGTGTGGTGACCGGGACCGCCGGCGACGGCCGGGTCGCGATGGTGTTCTCGGGGCAGGGCAGTCAGCGGGGCGGGATGGGACTGGGGCTGCGGGCGGCGTACCCGGTGTTCGCGGACGCGTTCGACGAGGTGTGCGCCCATATGGACGGGCTGCTGCCCCGCCCGCTGCGGGAGGTGATCGCGGCTGGCGGAGAGACCCTGGACCAGACGTTGTACGCGCAGACGGGCCTGTTCGCGGTGCAGGTGGCCCTGTTCCGGTTGTGGTCGTCGTGGGGCGTGGCGCCGCAGTGGGTAGCGGGGCATTCAGTCGGCGAGCTGGCAGCCGCGCATGTGGCCGGGGTGTGGGACCTGGCCGACGCGTGCGCGGTGGTGGAGGCACGGGGCCGACTGATGCAGCAGCTGCCCGCGGGCGGGGCGATGGCGGCGTTGGACGCCTCGCGCGAGCAGGTCGCGGAGCTGGTCGCGGGGCGTGCCGACGTGGCAGTTGCGGCGGTGAACGGTCCGCGGCAGACGGTGATTTCCGGCGACGCGCCTGCGGTCGACGAGCTGTCCCGGGCCTGGCGAGAGGCCGGCGGGCGGGCCCGCCGGCTGCGGGTCAGTCACGCGTTCCACTCGCCGCAGATGGACCCGATGCTGGAGGAGTTCGGGCGGGTCCTCGACGGGGTGGCGTTCAGCGCGCCCCGGGTACCGCTGGTGACGGGGACCCCGGGCGCGGACGTGACCAACCCGGCCTACTGGGTGGCGCACGTGCGGGACACAGTCCGTTACCACGACGCGATCGAGTCGCTGCGCGCCCAGGGCGCCGGGGTCTTCGCCGAGCTGGGCCCGGTGGGCTCACTGTCGGCGATGGCCGTCCCGGACACCGGGACCTGGGTCCCGGTGCTGCGCGCCGACCACGACGAGCCTGAGGCTGCGCTGCTCGCGCTGGCCGGCGCCTACGTTGCTGGCACCGATGTGGACTGGGCTGCCGTGAACGGTGGGGAGGGCGTGGCCCGGAGGGTGGCCTTGCCGACGTATGCGTTCCAGCGTCAGCGCTACTGGCCGAAGCCGGTCGCCGGAGCGGGGAATCTGCCGTCGGCGGGGGTCCAGGCCGCG
>NZ_JBAGKC010000074.1:0-4955 GCF_037034245.1 Streptomyces sp. CA2R106
CCACCGCCGACGTGTCGGCCGCCGGTCTCGGCGCTCCCGGGCACGGCCTCCTCGGCGCGTCGGTCGCCCTCGCGGGCGGCGGCGGCACCGTACTGACCGGCCGGCTCGCGCTGGCCACCCACCCCTGGCTCGCCGACCACGCGGTCCGCGGCATCGTCCTGGTGCCCGGCACCGGCCTGGTCGAACTCGCCGTACGCGCGGGCGACGAGGTCGGCTGCGGCCGGGTGGAGGAACTCACGCTCCAGGCGCCGCTGGTGCTGCCCGCCACCGGCGCGGTCCAGGTCCAGGTCGTCGTCGGCACCCCGGACGGCGCGGGCCGCCGGGCCCTGGACATCTACTCCCGGCCCGAGGAGTCCGGCGCCGAGGACACCTGGACGCTGCACGGCACCGGAACACTCGCCCCGGCCGACCCGCTCGCCCTGGCGGGCACCCCGGCCACCCCTCCGACCGGCACCCGGGCCGATCTCACCGCCTGGCCCCCGCACGACGCCGAGCCCGTCGACACCACCGGCTTCTACGCCGCCATGGCCGAGCGCGGCTACGAGTACGGCCCCGCCTTCCAGGGCCTGCGCGGTGTCTGGCGGCGCGGCGACGAGGTGTTCGCCGAGGTCGTCCTGCCCGCGGAGGCGGCCGACACCGTCGACGGGTTCGGCCTGCACCCGGCGCTGCTCGACGCCGGCCTCCAGTCCGGCCTGCTCACCCTCTTCGCGCCCGCCGCCGGCCACACCTCCGGCAACCGGCTGCCGTTCTCCTGGCGCGGTGTGACCCTGCACGCGGTCGGCGCGACCGCCCTGCGCGTCCGGATGGCCCCCGTCGCCGGCGACCCGACGACGGTCACGCTCGATGTCGCCGACGCCTCCGGCGGCCCGGTGGCGTCCGTCGAGGTGCTGGCGACCCGCGAGGTGTCCGAGGAGCAGTTGGCGGCGGCGTCGGCGGGGGGCGATGACGCGCTGTTCGCGGTGGAGTGGGTGCCGGTGACGGGCGGGGCCGAGGCGGCTCCCCCGGTCGCGGTACTCGGTGCCGAGGGGGCATACGCCGACGTAGACGCGCTGCTGGCGTCCGGCGATGACATACCCGGGACCGTGGTGTGGGAGTGCGGCCCGGCCGACGAGGGCGCCGTACCGGAGGCCGTACGGTCGCGGCTGGCCGAGGTGCTGGGCGTGGTGCGGCGGTGGGCGGCCGAGGAGCGGCTCGCCGAATCGCGGTTGGTGGTGGTGACCCGGGGAGCCGTGTCCGTGTCCGCCGGTGAGCCGGTGGAGGTGGCGCTCGCTCCGGTGTGGGGCCTGGTACGGGTGGCGCAGGCGGAGTACCCGGGCCGGTTCGTGCTCGCCGACCTCCCCGCCGACGCGGGAGTTGCCGCGCTCGCGCCCGGACTGGCCTCCGGTGATGCCCAGTTGGCGCTACGAGACGGCGTGGCGCGCACACCGCGCCTGACCCGCGCACAGCTCCAGCACGCCGCCGAAGCGGCCACCGCCGCGCCCGTCTTCGGGGACGGCCCGGTGCTCGTGACCGGCGCATCCGGCGTACTGGGCACCGCGGTTGCCCGGCACCTGGTGTGCGCGCACGGCGTGCGCCACCTGCTGCTGCTCTCCCGTCGTGGCCCCGCGGCCGACGGCATCGCCGGGCTGAGCAGCGAACTGACCGCCCAGGGCGCCGTCGTGGAGGTGCTGGCCTGCGACGCGGCCGACCGGGACGCGCTGGCCGAGGTCCTACGGGATCGCCACCTCACCGGCGTGGTGCACGCGGCAGGCGTACTCGACGACGGCGTACTGGACGCACTCGACGACGCGCGCTTCGACACGGTGCTGCGCCCGAAGGTGGACGCGGCCTGGCACCTGCACGAACTGACCCGGGACATGGACCTGTCGGCGTTCCTCCTGTTCTCCGCCGGCGCCGGCACCTTCGGCACCGCCGGACAGGCCAACTACGCCGCGGCCAACGTCTTCCTCGACGCCCTCGCCCAGGCCCGGCAGGCCGAGGGGCTGCCCGGCCTGTCGCTGGCGTGGGGCCTGTGGGCCGAGACCAGCGCCATGACCGGCGGGCTCGGCGAGGCCGGCCGCAACCGGCTCGCCCGGCTCGGCGTCACCGCCCTGGAGACCGGCCAGGGCCTCGCCCTCCTCGACGCGGCCGCCCGCACCGGCGACCCGTACCTGCTCCCCCTGCGGCTGGACCTGGCGGCCCTGCGCCGCCGGGCGGCGACCTCCCCGGTACCGGCGCTGCTCAGCACCCTGGTGCCGCAGGGCGTACGGCGCCAGGCGGCCGCCGCGGGCACCCCGGCGACCGGCGGCGACCTCGCCGGACAACTCGCCGCACTGCCCGCCGACCGACGCGAGGAGTACCTGCTCGACATCGTCCGCGGCGAGGTCGCCGCCGTCCTCGGACACGCCTCCGCCGACGCCGTCGAAGCCGAACGCGCCTTCAAGGACCTCGGGTTCGACTCTCTCACCGCCGTCGAGCTGCGCAACCGGCTCGGCGCCGCCACCGGGCTGCGGCTGCCCGCCACCCTCGTCTTCGACCACCCCAACGCCGCCGCCGTCGTCCGCCTGCTGCGCACCGAACTCGTCGGCACCGGACCCGGCGCCGCACCGGCCGCCCGCCCGGCCACCCCGGCCGGCGCCGCCGAACCCATGGCGATCATCGGCATGAGCTGCCGCTTCCCCGGCGACGTGGTCTCCCCGGAGGACCTGTGGCAGCTCGTCGCCGAGGGCCGCGACGCGATCGACGTCATGCCCGGCGACCGCGGCTGGGACATCGATGCCCTCTACGACCCGACCCCGGGCGTACCCGGCCGGATCTACTCCCGCGAGGGCGGCCTGCTGCGCGGCGCCGCCGACTTCGACCCCGCGTTCTTCGGCATCTCGCCCCGCGAGGCGCTGGCCATGGACCCGCAGCAGCGCCTGCTGCTGGAGACGTCGTGGGAGGCGTTCGAACGCGCCGGCATCGACCCGGCCACCCTGCGCGGCAGCAGCACCGGCGTCTTCGCGGGCGTCATGTACCACGACTACGGCGCCCGGCTCGGCGCCGGCACCGTGCCCGAGGACGTCGAGGGGTACGTCGGCAACGGCAGCGCGGGCAGCATCGCCACCGGCCGCATCGCCTACACCTTCGGGCTCGAGGGCCCGGCCGTGACCGTGGACACCGCCTGCTCCTCCTCCCTGGTCGCGCTGCACCTGGCCATGCAGGCCATCCGGCAGGGCGAGTGCTCGCTCGCCCTGGTCGGCGGCGTCACCGTCATGTCGTCCGTCGAGATGTTCCTGGAGTTCAGCCGCCAGCGCGCCGTCTCGCCCGACGGCCGCTGCAAGGCGTTCGGCGCCGGCGCGGACGGCGCCGGCTTCAGCGAGGGCGCGGGCATGCTGCTGGTCGAGCGGCTGTCGGACGCCCAGCGGCTCGGCCACCCCGTCCTGGCCGTGGTCCGCGGCAGCGCCGTCAACCAGGACGGCGCGTCGAACGGCCTCACCGCCCCCAACGGCCCCGCCCAGCAGCGCGTCATCCGCCAGGCGCTGGCCGCGGCCGGCCTGGAGCCCGCGCAGATCGACACGGTGGAGGCCCACGGCACGGGCACCTCCCTCGGCGACCCCATCGAGGCCCAGGCCCTGCTGGCGACGTACGGCCAGGGGCGTGATGCCGAACGGCCGTTGTGGCTGGGGTCGTTGAAGTCGAACATCGGGCATGCGCAGGCGGCGGCCGGTGTCGGCGGGGTCATCAAGATGGTGATGGCGTTGCGGGCTGGTGTGCTGCCGCGGACGTTGCATGTGGAGGAGCCCTCCCCGCACATCGACTGGTCGGCGGGCGACGTGCGGCTGTTGACCGAGGAGCGTGCGTGGCCCGAGACGGGGCAGCCGCGCCGCGCGGGCGTCTCGTCCTTCGGCGCCAGCGGCACCAACGCCCACCTCATCCTGGAGCAGGCCCCGGCCACGGAACCCGAGCCCGCCGCGGACGACGACCCCGCGGCACCCCCGCTTCCGGTCGTCGCCTGGGTGATCAGCGCCAAGACCGAAGCCGCGCTGCGTGGGCAGGCGGAGCGGCTGCGGTCGTATGTTGCCGGGCGGCCCGGACTGCGGCCGGTGGATGTGGCGTGGTCGTTGGCGACGACGCGGGGTGCATTGGAGCATCGTGCGGTGGTGGTGGGCGCGGATCTGGGGGAACTGGCGGACGGTCTGGACGTGTTGGCGCAGTCCGGTGTGGCGGTGGGCGGGCGCACCGCGTTCTTGTTCACGGGGCAGGGTGCGCAGCGGCTTGGGATGGGCCGGGAGTTGTATGACGTGTTTCCGGTGTTCCGGGGGGCGTTGGACGAGGTGTGTGCGGAGTTGGACGTGGTGATGGCGCGTCCGGTGCGTGAGGTGATGTGGGGTGAGGATGCGGAGGTGTTGGCGCGTACGGAGTTCACGCAACCGGCGCTGTTCGCCGTCGAGGTGGCGTTGTTCCGGCTCCTAGCGTCCTGGGGGATACAGCCGGACGCGGTGGCGGGGCACTCGATCGGTGAGATCGCGGCGGCGTATGTGACGGGTGTGTTGTCGTTGCGGGACGCGTGTGTGCTGGTGGCGGCGCGGGGGCGGTTGATGCAGGAGCTTCCGGCGGGTGGGGCGATGGTGGCGGTCGAGGCGACCGAGGTGGAGGTGTGTGAGCTGCTGGAAGGCGTGGCGGACACCGTGGGTGTGGCGGCGGTCAACGGGCCGCAGTCCGTGGTGATCTCGGGTGCGGAGGCCGACGTCGAGCGGGTGGCGGAGGAACTGGCCGGTCGCGGGCGTCGGGTGAAGCGGCTCGCGGTGAGCCACGCGTTCCACTCGCCGTTGATGGAGCCGATGCTGGCGGAGTTCCGTACGGTCGTGGCGGGCCTGGACTTCCAGGAGCCCTCCGTGCCGTTCGTGTCGACCGTCACCGGCAGCGCCGATGCGGAGCAGTTGCGGACGGCCGACTACTGGGTCGAGCACGTTCGTGCGGCGGTCCGTTTCGCC
>NZ_JBAGKC010000075.1:0-4887 GCF_037034245.1 Streptomyces sp. CA2R106
ACCGGGCATGCGGGTGTCGGTATCGCGGCGGTTAACGGTCCGCGTGCGGTGGTGGTGTCGGGCGTCGAGGACGAAGCACTGGCCGTGGCCGAGAAGCTGGCGGCTTCGGGAGCACGCACGCGGCGGTTGCGGGTGTCGCATGCGTTTCATTCGCCGTTGATGGAGCCGATGTTGGCGGCTTTCGGCGAGGTCGTGGCGGGGGTGGAAAGCCGCCGCCCGGGGCTGGTGATGGTCTCCGGGCTGACCGGCTCCGTGGTCTCGGACGAGGTCACCGACCCGTCGTACTGGGTGCGGCATGTGCGGGACGAGGTGCGCTTCACCGATGCGGTGGAGGCGATGCGTGCCGCGGGCGTCGGGACTTTCGTGGAGGTCGGTCCCGATGGTGTGTTGTCCGGGCTCGGGCCGCTGACACAGGCGGGGAACCCGGACGACGTGGGGGCGAGCGGCGATGTGGTGGAGACGTGGACGCCGGTTCTGCGGCGTGGCCGGGATGAGCCGCGGGCGTTGCTGACGGCGTTGGCGAAGGTGTTCGTCCGCGGGGTTCCGGTGGCGTGGGAGAAGGTCTACGCGGGGACGGGTGCGCGTCGGGTGGACCTGCCGACGTATGCGTTCCAGCGCCGCCGCTACTGGCTGGGTGTGGCGGCCAGCAGTCGTGCCGAGGATCTCGGGTTGGCGGGTCCCGGGCATGCGCTGCTGGGTGCGTCGGTGGTGTTGCCGGCGAGTGGTGGTGTGGTGCTGACCGGGCGGTTGGCGCTGTCGTCGCAGCCGTGGCTGGCGGACCACGCGGTGGCCGGTCGGACGGTCGTGCCGGGTGCGGCGCTGGTGGAGATGGTGGTGCGGGCCGGTGACGAGGTGGGGTGCTCCCGGGTCGAGGAGCTGCTGAGCGAAGCCCCGCTCGTGCTGCCCGCGCAGGGTGGCGTACGGGTCCAGATCGCGGTGTCGGAGCCGGACGAGGACGGGCGATGCGCGTTCAGCGTCTACGCCCAGGACGAGGACGTGCCCCCGGAAGGCGAGTGGACCCGGCACGCGAACGGCGTGCTCTGCGCCGCCGAGGCGGTGGCGGAGGAGACCGGCGACGGTTTCCGTCCGTGGCCGCCCTCCGACGCCGAGCCCGTCGAACTGGACTCTCTCTACCCGGAGTTGGCGGCGCGCGGCCTGAGCTACGGGCCGGTGTTCCAGGGGCTGCGCAGCGCCTGGCGCAAGGGCGCGGAGCTCTACGCCGAGGTCGCCCTGCCCTCCGACGTGAGCGTGGCCGGGTTCGGCCTGCACCCCGCGCTGCTCGATGCCGCCCTGCACGTGGCGGCGGCGGACACCGGCGACGGCCTGACGCTGCCGTTCGCCTGGAACGACGTCACCGTGCACGCCTCGGGAGCGACCGCGGCCCGCGTACGGGTGACGCCCGCCGCCACCGGCGAAGGGCTCACGGTGACGCTGGCCGACCTCGGCGGCGGCCTCGTCGCCACGGTCGGCAGGCTGGCGGTGCGCACCGCCTCGCCCGCCGAACTCGCGGCCGGTGCGCACACGGCGGACGACGCCCTGTTCGGGGTCGAGTGGGTGCCTGCCGCGGCTCCGGCGCCGGACGGGCAGCGGCAGCCCGCGGGCATTTGGGCCGTACTCGGCGAAACGGCGCACGCCGCCGCCCTCGAACTCCCGGGCGCGGCGGCGTACCCGGACCTGGCCGCTCTGGTGGCGGCGGTCGAGGCAGGGGCCGAGGGCCCGCGGACCGTCGTGGTGCGCGCCGTACCGGACCCGGCCGCCGGGGACGTGGCGGCGGTCGCCCACCGCACCGCGGCCGACGTCCTGGAACTCCTGCGCGGCTGGCCGGCCGCGGACCTGCCGGACGAGACGCGGCTCCTCGTCCTGACCGAACGCGCGGTGGACGCGGGACCGGAGGCCCCTGTGGACCTCGCCGCCGCCACGGTGTGGGGCCTGGTGCGGGTCGCGCAGACGGAGCACCCCGGCCGGATACTGCTCGCCGACATGGACGACGTGTCAGGCGGCGCGGCGGACCGGCTGGCCGCCGGCGTGGAGTCGGGCGAGCCGCAGTTCGCCGTCCGGGACGGGCAACTGCGCGTGCCGCGGCTCACCCGGGTACGGTCCACGACCCCGCCCGCCGAGCGGGCAGGCCGCCGCGGCACCGTCCTCGTCACCGGTGCCTCCGGTGTGCTGGGCGGCCTGGTGGCCCGCCACCTCGCGCGGACCGGACAGGCCGAGCACCTGCTGCTCGTCTCCCGCCGCGGCGGCGAGGCGGCCGGGATGCCGCAACTCCTCGCCGCCATCGAGGAGTACGGCGTCCAGGCCACCGCCGTCGCGTGCGACACCGCCGACCGGGCACAGCTCGCGGACGTGCTCAAGGGCGCGCCGCTGACGGGTGTCGTGCACGCGGCCGGCGTGCTGGACGACGGCCTGCTGGCGACCCTCACCCCCGAGCGGCTGGCGGCGGTGCTGCGGCCGAAGGTCGACGCGGCCTGGAACCTGCACGAGCTGACCCGCGACCTGGACCTCGACACCTTCGTGCTGTTCTCCTCGATCGCGGGTGTGGTCGGCAATGCAGGTCAGGCCAACTACGCCGCCGGGAACACCTTCCTGGACGCGCTGGCCGCCTACCGGCACCGGCAGGGCCTGCCCGCGGTGTCGCTGGCCTGGGGCCCCTGGGAGAACGGCATGGTCGGCGACCTCTCCGAGGCCGATCTCCAGCGCATGGCCCGCCAGGGACTGAAGCCGCTGTCCGGCACCCGGGGGCTCGCGGTGCTGGACGCCGCCGCCGACCGGGCCGAACCGCTGCTGGTGGCCGCCGCACTCGACCCCGGAGTGCTGCGCCACTCCGGAGAGGTCCCGCCGCTGTTCTCCGGCCTCGTCCGGGGCCGTACGACCGCGCAGGCCGCCCGCCGGACGGCCGGCCAGCCCGCCGCCGAGGACCGCAACGCCCTCGCCGCGCGCCTGGCCGGGCTGAGCCGGGCCGAGGGGCACGACGTCCTCCAGGACCTCGTCGTCACCCAGGCCGCCCTGGTCCTGGGCATGTCCGGCCCCGGCAGCCTCGACGCCGACCGCCCGTTCCGCGACGTCGGCTTCGACTCGCTGACCGCCGTGGAACTGCGCAACCGGCTCGGCAAGGCCACCGGCCTGCGGCTGCCGGCCACCGCCGTGTTCGACTACCCGACCCCCGCCGCGCTGGCCGGCTACGCCCTGACCGAACTCGTCGGCCGGCTGGACGCGGCGGACACCGCCCGCCCGGGTGCCGCGGGCGCGGCCACGGCGGGCGGCGGCGCGGTGGACGACGACCCGGTGGCGATCGTCGGGATGGCGTGCCGCTTCCCCGGCGGCGCCGCGTCCCCGGCCGACTTCTGGCGGATGCTGGCCGCGGGCGAGGACGGGGTGGGCCCCTTCCCCGCGGACCGCGGCTGGTCGACGGACCTGGTGGACCCCGACCCGGACGCCGTGGGCAAGACCGTCTCCGGCGAGGGCGGGTTCCTCTACGACGCGGCCACGTTCGACGCGGAGTTCTTCGGCGTCAGCCCCCGCGAGGCCCTGGTGATGGACCCGCAGCAGCGGCTGCTGCTGGAGACGTCGTGGGAGGCGCTGGAGGACGCGGGCATCGACCCGGCCGGGCTGCACGCCAGCGCGACGGGCGTGTTCACCGGCATGTTCCACCACGACTACCTCTCCGCTACCGGACTGCCGGAGGAGGCCGAGGGATACGTCGGCCTCGGCGCCACCGGATCGGTCGCCTCGGGCCGGGTGGCCTACTCGCTGGGCCTGGAGGGTCCGGCGGTGACGATCGACACGGCGTGCTCGTCGTCGCTGGTGGCACTGCACTTGGCAGCCCACTCGCTGCGCTCGGGCGAGAGCTCCCTCGCCCTGGTCAGCGGCGTCAACGTGATGTCCACCCCGGTCACCTTCATCGACTTCTCGCGGCAGCGCGGGCTGGCTGCGGACGGGCGCTGCAAGGCGTACTCGGACCAGGCGGACGGCACCGGCTGGGGCGAGGGCGTGGGTGTCCTGGTGGTGGAGCGGTTGTCGGACGCACGGCGCAACGGACACCGGGTTCTTGCGGTGGTGCGGGGGAGTGCGGTCAATCAGGATGGCGCGTCGAACGGTCTGACGGCGCCGAACGGCCCGGCCCAACAGCGCGTCATCCGGGCGGCGTTGGCCGACGCGCGCCTGACGCCGGCCGATGTGGACGTGGTGGAGGGGCACGGTACCGGTACGGCGCTGGGTGACCCGATCGAGGCGCAGGCGCTGCTGGCGACCTACGGCCGCGACCGTCCCGCCGACCGTCCGCTCTGGCTCGGTTCGGTGAAGTCGAACATCGGGCACGCACAGGCCGCCGCGGGCGTGGCCGGTGTCATCAAGACGGTGCTGGCGCTCCAGCACGGGCTGGTCCCGCGGACCCTGCACGCCGACACCCCGTCCTCGCATGTGGATTGGGACGCGGGCGCGGTGCGCCTCGCCACCGAATCCGTGCCGTGGCCGGAGACGGGTGGGCGGCCGCGTCGTGCGGGGGTGTCGTCCTTCGGGTTCTCCGGTACGAACGCGCATGTGATCATCGAGGCGCCCGAGGTGCCTGAGCCGGCCGTGGAGGGTGTCGAGGTTCAGGGTGCGCCTGGGCTCGTGGGCGGGTCCGGTGTGGGGTTGCCGGTGGTGCCGTGGGTGGTGTCGGGTCGGTCGGTTGAGGGGTTGGCGGGTCAGGCGGGGCGGTTGTTGGAGTTCGTGGGGGAGGGGTGTGCGGCGGTTGACGCGGTGGATGTGGGGTGGTCGTTGGTGTCGTCGCGTGCGGTGTTGGAGCATCGTGCGGTGGTGCTCGGGGTGGATGGGGCGGAGTTGTGTGCGGGGTTGGGTGCGGTGGCGGAGGGGGCCGAGGGGCCTGGTGTGGTCAGTGGTGTGTCT
>NZ_JBAGKC010000076.1:0-4830 GCF_037034245.1 Streptomyces sp. CA2R106
GGCGGTGCTGGCGCATCCGGAGTGCGACATCGGCCTGGTGGGCTACGAGATGGCCCTGCTCGTCGACCGGGCGGGCGCCGTCCTCACCCCGGACCTCCGCGCCGAGCTCCAGGGCAGCCTGCTCAACTGAGCACCGCCCGCCCGCTGTTCACCCGCACGACAGATCGTTCCCGTACTTCCGCACCAGCAAGAGCACTGCCCGGACACGGAGGACCCTCATGACCCCGCCACCCGCCTCGCCGGGCCCGTACGGCGCGTCCCACCATGCGCCGTACGGGGTGGAAGGCGACCAGCCGCTGGTGCGGCCGTACGCCATGACCGGTGGCCGCACCCGGCCGCGCTACCAGCTCGCGCTCGAGGCCCTGGTCAGCACCACCGCCGACCCGGCGCAGTACGCGGGACTCCTTCCCGAGCACCAGCGGATCTGCCATCTGACGCGTGAGATCAAGTCGGTGGCCGAGATCTCGGCGCTGCTCGCGATACCGCTCGGGGTGGCCCGGATTCTCGTGGCCGACCTCGCCGAGGCCGGCATGGTGGCCATCCACCAGCCCGGCAGCGGCGACGCGGGCGGCCAGCCAGACGTGACATTGCTTGAGAGGGTGCTCAGTGGACTTCGGAAGCTCTAGGCCGCAACCGCAGCAGGCGGCGTACGCTGCGCCGCCGGTGCGGTCGACCACCTCCGCGAAGATCGTGGTGGCGGGTGGCTTCGGCGTGGGCAAGACCACGTTCGTCGGTGCGGTGTCGGAGATCAACCCGCTGCGCACCGAGGCCGTGATGACCTCGGCGTCGGCCGGTATCGACGACCTGAGCCACGTCCAGGACAAGACCACCACCACGGTGGCGATGGACTTCGGCCGCATCACGCTCGACGACGACCTGATCCTCTACCTGTTCGGCACCCCCGGCCAGGACCGGTTCTGGTTCATGTGGGACGACCTGGTGCGCGGCGCGATCGGCGCCGTGGTGCTGGTCGACACCCGGCGGCTGGCGGACTGCTTCCCGGCGGTCGACTACTTCGAGAACAGCGGACTGCCGTTCGTGATCGCGCTCAACGGCTTCGACGGCCACCAGCCGTACCGGCCGGAGGAGGTGCGCGAGGCGCTCCAGATCGGCCCCGAGGCGCCGATCATCACCACCGACGCCCGGCACCGCGGCGACGCGAAGAGCGCGCTGATCACGCTGGTCGAGCACGCGCTGCTGGCCCGCCTGAAGTAGCGCGCAGCTGCGGGCGGACACCGCCGACGCAAGGCCGAGGGCCCGTTATGTCACACGACATAGCGGGCCCTCGGCCTTCCATAACATTTCGAGAGAGTTTCCTTCAGGTGGCGAACACGGCTCGCGCTCGATCAGTGCCGCCGCGTGTACGTCTGTCATATGGTTTGCTCGGCCTTTGGACTTATGCCCTTTTTATCTCTAGCCTTCTGGCGTGATCCGCCGGACGCCGGACGTTTCCGGACGTTTGGCGTGCACCTGCATGGCGTGCTGGAATGCGCAGACCTGAGTGCGGGAAGCGCAGGAAGCGCAGGGAACGGCCGTCGTTGTCGCGTCGTCGCCGAGAGGTTGTTGGTCCAGTGAGGAATACGAGGCGAGTCGAGGCGGGTGCCGACCGGGGCCCGCGGGGGAACTTCACTCCGCCGCAGCGCACCGGGGGCACCCCGGAGCCGGTGGCCGAGGACCTGCCGGGGCCGGGGCGCCGCTTCGGCATGCGCAACTGGCGGATGGCCACCCGGCTGAACGCGATCCTCCTGATACCGGTGCTCGTCGCCCTCGTCCTGGGCGGCTTCCGCGTCAACAGCTCCGTCACCACCTGGCAGCAGGCCGACGACGCGGTGCGCACCGCGAAACTGGTCCGCGCCGCCGCCACCTACAGCAACGCGCTGGAGAACGAGCGCGACACCACCGTGGTCCCGCTGCTGGAGGGCCACCGCACCGCGTCGAGCGTGTCCGCCGCGTACGCCGCCACCGACGCCGCCGCCCGCGCCTTCGACAAGGCCGCGGTCGGCATACCCGACGGCGCCGACCTCCGGCGCCGCATGGCCAGCTTCCGCAGCGTCGAGCCGCAGCTGTCCTCCCTGCGCAAGTCCGCCTTCACCGGCCAGCTCTCCGGCGTGCAGACCGAGGAGTGGTACGTCAAGATCCAGCACCCGCTGAGCGAGCTGTCCAACGAACTCGGCTTCGGCACCGGCAACAGCGCCTCCTACGGCCGGACCCTGTACGCCGTCTCGCTCGCCAAGGCCGCCGAGTCGCTGACCCGCGCCATCGGCACCCACATCCTGGTCGAGAAGCACCCCACCTCCCAGGAGCTCGCCCTCCAGAAGACCGCGCTCGGCTCCTACCAGTACCTGGAGGGCATCGCGCTGGAGGAGTACGACGGCGGCGGCAGCACCGCCGACCAGGCCCGGCTGAAGGCCGCGCAGGACGCCGCGGTGAAGAAGGGCCAGGCCCAGGTCACCGCCGCGCTGAGCAAGGCGAAGGCGAACCACACCGCGTACATCGTGCCGCCGGACCTGACCCGGATGGTCACCGACCTGACCGACCCGGCCTACACCGTCACCCGGCTCAACGCCGAGGGCGTCACCCCCGCGTCCTACCTGTCCGCCGCCACACTGTCGTTCGACGCCTACCGCTCGGTCGAGACCCAGCTCGCCGACCAGGCGGCCGCCGACTCCGCGCGGGTGGCCGCCCACGCCAAGCGCGACGTCTTCATCAACTCCGCGCTCGTGCTGGTCGCGCTGATCATCGCGTTCATCGTCGCCGCCCTGATGGCCCGCGCGATGTCCCGCAGCATGCGGCGGCTGCGGACCGCCGCGTTCGACATCGCCGAGACCCGGCTGCCGGCCCTGGTCGACCAGCTCTCCCGCACCGACCCCGGCCGGGTGGACACCCAGGTCGCGCCGATCCCGATCACCACCCGCGACGAGATCGGCGAGGTGGCCCGGGCCTTCGACCAGGTGCACCGCGAGGCGGTCCGGCTCGCCGCCGAACAGGCGCTGCTGCGCGGCAACGTCAACGCGATCTTCACCAACCTCTCGCAGCGCAACCAGGGCCTCATCCAGCGCCAGCTGACCCTGATCACCGAGCTGGAGAACAACGAGGCCGACCCCGACCAGCTGGCGAACCTCTTCCGGATGGACCACCTGGCCACCCGTATGCGGCGCAACGGCGAGAACCTGCTGGTCCTCGCCGGCCAGGAGCCCGACCGCCAGTGGAACCAGCCGGTACCGCTGGTCGACGTGCTGCGCGCGGCCGCCTCCGAGGTGGAGGCGTACGACCGGATCGAACTGGTCGGCATACCCGAGACCGACATCCACGGCAGCGCGGTCAGCGACCTGGTACACCTGCTCGCCGAACTGCTGGAGAACGCCACCACCTTCTCCTCCCCGCAGACCAAGGTGCGGGTCACCGCCACCCGGCTGCCCGACACCCGCCTGATGATCGAGATCCACGACAAGGGCATCGGCCTGACCGCCGAGGACTTCGCCGACATCAACCACAAGCTCGCCGACCCGCCCACCGTCGACGTGGAGATCGCCAAGCGGATGGGCCTGTTCGTGGTCGGCCGGCTGTCGCTGCGGCACGGCATCCGGGTCCAGCTGCGCCCCTCCGGCGAGCAGGCCGGCACCACCTCGCTGGTGATGCTGCCGGAGGCGATCACCCGCGGCGGCGGGGGCGACCCGGTCGCCGACGACACCGACTTCACCGTCTCCCGGATCGTCCCCGAGCACCTGGCCGACCGCACCGGCGACGCCCACCCGCAGGTCACCGGCGAGCGCACCGCCGCCGAACTCGGCTTCGACGACTCCCGCTACGACCGAGCGGGTGAGACCGGCCCCCACCCGCTCGACCCGGTCGGCCGCTCGCTGCAACGCGAGGAACTGCGCGAGGAGCGCCGCGCCCGGCTGGAAGCCGGCGCCGCCGGCACCCAGGACCCCCACCTGGGCCAACTCCCGCCGCAGCGAACGGAATCGGCCGACTTCGCCCAGCCCTACGCCCAGGACCCCACCGCCCAGTACGCCCAGGGCTACGGCCCCGACGCCGCCCCTTCCTACGGGCAGCAGCCGTATGAGCAGGGCTTCCAGCCCGGCTACGAGCAGCAGGGGTACGCCGACGGGCAGCAGGGGTACGCCGAACAGAGCGGCTACTTCGAGCAGCCGTACGGGACGGTTTCCGGCCAGACCTACGACCCGGCCGCGCCCTACGGCGGGCCGTCGCAGTACGCCGAGCCGTACCAGGAAGCCGGACCGGGCGGCCACTTCGCGCCCGACGCGGGTTACAGCCCTGCTCAGGAGGGATGGCCGCAGGACGCACCCCAGGTAACGGAATCCGTTCCGCCGCTCCCCGAGGGCCCCTCCGAGAGCGTAGTCTCGCCTTCGCTGACGGACGCCGGCCTCCCGCGCCGCGAACGCCGGCACCCCGCCCCGTCCGACGACCCGCGGCCCGACCGGCAGCCCGGTGGGCCGATCCGGCAGGAGCAGCCCGACGACGAGTCCACCGACCCCCAGGAGCAACCCCAGCCGGACGGTGACGGCTGGCGGTCGACGAACGACGAGCACTGGCAGCGGGCCGAGTCGGTCCGCGAGCCGAAGGCAGGCGGAGTCACCCCTTCCGGTCTGCCCCGGCGGGTACCCAAGGCCAACCTGGTCCCGGGTGCCGCGGCACAGACCCCGCAGGGCGGCCCACAGGTCTCCCGCGCACCGGAGGACGTACGCGGCAGGTTGAGTAATCTGCGACGTGGCGTCCAGCAAGGGCGCACTGCTGGAGCTGACACGAACGGACAGGCCACCGACAGCCGATTCGGCGGCCCCCAGAACCAGGAGCGCTAGTTGAGTC
>NZ_JBAGKC010000077.1:0-4576 GCF_037034245.1 Streptomyces sp. CA2R106
CGGCGGGGGTGATGTGAACGAGACGGTGTGGGCGCAGTGCGGGTTGTTCGCGGTCGAGGTGGCGTTGTTCCGTCTGCTGGAGTCGTGGGGCATAGCCCCGCAGGTCGTCGGCGGGCACTCCATTGGGGAGTTGGCGGCGGCTCATGTGGCGGGGGTGTGGTCGTTGGGGGATGCGTGTCGGGTGGTGGCGGCGCGGGGTCGGTTGATGCAGGGGTTGCCGTCGGGTGGGGCGATGGTGGCGGTGGAGGCGTCGGAGGCCGAGGTGCGGGAGGCCCTGGCGGGCTTTGCGGGTGTGGGGGTTGCGGCGGTGAATGGTCCGCGTGCGGTGGTGGTGTCGGGGGTGGAGGACGAAGTACTGGCGGTGGCGGGGGTGTTGGCTGGAAGGGGTGCTCGGACGCGGCGGTTGCGGGTGTCGCATGCGTTTCATTCGCCGTTGATGGAGCCGATGTTGGCGGAGTTCGGCGAGGTCGTCGCGAGCGTGGAGAGCCGGCGTCCGCGCCTGGTGATGGTGTCGGGGTTGACCGGTGGTGTGGTGTCGGAGGAGGTCACCGACGCTTCGTACTGGGTGCGGCACGTGCGTGACGCGGTGCGGTTCGCTGACGCGGTCGAGGCGATGCGCGCCGCCGGCGTAGGGACGTTCGTCGAGATCGGCCCGGATGGTGTGCTGTCCGCGTTGGGGCCCGCGACGCGAACGGAGCCTGCGGAGGCCGCCGTTGAGTCGTGGACGCCAGTTCTGCGGCGCGGCCGGGATGAGCCGCGGGCGTTGCTGACGGCGTTGGCGAAGGTGTTCGTCCGGGGCATCCCGGTGGCCTGGGAGAAGGTCTACGCGGGCACCGGCGCGCGTCGGGTGGACCTGCCGACGTATGCCTTCCAGCGCCGCCGCTACTGGCTCAACCCGACCGCCGACACCGGCACCGACCCGGCCGGGCTCGGCCAGTCCGCCGTGCACCACCCCCTGCTCGGCGCGGCGGTGGCGTTGCCGGCGAGTGGTGGTGTGGTGCTGACCGGGCGGTTGGCGCTGTCGTCGCACCCGTGGCTGGCGGACCACACGGTGGCCGGCCAGACCGTCGTGCCGGGTGCGGCGCTGGTGGAGATGGTGGTGCGGGCCGGTGACGAGGTGGGGTGCTCCCGGGTCGAGGAGTTGCTGAGCGAGGCCCCGCTCGTGCTGCCCGCGCACAGCGGGGTACGGGTCCAGGTGACGGTGGCGGAGCCGGACGACACCGGCCGTCGTACGGTCACGGTCCACGCGCAGGACGAGGCCGCGCCGCCGGACAGCGAGTGGACCGCGCACGCGAGCGGCGTGCTCGCCCCGCCCGGCGAGGTCCCCGCAGCGGCGGAAGCGGCCCCGTGGCCGCCCTCCGACGCGGAGCCCGTCGAACTGGATGGCGTCTACCCGCAGTTGGCCGAGCACGGCCTCGGTTACGGGCCGGTGTTCCAGGGGCTGCGCGGCGCCTGGCGCAGGGGCGCGGAACTCTACGCCGAGATCGCGTTGCCGGAGGACGTGGGCGTGGCCGGGTTCGGCCTGCACCCGGCGCTGCTCGACGCGGCGCTGCACGTGATCGTCGGCGCGGGGGACCGTACCGGCGGGCTGGAGGTGCCGTTCGCCTGGCGGGACGTCGAGCTGTACGCGACGGGTGCCAGGGCGGCCCGTGTCCGTGTCGTCCCGCGTGAGGACACCGTCGCCTTGACGTTGGAGGACGCCGGCGGGACACCGGTCGCCTCGGTGGGCGCGCTCGTTCTGCGGCCGTTCGACGCGACCGCCGCCGCCGTACTCCCCGAGGGCCTGTACGCGGTGGAGTGGACGCCCGCCGCGGGCACGTCGGGTTCCGGCGCCGGGGAGGGGCCGTGGGCGGTGCTCGGCGAGGAGGTCCCGGGCGCGGCGGCGTATCCGGACCTGGCCGCTCTGGTGGCGGCGGTCGAGGCAGGGGCCGAGCGCCCGCGGACCGTCGTGGTGCGCGCCGTACCGGACCCGGCCGCCGGGGACGTGGCGGCGGTCGCCCACCGCACCGCGGCCGACGTCCTGGAACTGGTGCGCGACTGGCCGTTGGTGGACGCGCTGTCCGGCGCGAGGCTGCTGGTGCTGACCGAACGCGCGGTGGACGCCGGGCCCGAGGCGCCGGTGGACGTGGCGGCGGCCCCTGTGTGGGGCCTGGTGCGGGTGGCGCAGGCGGAGAACCCCGGCCGGATTCTGCTGATGGACGTGGACGACACGGCCGTCCCCGACGCCGAACTGGCCGGCTGGCTGCGCGCCGGAGTGGAGCTGGACGAGCCGCAGTGGGCGGTGCGGGGCGGACAGGTCCGGGTGCCAAGGCTCACCCGCGCGGCGTCCGGCGCCGCTGAAGCGCCGGCCGCCGGCGCCGGGAGCCGTGCGGGCACCCTCCTGATCACCGGTGCCTCCGGTGTGCTGGGCGGCCTGGTGGCCCGCCACCTCGCGCGGACCGGGCGGGCCGAGCACCTGGTGCTGGTTTCCCGCAGCGGTGGCGAGGCCCCCGGGCTGCCGCAGCTCCTCGCCGACCTCGACCGCTGCGGCGTCCAGGTCACCGTCGCCGCCTGCGACGCGGGCGACCGCTACCAACTCGCGGACGTGCTCAAGGGCGTGCCGCTGACGGGGGTCGTGCACGCGGCCGGCGTGCTGGACGACGCGCTGCTGGCGACCCTCACCCCCGAGCGGCTGGCGGCGGTGCTGCGGCCGAAGGTCGACGCGGCCTGGAACCTGCACGAGCTGACCCAGGAGATGGGGCTGGAGCTGGACACGTTCGTGCTGTTCTCCTCCATCGCGGGAGTGGTCGGCAACGCCGGGCAGGCCAACTACGCCGCCGGGAACACCTTCCTGGACGCGCTGGCCGCCCACCGCCGGCAGCAGGGCCTGCCCGCGGTGTCGCTGGCCTGGGGCCCGTGGGAGAACGGCATGGCAGGCCGCCTCACCGACGCCGAGCACCGGCGGCTGGCCCGGCAGGGGCTCCTGCCGCTCACCGACGCGCGCGGCCTCGCGGTACTGGACGCCGCCCTCGACCGGTCCGAACCGCTGCTGGTGGCCGCCGAGTTGGACCTCGCCGCGCTGCACCGCTCCGGCGAGGTCCCCGCCCTGCTGTCCGGACTGGTGCGCGGCCCGCGCGCCACCGGGACCGCCCCACACGCCCCCGGCGGCCGGCGCAGCGTCTCCGGCCAGGCCGCGGCGCGGCAGGAGTTCGCCGAGCGGCTGGCCGCGATGGGCCGCGGCGAGGCCGTCGAGACCCTGCGCGACCTCGTCCTGGCGCAGGCCGCCCGGGTCCTGGGCATGTCCGGGCCCGGCCGGCTGGACCCGGAGCGCTCTTTCCGCGACGTCGGCTTCGACTCGCTCACCGCCGTCGAACTCCGCAACCGGCTGAACGAGGCCACCGGACTGCGCCTGCCGCCCACCGCGGTCTTCGACCACCCCAGCCCGGCCGCGCTCGGCGGGCTCCTCGCGGAGGAGATGCTTGGCGCCCCGCCGGAGGAACCCGACGCGCTCGCCGCCCACGCGGGACTCGACGCGGTCGAGGCGTCCCTCGCCGGGCTGATGGCCGACGAGTCCGTACGGACCCGTGTCACGGCCCGGCTCAGGGACCTGCTCGGCGCGCTGGACACCACCGCGGCCGACGGCGACCACGGCGGCTCCTCGGTCGCCGATCGCATCCAGTCGGCCAGCGACGACGACATGTTCGACTTCATCGACAACCAGCTCGGGCTCTGAGTACGTCGCCGTACCACCGTGCGTAGCAAGGAAGGCGTCCATCGGATGGCGAACGAAGAGAAGCTTCGCGACTACCTCAAGCGGGTCACCACCGACCTCGCCCAGGTCAGGGAGCGCCTGCGGGAGGTGGAGGAACGCCGGCCCGAGCCGGTGGCGATCGTCGGGATGGCGTGCCGGTTCCCGGGCGGGGTGTCCTCGCCCGGCGACCTGTGGCGGCTGGTGGAGTCGCGCGGCGACGGTATCGGGCCCTTCCCCGACAACCGCGGTTGGCCGACGGACCTGGTGGACCCCGACCCGGACGCCGCGGGCAAGACGCTCTCCGGTGAGGGCGGCTTCCTCTACGACGCCGCGGAGTTCGACGCGGCCTTCTTCGGCATCAGCCCCCGCGAGGCCCTGGCGATGGACCCGCAGCAGCGGCTGCTGCTGGAGACCTCGTGGGAGGCGCTGGAGGACGCGGGCATCGACCCGATCAGGCTGCGGGGCAGCGCCACCGGCGTCTTCACCGGGCTCTTCTACCACGACTACCTGCCCTCCCACTCGATGCCGGAGGAGGTGGAGGGATACGTCGGCGTCGGCGCGACCGCCTCGGTCGCCTCGGGCCGGGTGGCGTACTCGCTGGGCTTCGAGGGTCCGGCGGTGACGATCGACACGGCGTGCTCGTCGTCTCTGGTGGCGCTGCACCTGGCCGCGCAGTCGCTGCGTTCGGGCGAGAGCACGCTCGCCCTGGCCGGCGGCGTGAAGGTGATGTCCACCCCCAACACCTTCATCGACTTCTCGCGGCAGCGTGCCGTCGCCGTCAACGGGCGCTGCAAGTCCTACGCGGAGGGCGCCGACGGCACCGCGTGGGGCGAGGGCGTGGGTGTC
>NZ_JBAGKC010000078.1:0-4436 GCF_037034245.1 Streptomyces sp. CA2R106
AAACTCCGCCACCGCATCCAGGAACCCACCGCGGCGGCCGTAGGTCTTGCCGGGGCGGTCCGGGTCCGGGTCGTACAGGGCCTCCACATCCCAGCCCCGGTCCGCCGGGAACTCCGAGATGACGTCGGCGCCCGAACGCACCACCTCCCACAGGTCCTCCGGTGACCCGACACCCCCGGGGAAACGGCACGCCATCCCCACGATCGCGATCGGCTCGCTGGAGGCGGCGCGCAGCGCGTTGTTCTGCCGGCGCAGCAGCTCGGTCTCCTTGAGGGAGGCGCGCAGTGCCGCGACGACCTTTTCGTTGGGCGTTGCCATGTTTCTGCTCCGGATTGCGAGGTGGGTCAGGAGTCTTTGCCGTCGAGCGCCATGCGCACCAGGTTGTCGAGGTCCATCTCGTCGATGGACTCGGCCTCGTCGTCCCCTCCCGGGACGGTCGCCTCTTCCGCCACCGGGTCGGCCAGTTGGCGGACCAGGTCCAGCAGGCCGGCCTCACGGAACCGCGCCATCGGAATCGCCGCGACGGCCTCCCGGAAGGCCCGCTCCTCGGCGTCCGCCGGCGCCTCGGCCGCCGCTTCCGGGGTGAGCTCCAGCCGGATCTGCCGCGCGAGCAGCGTGGAGTTGGGGTAGTCGAAGATGAGCGTGGCGGGCAGCCGCAGGCCGGTCACCGCGGTGAGGCGGTTGCGCAGCTCCACCGCGGTCAGCGAGTCGAAGCCCAGCTCGGTGAACGACCGCTTCGGGCCGACCACGTCCGGCGACGCGTGACCGAGGACCGCGGCGACCTCGCTCCGGATCAGCCGCACCACGTGCTGTTCCGCCTCGGCCTCGTTCATGCCGGCCAGGCGCTCCCGCAGCGGAACACCGCCGCCCGCCGCCGCAGCGCCCACCGCCCGACGGGGCCGGGTACGGACGAGCCCGCCGAGCAGCGCGGGCAGCCGGCCGGAGTCCGCGAGCGTCCGCAGGGCGGGGAGGTTGAGGCGTACGGGGACGAGCAGGCCGTCCGTCCCCGCGCCGCCGCCCGCACCTAGCGCCCGGTCCAGCAGCGCCAACCCCTCCGCCTCACTCAGCGCCTCCGCACCGAGCCGCGCGATACGTTTCTGGTCCGCCACACCCAGCCCGGCAGTCATCGCACTCTCCGCCCCGGCCCACAGGCCCCAGGCGAGGGACAGCCCCGGTAGGCCCTCGGCACGCCGGGTCTGGGCGAGGGCGTCCAGGAAGACGTTCGCCGACGCGTAGTTCGCCTGGCCCGCATTGCCGAACACACCAGCGGCCGACGAGAACAGCACGAACGCCGACAGCTCCATGCCCCGGGTCAGCTCATGCAAGTTCCAGGCCGCGTCCACCTTCGGGCGCAGGACCGTGTCGAAGCGCCCGTCGTCGAGTGAGTCCAGTACACCGTCGTCCAGTACACCCGCCACGTGCACCACACCCGTGAGACGGCGGCCGTGGAGTACGTCGGCCAGCGCATCCCGGTCGGCCGCATCACACGCCACCACCTCCACCGCAGCACCCTGCTCGGTCAACTCACGGCTCAACTCCGGCATGCCAGCCGCTTCCAGGCCGCGACGGCTCAGCAACACCAACTCCCGTACGCCGTGCGCCACCACGAGGTGCCGGGCAACTACGGAGCCCAACGCGCCCGACGCCCCGGTCACCAACACCGGGCCGTCCCCGAATGCCGGGCCCTCCGACGCCGGAACCTCCGCCCGTGTCAGACGCGGCACCCGCACCACGCCATCCCGGACCGCCAACTGCCCCTCTGCCGAGGCCAGCCCGGGCACCACCGTCTCAACGTCGGCGCCCACCGGCAGATCCGCCAGCACGAACCGCCCCGGGTACTCCGCCTGCGCCACCCGCACCAGACCCCACACCGGCGCAGACCCCACCTCCACCAACTCACCGGCGGACACGGCCACCGCGCCCCGAGTCACCACCACCAACCGCGACCCGGCGAGCCGCTCCTCACCCACCCACCGCCGCACCACACCCAGCACCTCGGCCAGCCGCGACCGTACGGCCTCCGGAACGGCGCCGTCATCGACCGGACCGCACTCCCACACCACCGTCCCGGGTACGTCATCGCCCGACGCCAGCAACGCGTCCACATCGGCGTACGCCCCCTCGGCACCCACCACCGCGACCGGACCCGCCTCACCCCCACCCACCACCGGCACCCACTCCACCCCGAACAGCGCGTCCTCACCCCCCACCGACGCCGCCGCCAACTGCTCCCGACTCACCTCACGCAACGCCAACGAACCCACCGACGCCACCGGCAACCCCACCTCGTCGAACAACTCCACCGCCACACCCCCACGCCCATCCGGCGCAACCCGCACCCGCACCGCCACCGCACCCACCGCGTGCAGCGCCACATCCGCCCACGCGAACGGCAGCCGCGTGCCCGAACCGTCGGCGAGCGGCAGCAGGCCGCTCGTGTGGAGAGCGGCGTCCAGCAGGGCCGGGTGCAGCCCGAACGAGTCGGCCGAGTCGGCCAGTTCATTGGGGAGAGCGACCTCGGCAAGGACCTCGTCGCCCTGCCGCCAGGCCGCCCGCAGGCCGCGGAACGAGGGGCCGTAGTTCAGGCCCTCGCCGGCGAGCGCGTCATAGACGCCGGACACGTCGACGGGGGCGGCCCCGGCGGGCGGCCAGGGTCCGTCCTGCTTGTCGGGGGCGGTGTCGACCGCCGCGAGGACGCCGTCGGCGTGCGCGGTCCACTCGGCGGTCCCCGCGCCGCTCGGGTCATGGGGGCGGGAGTGGACCTCGACGGTACGGCGCCCGGCGTCGTCCGCCTCGCCCACCGCGACCTGGATCTGCACCGCTCCGCTCGCCGGCAGCACCAGCGGCGCCTGGAGCGTCAACTCCTCCAAACGGCCGCACCCGACCTCGTCCCCCGCCCGCAGCGCCAGCTCCACCAGCGCCGCACCCGGCACCAGCACCACGTCGCCCACGGCGTGGTCCGCCAGCCACCCGTGCGACGCGAGGGACAACCGGCCCGCGAACACCGTACGGTCGGCGCCGGCCAGCTCGACCGCCGCACCGAGCAGCGGATGCCCGGCGCTCCGCAGCCCGGCCGCGGCGACATCGCCCGCACCGGCCGGGGCCTCCAACCAGTACCGCTCGTGCTGGAACGCGTACGTCGGCAGCTCCACCCGCCGCCCACCGGGCAGCACCGCCGCCCACTCGAGGGGCACCCCAGCCATGTGCAGCCGGCCCACCGCGGCCATGACCTCCCGCTCCTCCGCCCGGTCCCGCCGCAGTACGGCCACCGCGGCCACGTCCGTCTCAAGCACCGGCTCGAGCGCCGGCTCCACCAGCCCGGCCAGCACCGCGTCCGGCCCGACCTCCACAAACCGCCGCACCCCCAGCGCGTGCAGCGCCCGCAGCCCGTCCGCGAACCGCACCGCCTCCCGCACGTGCCGCACCCAGTACTCCGGTACGGCGATCTCCGCGCCGACCACAGCACCCGTCACCGTGGACACGAACGGCACGGAGGGTTCGTGGAAGTCCAGGCCCGCCACGACCGTACGGAACTCCGCCACCATCGGCTCCATCAACGGCGAGTGGAACGCGTGGCTGACCGCGAGCCGCTTGACCCGCCGGCCTTGCTCAGCCAGTTGCTCCGCCACCTGCTCGACGTCGGCCTCCGCACCCGAGATCACCACGGACTGCGGCCCGTTGACCGCCGCCACACCCACGGTGTCCGCCACCACACCGGCCAGCAGCTCACGCACCTCCGCCTCGGTCGCCTCGACCGCCACCATCGCCCCGCCCACCGGGAGTTGCTGCATCAACCGGCCCCGCGCCGCCACCAGCACACACGCGTCCCGCAACGACAACACACCTGTCACGTGCGCCGCCGCGATCTCACCGATCGAATGCCCCGCCACCGCATCCGGCCGAATCCCCCACGACGCCAACAACCGGAACAACGCCACCTCGACGGCGAACAGCGCCGGTTGCGTGAACTCCGTACGCGCCAACACCTCCGCATCCTCACCCCACATCACCGCACGCACCGGACGCGCCATCACCGCGTCCAACTCCGCACACACCTCGTCCAACGCCCCCCGGAACACCGGAAACACGTCATACAACTCCCGGCCCATCCCAAGCCGCTGCGCACCCTGCCCCGTGAACAGGAACGCCGTCCGCCCGCCCACCGCCACACCGGACTGCGCCAACACGTCCAGACCATCGACCAGTTCACCCAGATCCGCACCCACCACCACCGCACGGTGCTCCAACGCACCCCGCGTCGTCGCCAACGACCACGCCACATCCACCGGCCGCAGGCCAGCCCGCCCGGCAACATACGACCGCAGCCGCTCCGCCTGCGCCCGCAGCGCCTCCGGGGAAGCCGCGGACAGCACCCACGGCACCACCGCGTCCGGCCGCGGCTCCCCGTCCTCCTCGGGCGCCACGACCGCCGGGGC
>NZ_JBAGKC010000079.1:0-4127 GCF_037034245.1 Streptomyces sp. CA2R106
GCGTCCCGGCGCTCGCCGCGGCCGCGTCGGAGGGCACGACGTACGCGACGATCCGGTCCTCGCGGGCCAGCACCGCGACCTGGGCGACGCCGGGGTGCGCGGTCAGTTCGGCCTCGATCTCGCCCGGCTCGATCCGGAAGCCGCGCACCTTGACCTGGTGGTCGGCCCGGCCGGCGAACTCCAGCTCGCCGTCGGCCCGCCAGCGCACCAGGTCGCCGGTGCGGTACATCCGCGTGCCGGCCGGGCCGTACGGGTCGGCGACGAACCGCCCGGCGCTCAGCCCCGGCCGGTCCAGGTAGCCGCGGGCCAGGCCGGTTCCGGCCAGGTACAGCTCGCCGAGCACGCCGGGGGCCACCGGCCGCAGCGCCGTGTCGAGCACGTAGGTCCGGCAGTTGGCGATCGGGCGGCCGATCGGCACCGGCTGCGGGCAGTCGGCGGGGTCGGCCGGCAGCGGGTAGGCGGTGATGACATGGGTCTCGGCCGGACCGTAGTGGTTGTGCAGCACCCGGCCGGCCCGGGCGGCGTGGAAGCGGCGCACGGCGGGTCCCCGCCGCATCGCCTCGCCGGCCTGCGCGACCAGCCGCAGGTGGGGCAGGGCGAGCCCGGACTCCTCGGCGGCCTCGGCCAGTGCCTCGACCACGAGGTTGGGCGCGAACAGCTCCTCGACGCGGTGCCGGTCCAGCCAGTGGGCGAGCAGTTCGGCGCTGCGGCGCTGCTCCTCGGTCGGCACCACCAGCGTCTTGCCGTAGAGCAGGGCGGAGAGCACTTCCTGCACCGAGACGTCGAAGCTGATCGCGGTGAACTGCGCGGTGCGGGTGCCGGGTTCGCCGCCGACGGCCCGGTGGTGCCAGGCCAGCAGGTTCAGCAGGCCGGCGGCGGGCATCACCACGGCCTTGGGCCGGCCGGTGGAGCCGGAGGTGTAGATGACGTAGGCCGGGTGCCGGGGGTCCACGGGGACGCCGGGGTCGTGCTCGGGAAGCTCCCCGGCCGGGTCGAGGTCCGCGAGGTCGTCGAGCACCACGGCCGGGCGGGCGTCCGCCAGCATGAACGCGATGCGGGCGGCCGGGTAGTCCGGGTCGACCGGCAGGTAGGCGGCGCCCGTCTTGAGGACCGCGAGGATCGCGACCACCAGCTCGGCCGAGCGCGGCAGCCGCAGGGCGACGATCCGTTCCGGGCCCGCGCCGCGCGCGAGGAGCGCGTGGGCCAGGCGGTTGGCCCGGCGGTTCAGCTCGCGGTAGGTCAGCGCGGTGTCCTCGCACAGCAGCGCGGGGGCCCCGGGGGTGGCCCGCACCCGCGCCTCGAACAGCGCGGGCAGGGTGGTGGCGGGCAGCGGGCGGGCGGTGGCGTTGCGGGCGACGAGCAGTTCGTGCCGCTCCTCGGCGGTCAGGACGTCGATCCGGCTCAGCGGGCGGGCCGGGTCGGCGACGACGGCCGCCAGCAGCCGCAGCCACCGGGCGACCAGTGCCTCCACGGTGGCGGCGTCGAACAGGTCGGTGCGGTACTCGACGCGTCCGACGATGCCCTCGGCCGGGCCGCCGGTGCCGCCGCGCTCCAGCAGGTGGAAGCCGAGGTCGAACATGGTCGTCGGGGTCCGCACCAGCAGGACGTCGGCGGTCAGGCCGCTCAGCGCGAACTCGGTGCGGGGCACGTTCTGGAGCGCGAGCAGCACCTGGAACAGCGGCTGGTGGGCGGCCGACCGGGACGGGTTGAGGGCCTCGACGACGTGCTCGAACGGCAGGTCCTGGTGCGCGTACGCGCCGAGCGCGGCCTCGCGGACCCGGACCAGCAGCTCGGCGAAGGCCGGGTCGCCGCTGGTGTCGGTGCGCAGCACCAGGGTGTTGACGAAGAAGCCGACGAGGTCGTCCAGCGCCTGGTCGGTGCGGCCGGCGATCAGGCTGCCGACCGGGATGTCGTTCCCCGCGCCCAGCTTGTCCAGCAGGGCGGCCAGGGCGGCCTGGAGCACCATGTACACGCTGGCGCCGTGCTCCCGGCCGAGCCGGACGAGCCCGGCGTGCAGGTCGGCGTCCAGTTCGACGGCCAGGTGGCCGCCGGCGTCGGAGGGGGCCGCGGGGCGGGGGCGGTCGGCGGGCAGCCGGATCTGCTCCGGCAGGTCGGCCAACTGCCGCTGCCAGTACGCGAGCTGCTCGGCGAACCGGCTGTCGGGGTCGCCGGGGTCGCCGAGCAGCTCGCGCTGCCACAGCGTGTAGTCGGCGTACTGCACCGGCAGCGGGGACCACTGCGGCGCCTCGCCGCGGCGGCGCGCCGCGTACGCGGTGGCCAGGTCCGCGGCCAGCGGGCCCAGCGACCAGCCGTCCCCGGCGATGTGGTGCATGACCAGCAGCAGCACGTGCTCGTCCGCGCCGAGCTCGAACACCTCGGCGCGCAGCGGCACTTCGGCCGCGAGGTCGAACGAGCGCGCCGCGGCCGCCGCCAGCAGGCCCGGCAGGTCCTGCTCGCCGGCCGGGGTGAGCGGCAGCGCCGGGCGCGCCGCGGCGGCGGCCAGCACCTGCTGGCGGGGCACGCCGTCGGCGGCCGGGAAGAGCGTCCGCAGCGTTTCGTGCCGCTCGGTGAGGTCGCCGAGCGCCGCTTCCAGCGCCGCCAGGTCCAGCGGGCCCGAAAGCCGCCACGCCAGCGGCATGTTGTAGACCGCGTCGGCGCCCTCCACCTGGCGCAGGAACCACAGCCGGCGCTGCGCGGAGGACAGCGGGACCACCGCGGGCCGCTCCGCCCGCCCCAGGGCGAGACGGGCCCGGTCGGCGCCGTCCAGGCCGGCGGCCAGCCCGGCCACCGTGGGGGTGCGGAACAGGGCGCGCAGCTCCAGTTCGACGCCCAGGGTCACCCGGACCCGGGCGACCAGCCGGGTGGCGAGCAGGGAGTGCCCGCCGAGGTCGAAGAAGTCGTCGTCGGCGAAGACCCGCGGCAGGCCCAGCACCTCGGCGAACAGGCCCGCCAGGACCTGTTCCCGGGGCGTGTGCGGTGCCCGGCCGGCCCCGGTCGCGGCGGCCTCGGGCGCGGGCAGGGCGCGCCGGTCGAGCTTGCCGCTGGTGTTCAGCGGCAGGGCGTCCAGCAGGACGAACACGGACGGCACCATGTAGTCCGGCAGTTGGCCGCGCAGGTGGGCCCGCAGGTCCTCCGCCCGGGGCGGCTGCCCGGCTGCGAGCGGCTGCCCGGCTCCGGACTGTTCCCCGGCTGCGGACTGCTCCCGGGCTGCGGGCTGCACGTAGGCGACCAGGCGGGCGTCCTGGCCGCGGTCGGAGCGTACGACCACGGCGGCCCGTGCGACCTGCGGGTGTGCGGCGAGGGCGGCCTCGATCTCGCCGGGCTCGATCCGGAAGCCGCGCACCTTGACCTGGTCGTCGCCGCGGCCGAGGAACTCCAGGTTCCCGTCCGCGCCCCACCGCACCAGGTCGCCGGTGCGGTACATCCGGCTGCCGGCCGGACCGTAGGGGTCGGCCACGAACCGCCCGGCGGTCAGGCCGGGCCGGTCGAGGTAGCCGCGCGCCAGACCCGCGCCGGCGACGTACAACTCCCCGGCCACGCCGGGCGGGACCGGCCGCAGGCCGCCGTCGAGCACATGCAGCCGGGTGCCGCCGAGCGGCCGGCCGATCACCGGCCGCGGGCTCGACGCGAGCGGCGCGCAGACGCAGTCCACGGTGCACTCGGAGGGCCCGTAGTAGTTCAGCGAGAGCACCCCGTCGGCCGCGCGCAGCCGCTCCCACAGCGGCTCGGGAACGGCCTCGCCGCCGAGCCCCACCATCGACGGGCGCCACCGCGGGTGGTCCAGCAGGCCGTGCTCGACCAGGACGTGCAGGTAGGAGGGGGTGCCGCCGACCGTGTCCAGGCCGACCCGCGCGGCGTAGGCGAGGTAGGCGTCCGGATCGGTCCAGGTCGCCTCGTCCAGGACGTGCAGTTCGTGGCCCGCGAAGAGTGCGAGCAGCTGGTCGCAGGAGGCGTCGAAGGACACCGAGGTGGTCAGGCCGACGCGCATCCGCCGCTTCGCCCGGAAGATCAGCGGAAGCTGGTTGGCGAGCAGGTTGAGCAGTCCGCCGTGGGTGGCGACCACGCCCTTGGGCCGCCCCGTCGAACCCGACGTGTAGATCACATACGCCGGATGCGCCGGATCAACG
>NZ_JBAGKC010000080.1:0-4101 GCF_037034245.1 Streptomyces sp. CA2R106
CCCGACGCCACACTCGCCGTCGTCCCCGTCAGCCCAAAACCACCCGCACCGTCCTGCTCACCGGCCCGGTATCTCGAGGCGATGATGCCGGCGTAGACGCCTGCGTCGGTCCCTTTCAACGAAGCCGGGGCAATCCCCGCGTCTTCCAACGCCTCCCAGCACGTCTCCAAGAGCAGTCGCTGCTGGGGGTCCATTCCCAACGCCTCGCGCGGACTGATCCCGAAGAACTCCGCATCGAAATCACCCGCACCGTCCAGGAAACCGCCCACCCGGGCATAACCCGCACCCCCGTCACCGGAATCCGGGTAAGGCAGGCCGGCCACGTCCCAGCCACGGTTCACCGGGAACCCCGACATCGCATCAGAGCCCCCCGCAACCAACCGCCAGAAACCCTCCGGATCCTCCACCCCACCCGGGAACCGACAACCCATCCCCACGATCGCAATTGGTTCCCGCGACGCAGAAACAAGGTCACTACTATACTGCCTTAGCCGTTCAGTCTCTTTCAGAGATACGCGCAGCGCTTCAAGGAGCTCATCAGCAGATATACTCATCACGACCCCATTCATTCAGTATGGCTACGCGTCATCTTTTCCCCTGCCAAACGCCATACGTACGAGGCCTTCGGCATCCATAGAATCGATCATCTCGGCTTTGGTGCTCTGCCGTGGCGCGAGAGCGTCATCAGGAAAACCAGCGAGCTTGAGCAATGCTTCCATGAGGCCTGCGTCACGGAACCGAGACATAGGAACGGATGCCAATACTTTCCTGAGCGCAGCTTCAGTGGGCTCTGTCTGCCCATCGGCATCGGGGCAAATTTCTTCTCGCAGGTGCCGGGCGAGTTCGGCCGGGGTCGGCTGGTCGAAGGCCAGGGTTGCGGGAAGGCTCAGGCCGGTCTCGGCCGCGAGCCGGTTGCGGAGCTCCAGCGCGGTCAGTGAGTCGATGCCCATGTCACGGAACGCCCGCTCGGAATCGATCTCAGCCGGGCTGGCATGACCCAACACAACAGCGGTGGCAGCCTGAACGGCCTGCAGGACTTCCCGCTCCCGGTCCGCCGGACTGAGCCCGGCCAGCCGCTCGGCCAGCCCACCGCCGGCCGCAGCCAGTGCAGCAGTGGGGCGAGCGGGCGCTCCGACCGCCAAACCGCTCAGTAGCGGGAGTATCGGTCGTCCCGGGCGTGATTGTCCCGTCAGGTCCAGGCGGGCCGGGACCGCCAACGGCGCACCCCACGCGGTAGCGGCCTCGAACAGCGCCAGACCCTCCACTGTCGTCATCGGCTGAACACCACCACGGCGCAAACGAGACCGACCCGCGCCCTCCAGCTGTTCGGTCATCTCCGAGGTCTGTTCCCACAGGCCCCAGGCCAGCGACTGGCCGGCAAGGTGACGTGACCGGCGGTAGACGGCCAGGGCGTCCAGGAACGCGTTCGCCGCGGCGTAGCTGCCTTGTCCCGCGCTGCCCATGACCGCTGCGGCTGAGGAGTACAGCACGAACCCGGCCAGGCCCATGTCCTCGGTCAGCTCGTGCAGGTTCCAGGCCGCGTCAACCTTCGCCGACAGCACCGGTGCCATCCGCTGCGGCGTCAACGACTCGACCGTGGCGTCGTCGATCACGCCGGCTGCGTGCACCACTGCCGTCAGCGGCCGGTCGACTGCGATCTTGGCCAGGACCGTGGCGAGGGCGTCACGGTCTGCGGCATCTCCGGCCTCCACCCGGACGTCCGCGCCCAGCTCAGCCAGCTCCGCGACCAGACGCGCCGCGCCCGGTGCGGCCGGGCCGCGTCGCGACAGCAACACCAGATGCCGCATACCGCGGACGGTGACCAGGTGCCGGGCCAGTTCCCCGCCCAGGGTCCCCGTGCCGCCGGTGACCAGGACGGTTCCGTGCGGGTCCCAGGCGGCGGGGACGTTCAGTACGACCTTGCCGATGTGCCGGGCGGCCTGCAGATGACGCAGTGCCGCGACCGCCTGCGACAGCTCGAAGCACGTCACCGGCGGCGGCTTCAGTATCCCGGCCTCGAACATGCCGCCGAGCTCCGCGAGCATCTCCCCGACCCGGTCGACACCGGCATCCATCAGGTCGAAGGCCTGGTAGATCACCCCGGGGTATGTCTGGGCGACCTGCTCGGGGTTGCGGATATCGGTCTTGCCCATCTCGACGAACCGCCCACCACGCGGCAGCAACCGCAGCGAGGCATCCGTGAACTCTCCCGCCAAGGCGTTGACGACCACGTCCATGCCCGCACCACCGGTCACGGCCAAGAACCGCTCACAAAACGCCAGATCGCGCGTCGAGGCAATGTGGCTTTCGTCGACGCCCATCGCCCGCAACGCGGCCTGCTTCGCCGGGCTGGCGGTGGCGAAGACCTCCAAACCCCATTCCTGGGCCAACTGCACGGCAGCCGTGCCGACCCCGCCGGTACCGGCATGGATCAGCACCCGTTCCCCCGGACGGGCCTGGGCCAGATCTCGCAGTGCATAAAACGCGGTCATGAATCCCACCGGCACGGATGCGGCCTGCTGGAACGACCAACCCCGCGGCACCGCAGCAAGCAGTCGACTGTCGACGACCCCGACCCGACCCCATCCCGGCACCAGGCCCATCACCGGCTCACCCACCGCCAGGTCCATGACTCCGGGGCCGGTCTCCAGGATCACCCCAGCGCCCTCCCCTCCCATGACCCGGCCGTCGGAAACCATTCCCAGGCCGGCGACCACATCGTGGAAGTTCACGCCCGCCGCGTGCAGGCCCACCCGGACCTGACCCGGCAACAACACCGCCCCCGCCTCGGGAGCATCGACCACAGCAGCACTGCCCAGATCACCCGGCTCGGCGACATCGACTCGCCAGCCCGAACCAGCGGGAAGCGCCAGATCCCCGGACGCACCCGCCCGGACCAGCCGACGCCCGAACGCCGCCACAGTCCCATCCCCGGAACTGATGCGGACCTCGGGTTCATCAGCGCCCAAGGCCAGGGCCAGCACGGTGTCCACGTCGGCATCGTTGGCAGGGTCCAGCCCTGCCGTCGGGTCGACGTCGACCAGCAGCACACGCCCCGGATGCTCCGACTGCGCCGAACGCACCAGGCCCACCACCGCCGCGCCGGCCAGGTCTTGCCCGGTGGCTGCGCCCTGGGTCCAAAGCACCAACCGCGCGTTGTCCGTCTCGGGATCGGCCAGCCACTCCTGCACCCAACCCAACACCGTCGCAGCAGCCTGGTGGGCCGCCTGCGGCGCCGACATCCCCGACGGGGCAGCCGGCACCACCGCCACCACCACCGAAGCCACCTCGGCCCCACCGTGCCGCACCCACTGCACCGCATCCGCCGAAGCCTGCACCGGCAGCGGAACCCAGTCCACCGTGAACAGCGACTGCCGCACCTGCCGACCGGTACCGGTGAGCTGACCAGCCGACGCCTCCCGCAGCACCAACGACCGCGCCGCCAGCACCGGCTGACCAACACCGTCAAACGCCGTCACCGAGACCCCACCCGACCCACGGGCCAGCACCACCCGCAACTGACGCGCACCGCCCGCCAGCAGCCGCACCCCCGACCACACAAACGGCAACCCCGTCCCACCACCATTGCCCTTGTCAGTGCTGGCAGTGATGAGGGCATGCAGGGCAGCGTCGAGGAGGGCAGGATGCAGGCCAAACCCGGAGGCATCAGCTTCGACAACCTCCGGCAGCTCGACCTCGGCGTAAATGGTGTCCCCGGCACGCCATGCCTGGCGCAGGCCCTGGAACGCCGGACCGTAGGCGTAACCGCGCCGGGCGAACTTCTCGTAGGCGTCGTCGACCGGAACCGACACCGCACCCGCCGGAGGCCACACGGACAGCCGATCCGGGACAGGCTCACCGTCAGCCGGGGCCAACACACCGACGGCGTTCCGCACCCATTCGCCCTCTCCCTCGCGAGAGGAGACCGTTACGGTTCGCCGGCCGCTGCCGCCGTCACTGTCGCCGACGTGGACCTGGACCTGCACTCCACCGGAGGAGGGAAGGACCAGGGGCTCCTGGAGCGTCAACTCCTCCAGGACACCACACCCGGCCAGATCAGCCGCATGCATCGCCAGGTCCACGAACGCCGTCCCCGGCAGT
>NZ_JBAGKC010000081.1:0-3963 GCF_037034245.1 Streptomyces sp. CA2R106
CGGGCCTGTGCGGCGGCACTTGCCGCGCGTGGCGCGGATACCACTGTCGTGCGTGTGCCCGCCGAGGCCGTGGATCGTGCGGCGGTGGGCGCCGTACTGGGTCAGGTCCTCCAGGACGGGGCGGAACCGGCGGGTGTGGTGTCGCTGCTTGCTCTCGACGAGTCGCCGGTGCCTGGGCACTCGGCGGTGCCGCGTGGTCTCGCCGGGACGTTGGCTGTGGTCCAGGCTCTTGGTGACGCGGGGGTGGGCGCGCCGCTGTGGGTGTTGACCCGCGGTGCCGTCAGCGCGGCTCCCGGCGAGGCGACCGTGTCCCCGGTGCAGTCGCTGACGTGGGGCTTCGGCCGCGTTGCCGGGCTGGAACACCCCGACCGCTGGGGCGGCCTGGTCGACCTGCCCGCCGGGTTCGACGGGCACGAGGACGACGACGCCCAGGTCACCGCGCGGCTCTGCGCGGTGCTGGCCGGCTGCGGCGAGGACCAGGCCGCCGTCCGCCCGTCCGGGATCTACGGCCGCCGGCTGAGCCGGGCCGACCGCCCGGGCGGCGACGCCGGGCGCTGGACGCCCGGCGGCACCGCCCTGGTCACCGGCGGCACCGGCGCCATCGGCGGGCACGTGGCCCGCTGGCTGGCCGGCCGCGGCGCCCAGCGGCTGGTGCTGACCAGCCGCTCCGGCCCGGCCGCCGCGGGAGTGGCGGCCCGCGCCGCCGACCTGGCCGCCCGCGGCAGCCAGGTCGACGTCTTCGCCTGCGACGTCAGCGACCGCGCCCAGGCGGCCGGGACCCTCGACCGCATCGCGGCGCAGGGCCCCGCCCTGACCACGGTGCTGCACACCGCCGGCATCAACCAGGCCACCCTGGTGCAGGACACCGACCTCGCCGAGACCGACGCCGTCCTCGCCGCCAAGGCGGCCGGCGCGCTGCACCTGCACGAACTGACCCGCGCCCTCGACCTCGACGCGTTCGTGCTGTTCTCCTCGATCTCCGCCACCTGGGGCAGCGGCCTCCAGCCCGCCTACGCCGCCGCCAACACCTTCCTCGACGGCCTCGCCGAGTACCGCAGGGCCCAGGGCCTGACCGCCACCTCGGTGGCCTGGGGCTCCTGGGGCGGCGGCGGCATGACCGACGAGGAGGGCGCGGCCCAGGGCATACGCCGCGGCCTGATCGTCATGGACCAGGACCACGCCGTGCAGGCGCTCGCCCAGGTCCTGGACGCCGGCGAACCCCAGCTGACCGTCGCCCACGTGGACTGGGAGCGGTTCGCGCCGCCCTTCACCCTGCGCCGGCCCAGCCCGCTGATCGAGCACCTCCCCGACGTCGCGAAGGCACTGGCCGGGGACCGGCCCGACGCCTCCGCGGGCAGCGGCGCGGACTCCGGACCGGACTCCTCGGCGTCCTGGCGCAAGCAGCTCGCGGGACTGTCCCGCACCGAGCAGCAGCGGACCCTGGTCACCCTCGTCCAGACCCAGGCGGCCGACGTGCTCGACTACGCCTCGCCGGGCGAGGTCGAGGCCACCCGTGCCTTCAGCGACCTCGGCTTCGACTCGCTGACCTCGGTCGAACTGCGCAACCGGCTGAGCGGCGCCACCGGCCTGCACCTGCCCGCCACGCTGATGTTCGACGCCCCCACCCCGGCCGCGACCGCCGACTTCCTGCTCGCCGAACTCGCCGACACAGCCGACGCGGCCGACCAGGAAGGCGCCACCCGCGCCACCGGGACGCCCGCGCCGGCCGGGCCCGCGGACGAACCGCTGGCCATCGTGGGCATGGCCTGCCGCTACCCGGGCGGCGCCACCGGCCCGGAGGAGCTGTGGAACCTCGTCACCGCCGGGGTCGACGCCGTCTCCGTCCTCCCGGCGGACCGCGGCTGGGTCATCGAGGACCGCGAGGGCGACGCCCCGGGCCCCGTCCGCTCCGGCGGCTTCGTCTACGACGCGAGCGGCTTCGACGCCGGCTTCTTCGGGATCAGCCCGCGTGAGGCGGTCTCGATGGACCCGCAGCAGCGGGTGCTGCTGGAGGTGGCCTGGGAGGCACTGGAGCGGTCCGGGATCGACCCCGCCTCGCTGCGCGGCTCCGCCACCGGCGTGTTCGCCGGCGCCTCCGCCTCCGGCTACGGCTGGAGCTCCGGCATCCAGAAGGAACTCGACGGCCACCTCGTGACCGGCATCTCCACCAGCGTGGTGTCCGGCCGGGTCTCCTACGTACTCGGCCTGGAGGGGCCCGCGGTCACCGTGGACACCGCGTGCTCCTCGTCCCTCGTCGCCCTGCACATGGCCTGCCAGGCGGTGCGCTCGGGGGAGTGCTCCCTCGCGCTGGCCGGCGGCGTCATGGTGGCCGCCAACCCGCTGCTGTTCGACCAGTTCAGCAAGCAGATGGGGCTGGCCCCCGACGGCCGCTGCAAGCCCTTCTCGGCGGGCGCGGACGGCATGGGCCTGGGCGAGGGCGCGGGCATGCTCGTGGTCGAGCGGCTGTCGGACGCGCGGCGCAACGGCCACAAGGTCCTCGCGGTGGTGCGGGGTTCGGCGATCAACCAGGACGGCGCGTCCAACGGCCTGACGGCTCCCAACGGCCCCTCGCAGCAGCGCGTCATCCGGGCCGCGCTCGCCAACTCCGGTCTGACCGCCGCCGATGTGGACGTGGTGGAGGCACACGGCACCGGCACGCCGCTGGGCGACCCGATCGAGGCGCAGGCGCTGCTGGCGACCTACGGCCAGGACCGTCCCGAGGGGCGCCCGCTGTGGCTGGGCTCGATCAAGTCCAACATCGGCCACACGCAGGCCGCCGCCGGTGCGGCGGGCGTCATCAAGATGGTGCTCGCCCTCCAGCACCGCACGCTGCCGAAGACGCTGCACGCGGCCGAACGCTCCCCGCACATCGACTGGACCGCCGGCGACGTCCAACTGCTCACCGGGGCGGAACCCTGGACGGCGGAGGGCCGGGTGCGCCGGGCCGGCGTCTCCTCGTTCGGCATGAGCGGCACCAACGCCCACCTCATCCTCGAGGAGGCCCCCGCCGAGGACTCCGCACCGCTGGACACCGAACCGGTTGAGGCCCCACGGGTGGACGCCGACGAGGCTCCCGCATCGGACCCCGCCGTTCTCGCGTCGGGTGACGTGACGGCGTGGGTGGTGTCCGGCCGCTCGGAGGAGGGGCTCGCCGCGCAGGCCGGGCGCCTGCGGGACTGGGCCGCGGAACGGCCGGAGCCGGCACCGGCGGATGTGGCGTGGTCGCTCGCGGCGACGCGTTCGGTGTTCGAGCACCGTGCGGTGGTAATCGCCGGGGACCGGGACGGGTTCGTGGACGGGGTGCGGTGCCTGGCCGCGGGGACCGGGGCGCCGTCGGTGGTGTCGGGTGTGGCCCGCTCGGTCGGTCGTACGGCGTTCGTGTTCGCGGGTCAGGGTACGCAGTGGATCGGGATGGGGCGTGAACTGCTGGGCGCGTCCCCGTTGTTCGCTGCTCGTCTGGCGGAGTGCGAGGCGGCTCTGGCTCCGCATGTGGAGTGGTCGCTGCGTGACGTGCTGATGGGTGCGGAGGGTGCGCCGGAGTTGGAGGCTGCGGAGGTCGTGCAGCCTGTGCTGTGGGCGGTGATGGTTGCTCTGGCCGCGATGTGGGAGGCCGCAGGCGTGTCGCCGGACGCGGTGGTGGGGCATTCGCAGGGTGAGATCGCGGCGGCGACGGTGGCGGGCATGCTGTCGTTGGAGGACGCGGCCCATGTGGTGGCGGCGCGTTCGCGTGCGCTGTCGGGGTTGTCGGTGGCGGGGTCGATGGTGTCCGTGGTCATGCCGGTGGGCGCTGTGCAGGAGTTGGTGGACGGCTTCGAGGGTCGTCTGTCGGTGGCTGCCGTGAACGGTCCTGCCGCGGTGGTGGTTTCGGGTGCGCCGGAGGCGTTGGCGGACTTCGAGCGGGAGTTGGCCGCGCGCAGGGCGATGCGGTGGCGTATT
Organism: Streptomyces sp. CA2R106; assembly: GCF_037034245.1. Classification (NCBI taxonomy): domain Bacteria; kingdom Bacillati; phylum Actinomycetota; class Actinomycetes; order Kitasatosporales; family Streptomycetaceae; genus Streptomyces; species Streptomyces sp. CA2R106. The sequence goes on from NZ_JBAGKC010000081.1 coordinate 3,937, forward strand.
CCGTCCACGGATTTCGTGGCGCACTCT
>NZ_JBAGKC010000082.1:0-3954 GCF_037034245.1 Streptomyces sp. CA2R106
TTCAACATGCAGCGTGCGAGGCAACCGCTCGTTCTGGAGCGCCAGCACCATCTTGATGATTCCGGCCATGCCCGCGGCCTGCTGGGCGTGGCCGATGTTCGACTTCACCGAGCCCAGCCACAGCGGCCGGCCCTCGGGACGCTCCTGCCCGTAGGTGGCCAGCAGCGCCTGCGCCTCGATCGGGTCGCCCAGCGGCGTACCGGTGCCGTGCGCCTCCACCACGTCCACATCGGCGGCCGACAGCCGCGCGCTGGCCAGCGCGGCGCGGATGACGCGCTGCTGCGAGGGCCCGTTGGGCGCCGTCAGACCATTGGACGCGCCGTCCTGGTTGATCGCCGAACCCCGCACCACCGCAAGGACCTTGTGGCCGTTGCGCCGCGCGTCCGACAGCCGCTCGGCCACGACGATGCCGACGCCCTCGGCGACGCCCATGCCGTCGGCACCGGAACCGAACGCCTGGCAGCGCCCGTCCGGGGAGAGCCCGAGGGAGGTGCTGAAGTCGGTGAACAGCACCGGGGTGGCCGCGACGTAGGCGCCGCCGACCAGTGCCATCGAGCACTCCCCGGAGCGCAGCGCCTGGCAGGCCAGGTGGAGCGAGACGAGGGCCGAGGAGCAGGCGGTGTCCACGGTGACCGCGGGGCCCTCCAGGCCCAGGGTGTAGGAGACGCGGCCGGACAGCACGCTCATGGCGTTGCCGGTCATCACGTGCCCGTCCAGGTCGCCCTGTTCGCCGCTGACCCAGCCGTAGCCGGAGGCCGAGCCGCCGGCGAACACACCGGTGGCGGAGCCGCGCAGCGACACGGGGTCGATCCCGGACCGCTCCAGTGCCTCCCAGGCCACCTCCAGCAGCACCCGCTGCTGCGGGTCCATCGAGACCGCCTCACGCGGGCTGATCCCGAAGAAGGCCGGGTCGAACCGGGTGGCGTCGTAGACGAAGTTGCCGGCCTGCACCTCGGCGGCGTCCTGCCCGGTGCCGTCGGGGCCGCTCAGGTCCCAGCCGCGGTCCTGCGGCAGCCCGGCCACCGACTCCCGCCCGGCGTCCAGCAGTTGCCACAGGGCCTGCGGGGTGCGGACCCCGCCGGGGAAGCGGCAGGCCATGCCCACCAGGGCCACCGGTTCGCCGCCGGCCGCCTCCACTGCCTGTAGGCGCTGCCTGGTCTCGTGCAGGTTGGCGGTCACCCGCTTGAGGAAATAGCGAAGCTTCTCCTCGCTCATTTAACTCACCTATTCGAAGAAGTCGCAGCGCTGGACGGTCAGTAGATTCCGAGTTCTTTTCCGATGAAGTCGAAGACCTCGTCGTCGGACGACGATTCGAGCTTCTCGGCAACTCCGGGTGCGGCATCGCTCGCCTGGGTCTCCTTCCACTTGGAAAGGACGACCTCGAGGCGGCTGGTGATCTGGGCGGACTCGCCGTCGCCGGGCAGTGCGGCGAGCATCTGCTCCAGGCGGTCCAGTTCGGCCAGGACCGGTTTGACCGGGCTGGCCTCCTCGGTCAGGCGGACGCGCAGGTGGTCGGCGAGCGCGGCCGAGGTGGGGTAGTCGAAGAGCAGGGTGCTGGGGAGCCGCAGCCCGGTGGCCCGGCCCAGCCGGTCGCGGAGTTCCACGGCCGTCAGCGAGTCGGCCCCGAGGTCGCTGAACGCCCGGTCGGCCGCGACGGTCTCGGCGCTCGCGTGGCCCAGGACGATGGCGGCCTCGGTCCGTACCATTTCGGTGAGCAACCGGTCCTGTTCCGTGCGGCTCAGGGCGGCCAGTTGCGCGGCCAGCGCGTTGCCGGCCGCCGACGCCTCGTCCGCGCCGTCGGCATCACCGCGGGCGGCCAGCACCTCGGCGACCTCGGGCAGGCCCTCGATCAGCGGGCTGGACCGGCGCAGCGTGAACGGCGGTGCGAACCGCTCCCAGTCGACGTCCGCGACGGTGATCGCCGCTTCGTCGGTGGAAAGCGCCTGGTCGAGGGCGCGGATGGCGGCGTCCGGGTCGAGCAGGCGCAGGCCGCGCCGCTCCATGTGCCCGGTGGCCTCCTCGTCGGTCATGCCGCCGCCGCCCCACGGACCCCAGGCCACTGAGGTCGCGGCCAGGCCACGGGCCCTGCGGTGCTCGGCCAGGGCGTCGAGGTGCGCGTTGGCGGCCGCGTAGCCGGCCTGCATACCGCTGCCCCAGGTGGCGGCGATGGAGGAGAACAGCACGAAGGCGTCCAGGTCCAGGTCGGCGGTGAGCCGGTCGAGGGCGGTCGCGCCGCCGGCCTTGGCGGCGAGGATCGCGGCCAGTTCCGGCACGGACGCGTCGTCGAGGGCCGTCATCTGGCCGAGGCCGGCCGCGTGCATGACGGCGGTCAGCGGCGGGCCGCCGGCCCCGATCCAATCGATGGCGCCGGCGAGTGCGGACTCCTGCGCGGCGTCGCAGGCGAGGACGTCCACGTGCGCGCCGCGCTCCGCGAGTTCGGCCGCAAGGGCCGCGCTGTGGGCGGTGCCGGGGCCGGAGCGGCCGGCCAGGACGACCCGCTCGGCGCCGCGGTCGGCGAGCCAGCGCGCGACCCGGCCGCCGAGGGCGCCGGTGCCGCCGGTGATCAGCGCGGTGCCGCGCGGCGCCCACTGCCCGCCGGTGCGGCGGGGTTGCGCGGCGCGGGTCAGGCGGCGGCCGTGGATACCGGACGGACGGATGGCGACCTGGTCCTCGCCGCAGCCGGCGATCACCGCGCGCAGCCGCTGTGCGGTCCGCTCGTCGAACTCCTCGGGCAGGTCGATGAGCCCGCCCCCGTGGTCGGGGTGTTCGAGGACGACGACCCGGCCGAGTCCCCACGCCTGGGCCTGCACCGCGCTGGCCGGGGCTTTCTCCGGTGCGACGGCGACGGCGCCGCGGGTCACGCCCCACACCGGCGCGAGGACGCCCTCCATGACGAGGGCCTGGGCCAGTGTCTGCGAGCCGGCCAGGCCGGTCGCGAGCGCCGGGTGCCCGGGCAGCGGTGTCTCGTCGACGGCGAGCAGGTGGACGACGCCGGCCACGCCGTCCTGCGGGACCACCTCGGCGATCTGGGCCGCCAGCCGCCCCAGGTCGGTGGTCTCGGTGGGCGTGAGCAGCACCACCTCGGCGCCGCCGTCGGTCAGCGCCTGGGCGCAGTGGTCGGCCAGCGCCTTCGCGGCGGGTACGGCGGGGGCCACCAGCAGCCAGGTGCCCGACGGGTCCGCCGGGGCGGGGTCGGCGACCGCCTCCCAGGCCACGCGGTACCACCAGTCGGCGGTGGCCGACTTCTCCTGCTCCCGGCGCCGCCAGGACGCCAACGCGGGCAGGGCGTCGGCCAGTTGCCGCTGATCCTCGGCGGCCAGGCCGTCGGCGACCGAGGCGAGGTCGCCGTCCTCGACCGCGGCCCAGAACGCGGCGTCGGTGGCGGTTCCGGTGCCGTCGCCCCAGGCGTGCGGGAGGGTCTGGATGCCGTCCGGCCAGTAGCGCTGGTGGCGGAAGGCGTAGGTCGGCAGCTCCACCGTCTCGCCCTGCGGAAGCACCCGCTTCCAGTCCACCGGGGCACCCTGGACGAAGGCCCGCGCCAGGCCCGTTTCCAGGCCGGTCACGCCCTCATCGGTACGGCGCTGGAGCGGCACGAACGCGGGCTCCACGCCCTCGACGGCGGCCACAGCGTCAGGGCCGAGGGAGGACAGCGAACCGTCCGGGCCGACCTCCAGGAAGACCGAGATGCCCTCACGCGCCAGAGCCGCGACGGCGTCGGCGAAGCGCACCGCCTGCCGCACCTGCGCAGGCCAGTACCCGGCGTCCGGGTCCGACACCAACTCACCGCTGAGGGCGCCCGCCCAGAGCGCGGTGGGCCGGCGGTGCTCGATCCCCTGCGCCGTGGCACCGAGGCCGTCGAGTACGGGGTCCATCGCCGGGGAGTGGAACGCGTGCGACACGCGGAGCGGCCGCACCCGGTGACCGCGCTCGCGCCACAACTCCACCAGCGCGTCG
>NZ_JBAGKC010000083.1:0-3793 GCF_037034245.1 Streptomyces sp. CA2R106
CCGGCGTCCGCGCCTGGTGATGGTGTCGGGGCTGACCGGTGGTGTGGTGTCGGAGGAGGTCACCGACGCCTCCTACTGGGTGCGGCACGTGCGTGACGCCGTGCGGTTCGCCGACGCGGTGGAGGCGATGCGCGGCGCGGGCGTAGGGACGTTCGTCGAGGTCGGTCCCGATGGTGTGTTGTCGGGTCTCGGGCCGCTGACGCGAACGGAGGACGCGGACGATTCCGACGTGGTGGAGTCGTGGACGCCGGTTCTGCGGCGCGGCCGGGATGAACCGCGGGCGTTGCTGACGGCGGTGGCGAAGGTGTTCGTCCGCGGGGTCCCGGTGGCGTGGGAGAAGGTCTACGCGGGGACGGGTGCGCGTCGGGTGGACCTGCCGACGTATGCCTTCCAGCGTCGCCGCTACTGGCTCAACCCGGCCACCAGCAGTCGTGCCGAGGATCTCGGGCTGGCGGCTCCCGGACACGCGCTGCTGGGTGCGTCGGTGGTGTTGCCGGCGAGCGGTGGTGTGGTGCTGACCGGGCGGTTGGCGCTGTCGTCGCAGCCGTGGCTGGCCGATCACGCGGTGGCCGGTCGGACGGTCGTGCCGGGTGCGGCGCTGGTGGAGATGGTGGTGCGGGCCGGTGACGAGGTGGGGTGCTCCCGTGTCGAGGAGTTGCTGAGCGAAGCCCCGCTCGTGCTGCCCGCGCAGGGTGGCGTACGGGTCCAGATCGCCGTGGCGGAGCCGGACGACACCGGCCGCCGTACCGTCACGGTCCACGCGCAGGACGAGGCTGCCCCGGCCGAGGGCGAGTGGACCCGGCTCGCGAGCGGCGTGCTCGCCCGCCCCGGTGAGATCCCCGCGGCAGGGAAAGCGGCTCCGTGGCCGCCCTCCGACGCCGAGACCGTCGAACTGGATTCCCTCTACCCGGAGTTGGCGGCACGCGGCCTGAGCTACGGGCCGGTGTTCCAGGGCCTGCGCGGCGCCTGGCGCAAGGGCGCGGAACTCTACGCCGAGATCGCGTTGCCGGAGGACGTGAGCACGGCCGGGTTCGGCCTGCACCCGGCGCTGCTCGACTCCGCGCTGCACGCGATCGTCGGCGCGGGGAACCGTACCGGCGGGCTGGAGGTGCCGTTCGCCTGGCGGGACGTCGAGCTGTACGCGACGGGTGCCAGGGCGGCCCGCGTCCGGATCGCACCGGAGGCCGACGGTGAAGGGGACGCCCTGACCCTGGCGGACGGCGACGGAACCCTGATCGCCCGCGTCGGCGGTGTCACCCTGCGCCCGTTCAAGGCCCCCGCCCTCGCCCCCGCCCCCGCAACGGACCACGGGCTGTACGGCGTGGAGTGGGTGCCCGCGAGCCTTCCCGGCCAGGCCCCGGAACCGGCCGGTGGGCGCTGGGCGGTGATCGGCGACGCGGACGCCGTACCCGCGCTGCCGGAAGCCGCCGCGTACCCCGATGTCGCGGCGCTGGCGGCGGCCGTCGCCGCAGGCGCGCAGCTCCCGGAGACCGTCGTGGCCCTGACCGGGGCGGCAGTTGAGCCCCAGGACGAGGGCACGGCCCAGGCCGCCCGCCGCGCCGCCGCGGACGCCCTGGCGCTGGTGCGGCAGTGGCTGGCGGCCGACGCGCTGTCCGGCGCCCGGCTGCTGCTGGTCACCCGGCGCGCGGTGGACGCGGGACCGGAGGCGCCCGTGGACCTCGCCGCCGCCACGGTGTGGGGCCTGGTGCGGGTCGCGCAGACGGAGCACCCGGGCCGGATACTGCTGGCGGACGTCGACGAGGCCACCGGCGAGGCGACGGTCGAGGCCCTGCGGACCGCCGCGGCCCTGGAACTCCCGCAGTGCGCGGTGCGGGACGGCCGGACACGCGTGCCGCGGCTTGCCCGTACGGCGACCGCGCTGCCGCCCGCCGAAGCGGAGCGCAGCCGCCCGGGCACCGTGCTCGTGACCGGCGCCTCCGGCGCGCTGGGCCGGCTGGTCGCCCGGCACCTCGCGGAGAGTGGTCAGGCCGAGCACCTGGTGCTGCTCTCCCGCCGCGGCGGCGACGCCCCCGGCATGTCCGACCTCGTCTCCGCCCTCCATGAGGCGGGCGCGCGGACCACCGTCGCCGCCTGCGACGCGGCGGACCGCGACCGCCTCGCCGAGGTCCTGCACGGCCTGCCGCTGACCGGGGTGGTGCACGCCGCCGGGGTACTGGACGACGGGCTGGTGTCCGCACTGACCCCGGACCGGCTGGAGTCGGTCCTGCGGCCGAAGGTGGACGCCGCCTGGAACCTGCACGAGCTGACCCGCGACCTGGACCTCGACACCTTCGTGCTGTTCTCCTCGATCGCGGGCGTGCTCGGCAACGCCGGTCAGGCCAACTACGCGGCGGGCAACACCTTCCTGGACGCGCTGGCCGCGCACCGGCACCGGCAGGGCCTGCCCGCGGTGTCGCTGGCCTGGGGCCCGTGGGAAGAAGGGATGGCTGGCGCGCTCAGCGACGTGGACCGGCTCCGGATGGCCCGGCAGGGGCTGCGCCCGCTGTCCGCACCGGACGGCCTGGCCCTCCTGGACGGTGCGCCCCGCACCGGTCACGCCTTGCTGGTCGCCGCCGCACTGGACCTGGCCGCGCTGCGGGGCGCGGGCGCGGCCGCGCCGCTGCTGGCCGGCCTGCTGCCGCAGACGCGCCACGGCCTTGCCCCCACCCGTCGCACCGCCGCCCCGGCCGCCGGCGGCCGGAGCGCGCTGGCCGCACGGCTCGCCGGACTCGGCCCCGACGAGCGGACCGAGGCCGTCCTCCGGATCGTCGCCACCCAGGCCGCGCTGGTGCTGGGGATGGCCGGCCCCGAGGCCGTCGACACCCGGCGCTCGTTCCGCGACAGCGGCTTCGACTCGCTGACCTCCGTCGAACTGCGCAACCGGTTGAACACCGCGACCGGCCTGCGGCTGCCGGCCACCGCGGTCTTCGACCACCCCACCCCGGCCGCGCTGGCCCACCGCGTACGGGCGGAGTTGCTCGGCGAGGACGAAGAGGGTGGCGGGGACGGCAAGGACGCGGCCGCCCGCCCGGGCACGTCCGGCGCGGTGATCCGCGCCGTGCCCGCGGACGACGATCCCGCCGTCATCGTCGGGATGGCGTGCCGGTTCCCGGGCGGGGTGTCCTCGCCCGGCGACCTGTGGCGGTTGCTGGAGGCGCGCGGCGACGGCATCGGCCCCTTCCCCGCGGACCGCGGCTGGCCGACGGACCTGGTGGACCGCGACCCGGACGCCCTGGGCAAGTCCGTCTCGGGCGAGGGCGGGTTCCTCTACGGCGCCGCGGACTTCGACGCGGAGTTCTTCGGCGTCAGCCCGCGGGAAGCGGTCGCGATGGACCCGCAGCAGCGGCTGCTGCTGGAGACGTCGTGGGAGGCGCTGGAGGACGCGGGCATCGACCCGACCGGCCTGCGGGGCAGCGCCACCGGCGTGTTCGCGGGGCTCTTCTACCACGACTACCTGCCCTGGCACGCGGTCCCGCAGGAGGTCGAAGGCTACCTGGGAACCGGCAGCACAGGCTCCGTGGCATCCGGCCGGGTGGCGTACTCGCTGGGCCTGGAGGGTCCGGCGGTGACGATCGACACGGCGTGCTCGTCGTCGCTGGTGGCGCTGCACCTGGCCGCGCAGTCGCTGCGTTCGGGCGAGAGCACGCTCGCCCTGGCCGGTGGCGTGACGGTGATGTCCACCCCCGGCACCTTCATCGACTTCTCGCGGCAGCGCGGGCTGGCTGCGGACGGGCGCTGCAAGGCGTACGCGGATCAGGCGGACGGCACCGGCTGGGGCGAGGGTGTCGGTGTG
>NZ_JBAGKC010000084.1:0-3746 GCF_037034245.1 Streptomyces sp. CA2R106
TGTGGAGGGCGGTGACCTGGCGGGGATCGCGGAGACGTTGTCCATCGAGGACGAGCGCCAGCTGCATGACGTGCTGCCCGCGCTCGCGTCCTGGCGGCGGCGTGAGCGGGAGCGGTCGGTGACGGAGGGGTGGCGCTACCGGGTGTCGTGGGTTCCGGTGGCCGATCCGGTGGGCGGGGTGTTGTCGGGTCGGTGGTTGCTGGTGGTTCCGGCAGGTGGTGCCGGTGGTGGGCTGGCGGATCAGTGCCGCGGGGTGGTGGAGGCGCGCGGGGCCGAGGTCGTGGTGGTGGAGGTGGCCGGCGCCGCGAGCCGGGAGGCGGTGGCGGAGCTGGTGCGGGGTGCGGTGCCGGAGGGCGGGTTCGCCGGGGTGTTGTCGTTGCTGGCGGTGGATGAGGCGCCGTTGGAGGGGTACCCGTCGGTGTCGGTGGGGCTGGGCGCGACGTTGGGGTTGGTGCAGGGGCTGGGGGACGCGGGTGTGGGGGCGCCGTTGTGGGTGGCGACGTGCGGGGCGGTGGGCGTGCCGGGTGACCAGCCGGTGCGTGCGGAGCAGACGCAGGTGTGGGGTCTGGGCCGGGTGGTCGGGTTGGAGCACCCGGAGCGGTGGGGTGGCCTCGTGGATCTCCCGGTGGTGTTCGACGGTGCGGACGGCAGGATCGCCGCGCGGTTGGCGGGGGTGCTGGCGGGCTGCGGTGAGGACCAGGTCGCGATCCGTGCGGCGGGCGTGCTGGGCCGGCGGTTGCTGCACGCCGCGTTGCCGGCGGCGCCGGAGCGTGAGTGGAGCCCGCGGGGCAGCGTGCTGCTCACCGGCGGCACCGGCGCCATCGCCGGGCACAGCGCGCGCTGGCTGGCCGGCCGCGGCGCCCAGCGGCTGGTGCTGACCAGCCGGTCGGGCCCGGCCGCCGCCGACGTGGCCGCGCGCGCCGCCGAACTGGCGGCCGGCGGCGCCCGCGTGGACGTCCTCGCCTGCGACGTGAGCGACCGCGCCCAGGTGGCCGGGACCCTCGACCGGATCGCGGCGGAGGGCCCCGCGCTCTCCGCGGTGCTGCACACCGCCGGCATCGGGGAGACCGTGCCGGTGGCGGAAGCCGACCTGGCCGCGACCGACGCGCTCCTGGCGGTCAAGGCGGCGGGCGCCCGGCACCTGGACGAGCTGACCCGCGAACGCGGCCTGGACCTGGACGCGTTCGTGCTCTTCTCGTCGATCTCGGCGATCTGGGGCAGCGTCGTGCAGCCCGCCTACGCGGCCGCCAACACCTATCTCGACGGCCTCGCCGAACGCCGCAGGGCCCAGGGCCTGGCCGCGACCTCCGTGGCCTGGGGCCCGTGGGGCGGGGGCGGCATGACCGACGACGAGACCGCCGGACGGCTCGCCCGCGGCGGGGTGGCCCTCATGGACGCCGACCTCGCGGTGCAGGCGCTCGCCCAGCTCGTGGACGGCCGCGAGGGGCCGACGACCATCGTGGACGTGGACTGGTCGCGGTTCGCCGTGCCCTTCACGCTGCGCCGGTCCAGCCCGCTGATCGAGAGCCTGCCCGAGGTCGCCGCGGCCCTCGCCGAGGAGGCCGCGGAACCGGCCGGCGACCCGGCCGCGGGCGCCTCGCTCCGCGAGGAACTGGCCGATCTGCCCCGGGCCGAGCAGCACCGGGCGCTGGTCCGGCTGGTGCAGGCGCAGGCCGCCGCGGTCCTCGACTACGCCGCGCCGGAGGACGTGGAGGCCACCCGCCCCTTCAGCGACCTCGGCTTCGACTCGCTGACCTCCGTCGAGCTGCGGAACCGGCTGAGCGGCGCCACCGGCCTGCAACTGCCGGCCACGCTGCTGTTCGACCACCCCACCCCCGAGGCGGTGGCCGGCCACCTGTGGGACGAGGAGTTCCAGGAGCAGACGGGCCCGGCGTCCCTGGTGGAGGAGGTCGACCGGCTGGGGTCGCTGCTCACCGGCACGGCACCGGACGAGAAGACGTACGACCTGGTCACCGAGCGTCTCCAGGGTCTCCTCGCCCAGTGGAAGGAGACCGGCGCCCCGCAGGGGAGCCAGGCGGTCGCGGACAAGATCGGCTCCGCCTCGGACGACGAGATCTTCGAGTTCATCCACCGGGAACTCGGCCGGTAAATGGCCCACGTCAGGTGCGGACGGCACGTACGCGTTTCACGAACTGGACTGGTGACATCCGATGGCAGATGAAGAGGCCCTCCGCGATTACCTCAAGTGGGTGACGACCGACCTCTACCACACGCGGCAGCGCCTGCGTGAGGTCGAGGAGCGCAGCCACGAGCCCATCGCCCTGGTCGGCATCGGCTGCCGCTACCCCGGCGGAGTCGCGAGCCCGGAGGACTTCTGGAACCTGCTGGCCACCGGCCAGGAGGGCATCGTCGACGTCCCCACCGACCGCGGCTGGGACCTGGAGAAGCTGACGGAGCCGGACCCGGACGGCGGCACGCGCCGCCTCCGGGGCGGCTTCGTCGACGACGCCAGCGGCTTCGACGCCGGCTTCTTCGGCGTCAGCCCCCGCGAGGCCGTCGCCATGGACCCGCAGCAGCGGCTGCTGCTGGAGGTGTGCTGGGAGGCGCTGGAGCGGGCCGGTATCGACCCGAACTCCCTGCGCGGTTCGCAGACCGGCGTGTTCGCCGGCGCGTCGCTGTCCGGCTACGGCTTCGGCACCGACGAGGACCTGGACGTCCACCTGATGACGGGGACCTCCACCAGCGTCATCTCCGGCCGGGTCTCCTACTCGCTGGGCCTGGAGGGCCCCGCGGTGACGGTGGACACCGCCTGCTCGTCGTCGCTGGTCGCGCTGCACCTGGCGGTGCAGGCGGTGCGCTCCGGGGAGTGCACGCTCGCGCTGGCCGGCGGCGTCACCGTCACCACCGTCCCCGTGATGTTCACCCAGTTCTCCAAGCAGCTCGGCCTTGCCCAGGACGGCCGCTGCAAGGCGTTCTCCGCCGACGCCGACGGCATGGGGATATCCGAGGGCGCCGGCATGGTCGTGGTGGAGCGCCTGTCCGACGCGCGCCGCAACGGCCACCCGGTGCTCGCCGTGGTCCGCGGCTCCGCCATCAACCAGGACGGCGCCTCCAACGGCCTCGCCGCGCCCAACGGCCCGTCCCAGCAGCGCGTCATCCGCGCCGCGCTGGCCAGCGCCCGCCTGTCCACCGCGGACATCGACCTGGTGGAGGCGCACGGCACCGGCACCACGCTGGGCGACCCGATCGAGGCGCAGGCCGTACTGGCCACCTACGGTCAGGGCCGGCCGGCGGACCAGCCGGTCCGGCTGGGCTCGGTGAAGTCCAACATCGGCCACACCCAGGCCGGCGCCGGCATCGCGGGCGTGATCAAGCTGGTGCTGTCCCTGCAACACCAGCGGATGCCGCGGACGCTGCACGCCGAGGAGCCTTCGCCGCACATCGACTGGTCGGCCGGCGACGTCGAGCTGCTGCGCGAGGCCCGGCCCTGGCCCCGGGGGGAGCGCACCCGCCGCGGCGGCGTCTCCTCGTTCGGCGTCAGCGGGACGAACGCGCACGTCATCGTGGAGGAGGCGCCGGCCGAGGAGCCTGCGGAGGCCGACGGCGAGAACGCCCCGGACACCCCGGACGCCGCCGCAGTAGAGGAGGACGGCGGCCGCACCGCCGAACCGCTGCTGCCCGGTGCCGGCGCCTGGCTGGTGTCGGCCCGTTCCGCGGAGGGGCTGGCGGCGCAGGCGGACCGGCTGCGGGAGTGGGTGGCGGCCCGTCCGGAGCTGCAACCGGCC
>NZ_JBAGKC010000085.1:0-3735 GCF_037034245.1 Streptomyces sp. CA2R106
TCGTAGCTAGTTGGAAGACCAGTGCGGGTACTCCCGCCGTGACGTCGCACGGGCCCGTACAGCGCCTTCAGGGCCTCCGGCCCGCTGTTGCCTGTGGCACCCCCTCCTTCACCCCTCAGCCGGGCACGCAGCGGGCACGCCGGGCACGGGAACTCTGGCGGACTGGTGCCGCATCAGGCAACGTTCGCCCCGTCGCGCGAGGTGGGGGCGGCGGCAGGCGCCTCTTGAATGCATCCCGCGTAGTCTCGCGGGGTGCATTCTCATCTCAGCTTCGGGAACCCTCCTGCGCTGCCTCACACGGTGGTGGTTGAGACGTTGGAACGGGCTCTTCGTGACCGCTCCGCAGAGGGCGAGGCGGCGGGAGTTCTGGTCGGGACTGCGTTGAACGACGACGACGCGGACTTCGTCGATTTCTGGTGCGTGCAGGTCGGGACGCGGGCTGTGCCGGGGAGTCCGCTGCTGGGGCTGGCCGGCCTGTGCTTGGGACACACCGCTCGACGCTTTGGCCGTCTCAGTGATGAAGCCCTGGCGCTGGCGGAGTCGCTGGCGGCGCGGGCTGAGGCGGAGCCGACGGACGTGGACGGCCGCGCCATCGACGGTTATGACGACGTGCGAAGTTTCCTGCACCTGTGGTGATGCCGTCTGCCGTAGGTGTCAGGCGGCGTTCGTCCTGCTCACGAGGGCTTTGAGGCGCTTGTCGGAGGCGTTCTTGTTCCGCCAGATGATGTAGCGGCGGATCATGCTGCCCTGGGTCATCCGGCTGGGGTGGTCGGTGCCGTCAAGGGCGAAATAGCGAAGGGCGGCGAACTGGGCCTCGATCCGGTGGAGCCAGGAACTGTTGGTCGGGGTGTAAGCGATCTCCACGTTGTTCGCCGCGGCCCAGGTCCCGACCCGCTGGCAGCGTTTGGTGGTCAGATGCGGGGAGTAGTTGTCGCAGATGATCGAGATGCGCGTGCCGGCGGGGTGGAAGGAGCGCAGGTAGCGGCAGAACTCCAGGAACTTGAACGGTTCTTGGTCTTCTTGATGTGGCCGCAGAGCTGCTCCTTGCCCAGGTCGTAGGCGGCGAACAGGTGCCGGACCCCGTGTGGGCGGGTGGAGGTCGCGCGGCGGCGCTGTCGGGGCTCGCGGTCGGGGTCCTTGTGCTTCCCGCCGCGTTCAGCCCACTGGCGGCCGGGGAGGGGTTGAAAATTGAGCCGCCCGAACTCGTCCATGCAGAACACGACCTCGGGTCCCATGCCCTGGGCCGATAACAGCACCATCTGGGCCCGCCTCCAGGTCACCACTGACCCGGTGCCCCCGACGGATGATCCGCAGCAACCGCTGCCCTTCGTCTTCGTCGTCATCGATCTCGCGGCCCCGGACACGCTCAGCCACCCGAGCAGCATGACGCACAACGAGCCGCCCGGATCACCATCCGGACGGCTCGTCACAACGGGGTGAACGTTGCCAGATGCGGCACTAGAACTGCCTGAACACGTCCTCGGGCCAGTCCTCCGGGAGCTTGTTCGCGAAGACCGCGTAGAGCGGGCCGTACTCGCTCTGGGTCACGAGGAGTTCCCACTGGTCCAAGTCGTGGTGCAGGTAGCGCCGGAGCATGTTGAGGAATTGCTGGAACTCCTCCTCCGACAGTGGGCCGGCGGGTTCCTGGCTGGGCTCCATGGCCCCAGCGTATCCGCGCTTTGGCCGGCGCGTCAGGGTTCGTCGTCTCGATGCGAACTTATGGGCAGGACGGTCGCTGAGGTCTACGAGGGTGGTGACGGAGGCACCCAACAGCAGTGACGGTCGGCTGAGGTCGGAACGGTTGCTGCACTCCGCTGCTGTACAGCATCTGCCCCGGAGCTATGTCCCGTTGGCTGTGTGTCGTCCTGGTCGCTGTTCTCGGGCGCCGAGACGGCGGATTCGCCAACTGGGAAGCGGATGGTTGGACTCTCTGGTGACGAAGTCCATCATGTCAATCAGCATGCGCCGAACCTCTGCAGTCGGCGCCGTCAAGTCGTCCCACTGGTCTCGTGCGTGCCGTCGGGTGCCCTTATGACGGTCATCCCGTAATCGGGAGCAACACGGTGCGGCAGCCCTGTCTCATCCTTGTCTGACGCCGGGATCTCTTCGAGACCGAAGATCCAGCGGTCAGCCGGCCAGTCCGCTTCGTCATGAGTTCTATGCACGGACGGAGCATGCCAGGCACGTGTCACCTCTTGGGCAGTCGACTCCTCAACCGCCATGCCTTCCACCACCTCAACCGATGCACCCCTACTCCCATCCCGTCTGCCGTCGGCCCGCACCCCTCCCACGACGAATCCGCGGGCGCGGGCGCCAACGGGGTAGGGCCATCCCGGAGCCGGAGCCGGAGCGCCCCCGCCGGAGGCACCGCCTTGACCCTGGCTGGACGGTCGCACCTCATGTCGCTCGCCAACCCACCGCGGGCGCGCGCGGGGCGGCCGGAAGCCGGACGCGTGCCCGGCGGAGCAGTAGCGACGCCGGGAGCCTTGATGAGGTGGAGAAATCTGTACCAGCCTCGGGTCGTCAGCCGGTGGGGCGGTCTTGCGCGGCGATCGGCTCCACTGCTGCGATGGGTCGCACGACACGGTTCAGCGCGGGGGGCATGCGTGGACGAGTTACGGGTCTCGGTGTGGAAGCGATACGGCCAGGAGCGCTTGTACGTCAACACCCTCAAGGGCGAAGCCGTTGCCTGGCAGGATCTCCGGACCGGTGAAGTCCACGTAGTCGTCGAGGTGCTCGGCGAAGCCGCACGTGCAGCTCTCACGGCCTACCGGACGCCGGCGACTGAATCCGCCCCGGCCGCTCCCATTTCCCCGGTCCCGCCGCCGACCACGCAGACGGCTACCCCCATCCCCTCGGAGTTCGACCTCGCTCTGCACAGACCCGGCGACTCCCTACGCGGGCTCGCCGCGAAGCCGCCGGGCTTCGTCGCCCGCCTCTTCGCGTGGCTGATGCGGCGGCCGGTCAGAACCGACTCCTGGAACCTCGGCATCGCGGGTGAAAAGCTCATCGGCGCGGAGTTGAACCGGCTGACGCGCCGCGGGTGGTACGTGCTGCACTCCGTGCCGCTTCCGCGGATCAAGGCGGACATAGATCACCTGCTGATCGGGCCTGGCGGGGTCTTCACCGTCAACGCCAAGAACCATCGGGACCGGCACGTGTGGGTCGGCGACCACTCCGTACGGGTGGATCACGGCAAGGCGTACCCGTACCTCCGTACCGCACGACGAGAAGCCGAACGTGCGGCGCGTGTGCTGACCAAGGCATGCGGGTTCCCCGTCAAGGCGCAAGGCATCCTGGCATTCGTCGCGCCGGCCGAACTCCGCGTGGTGCCGACCCTGCTCGATGTACGTGCCTTCGAGGACCGCAGCCTGTCGTCCCTGGCTCCGCTCACCGGCGTGCTCACGGCCGAGCAGGCGGAGCGCGTATACCAAGTGGCTAGGGACCGACGCCTGTGGGAGAACGCGTGACTCGTCAGGCGGTCTGATGGGGCTGTGGCGCAAGGCGTGCGCCGAGGTCGGGGTCAAGGGGCTCCACTTTCATGATCTCCGCCACACCGGTAACACCCTGGCGTCCCGCACCGACGCCAGCACGCGCGAGCTGATGATGCGACTCGGTCACGGTTCGAGCCGGGCCGCGCTGATCCACCAGCACGGGAACCAGGAGCGTGAACGTGAGATCGCCGATGCGGTCGACGGCATGATCGTCAAAGCGATGAAGCGGGGTTCCCGCAGG
>NZ_JBAGKC010000086.1:0-3670 GCF_037034245.1 Streptomyces sp. CA2R106
GCCTGTGTCGGTCCCTTTCAGCGACCCCGGGGCTATGCCCGCGTCCTCCAACGCCTCCCAGCACGTCTCCAGCAGCACCCGCTGCTGCGGATCCATCCCCAACGCCTCACGCGGACTGATCCCGAAAAACTCCGCATCGAACCCACCCGCACCCTCCAAGAACCCACCCACCGGCGCGTAGGCAGCCCCCTCATCACCAGACCCGAACAGGCCCGACGTATCCCAGCCACGGTTCACCGGGAACCCCGACATCGCATCAGAGCCCCCCGCAACCAACCGCCAGAAACCCTCCGGATCCTCCACCCCACCCGGGAACCGACAACCCATCCCCACAATCGCCACCGGCTCATCCACCCCGACACGAACCACCGGCACAGCGCTTTCCCCGACTACCCCGTCGGCCCCGCACGCCTCTGCAACCAGATACCGGGCGAGTTCCAGAGGGACGGGATAGTCGAAGACCAAGGTGGCGGGAAGACTCAATCCGGTCTCCGCAACCAGCCGGTTGCGGAGCTCCAGCGCGGTCAGCGAGTCGATGCCCATGTCACGGAACGCCCGCTCGGAGTCGATCTCAGCCGGGCTGGCATGACCAAGCACAACAGCGGTGGCCTCCTGAACGGTCCGCAGGACTTCCTGCTCACGCTCGACGGGAGAGAGCGGGGCCAACCGAGCCGCCAAGCCACCTACGTCCGCGGCCACGGCTGCCGTCGGGCGTGCGGAGACACCACCGGCAGCCAAGCCGCGCAGCAGTGCGGGCACCGGCCGACCTCCACGAGACAGCCCCGTCAGCTCCAGGCGGGCCGGGACCGCCAACGGCGCACCCCACGCGGAAGCAGCCTCGAACAACGCCAAACCCTGCTCCGTCGTCAACGGCTGAACACCGCCGCGACGCAGACGAGACATACCGGCGCCATCCAGATGCCCGGTCATCTCCGAGGCCTGTTCCCACAGCCCCCACGCCAACGACTGACCAGCCAGATGCCGATCCCGGCGATAGACCGCCAGGGCGTCCAGGAACGCGTTCGCCGCCGCGTAACTGCCCTGCCCTGCGCTGCCCATGACCGCCGCAGCCGAGGAGTACAACACGAACCCGGCCAAGCCCGCGTCCTCGGTCAACTCATGAAGATTCCACGCCGCATCAGCCTTCGCCGACAGCACCGGCAGCATCCGCTGCGGCGTCAGTGACTCCACCGTCGCGTCATCGATCACCCCGGCGGCATGCACCACCGCCGTCAACGGACGCTCCACCGCAACCTTGGCCAGCACCGAGGCGAGGGCATCCCGCTCGCCGGCATCACCAGCCACCACTCGGACGTCCGCGCCCAGCTCAGCCAGCTCCGCGACCAGACGCGCCGCGCCCTGTGCGGCCGGGCCGCGTCGCGACACCAACACCAGATGCCGCATACCGCGGACGGTGACCAGGTGCCGGGCCAGTTCCCCACCCAGGGTCCCCGTCCCACCCGTGACCAGGACGGTGCCGTTTGGGTCCCACTGGGCGGGGACGTTCAGCACGACCTTGCCGATGTGTCGGGCAGCTTGCAGATGACGCAATGCCGCGACCGCCTGCGACAACTCGAAACACGTCACCGGCGGCGGCTTCAGCGCCCCGGCCTCGAACATCACCCCGAGCTCAGCGAACATCTCCCCGACCCGGTCCAGACCAGGGTCCATCAGGTCGAACGCTCGGTAGACCACTCCCGGGTATGCCTGGGCGACCTGCTCGGCATCACGGATATCGGTCTTGCCCATCTCGACGAACCGCCCACCACGCGGCAACAACCGCAACGACGCGTCCGTGAACTCCCCCGCCAAGGCGTTGACGACCACGTCCATGCCCGCACCACCGGTCACGCCCAGGAACCGCTCACAGAACGCCAGATCCCGCGTCGACGCGATGTGGTTCTCCTCGATGCCCATCGCCAGCAATGCGGCCTGCTTCGCCGGGCTGGCGGTGGCGAAGACCTCAAGCCCCCATTCCTGGGCCAGCTGCACGGCAGCCGTGCCCACACCGCCGGTCCCGGCATGGATCAGCACCCGTTCCCCCGGACGGACCTGGGCCAGATCCCGCAGCGCATAAAACGCCGTCAAGAACCCCACCGGCACGGATGCGGCCTCCTGGAACGACCACCCCTGCGGCACCGCAGCCACCAGCCGACTGTCCACCACCCCCACCGGCCCCCACCCCGGCACCAAACCCATCACCGACTCACCCACAACCAGACCATCCACCCCGGGACCGGTCTCCAGCACCACCCCCGCGCCTTCCCCGCCCAGCACTCGACCGTCCGCAACCATCCCCAGGCCGGCAACCACATCGCGGAAGTTCACACCCGCCGCCCGCAGACCCACCCGCACCTGCCCCGGCAACAACGCCACGCCCGCCTCAGGAGCATCGACCACCGCCGCACTGCCCAGATCACCCGGCTCCGCCACCTCCACCCGCCAACCCGAACCACCAGGCAACAGCAACTCACCCGACGCACCCACCCGGACCAGCCGACGCCCGAACACCACCACGGTCCCGCCGTCAGCAGTAGCGGGACGGATGCGGACCTCAGGCTCATCAGCACCCAGCACCGCAGCCAGCACGGTGTCCACGTCGGCATCGTTGGCAGAGTCCAGGTCAGCCGCCGGGTCGACGTCGACCAACAGCACACGCCCCGGATGCTCCGACTGCGCCGAACGCACCAAACCCACCACCGCCGCGCCCGCCAGGTCCTGCCCGATAGCCGCGCCCTGGGTCCAGACCACCAACCGCGCATTGTCCGTCTCGGGATCGGCCAGCCACTCCTGCACCCAACCCAACACCGTCGCAGCAGCCAACTGAGCCACCTCCGGCGCCGACATCCCCGACGGGGCAGCCGGCACTGGCGCCACCACCACCGGAGCCACCTCGGCCCCGACCGACTCACCATGCCGCACCCACTGCACAACGGCTGTGTCAGAGTCCTGCGGGGCAGGCAGCGGAACCCAGTCCACCGTGAACAACGACTGCCGCACCTGCCGGCCAGCCCCGGTGAACTGACCAGCCGACGCCTCACGCAACGCCAGCGACCGTGCTTGCAGGACGGGTTCACCGACAGCATCGAAAGCCGTGACCGAGACCCCGCCCGACCCGGGCGCCAGCACCACCCGCAGGTGGCGGGCACCGCCCGCCAGCAAACGCACCCCCGACCACACAAACGGCAACCCCGTCCCCCCACCATTGCCGTTGCTACCACCGGCAGCCAGAAGACCGTGCAGAGCGGCATCAAGCAGAGCGGGATGCAGACCAAACCCCGCAACATCCGCATCCGCGCTCTGGGGCAGCTCCACCTCGGCATAGACCGTGTCCCCGGCCCTCCACACCTGCCGCAGCCCCTGGAACGCCGGACCGTAACCGTAACCCTGCCGAGCCAACCTGTCGTAGGCATCGTCGACCGGAACCGCCACCGCACCCGCCGGAGGCCACACGGACAGCCGATCCGGGACAGGCTCACCGTCAGCCGGGGCCAACTCGCCCACCGCGTGCCGCACCCACTCGCCCTCCCCCTCACGAGAGGAGACCGTGACCGTTCGCGGACCGTCGCCGTCACCGACACGGACCTGCAACTGGACGCCGCCAGAGGTGGGAAGGACCAGGGGCTCCTGGAGCGTCAGTTCCTCCAGGACACCGCACCCGGCCAGGTCG
>NZ_JBAGKC010000087.1:0-3610 GCF_037034245.1 Streptomyces sp. CA2R106
CGGCGACCCGATCGAGGCCCAGGCGCTGCTGGCGACGTACGGGCAGGGGCGGTCGGAGGAGCGTCCGTTGTGGTTGGGTGCGGTGAAGTCGAACATCGGTCATACGCAGGCTGCTGCGGGTGTGGCGGGTGTGATCAAGATGGTGTTGGCGATGCGGCATGGGGTGTTGCCGCGGACGTTGCATGTGGACGAGCCGAGTTCGCATGTGGACTGGGCCGCTGGTGAGGTGCGGTTGTTGACGGAGTCGGTGGCGTGGCCGGAGACGGGGCGGGTTCGGCGGGCGGGGGTGTCGTCGTTCGGTATCTCGGGGACGAACGCGCACGTGATTCTGGAGGCGGCGCCCGAAGTTGACGTGGAGCCCGAGGCGGAGGGTGAAGCCGCACCGGCGGACGGTGCCGGGACGGTGTGGGTGGTGTCGGGCCGTACGGAGCAGGCGCTGCGCGGCCAGGCCGAGCGGCTGGTGTCCGCGGTGGAGGGCCAGAACCCCGCAGCGGTGGGCGCTGCCTTGCTCTCCCGGTCGCTCTTCGACCACCGCGCGGTGGTGGTGGGCGCTGATGCGGCCGAACTGACGGCCGGGCTAAGGGCGTTGGCGGCGGGCGAGCCCCGTGCGGGCGTGGCGCAGGGCGAGGCAAGGAACGGGCGCCGGATCGCGGTGCTGTTCACCGGCCAGGGTGCGCAACGGCTCGGCATGGGGCGGGTGTTGTACGGGGAGTGCGAGGTGTTCGCTGCGGCCTTCGACGAGGTGGTGGCGGAGTTGGACCGGCACCTCGATGTCCCGCTGCGGGATGTGGTGTGGGGCGAGGACGCGGAGGAGCTGAACTCCACGGGGTGGGCACAGCCCGCGCTGTTCGCGGTCGAGGTGGCGTTGTTCCGGTTGCTGGAGTCCTTCGGGGTGCGTGCGGACTATCTGCTGGGGCACTCCATTGGTGAGGTGGCGGCGGCTCATGTGGCAGGGGTTTTTGACCTGCGGGACGCCTGCCGGCTCGTGGCGGCGCGGGCGCGTTTGATGCAGGCGCTTCCGATCGGTGGGGCGATGGTGGCCATTGCGTCGCCGGAGGAGGACGTACGGCCGTACCTGTCCGACGAGGTGTCGCTCGCGGCGGTCAACGCGCCTGGCTCCGTGGTCGTTTCGGGTGAGGCGGGCGCGGTCGAGGCGGTCGGTGAGCACTTCAAGGCGCAGGGTGTGAAGACGACCCGGCTGCGGGTCTCGCACGCGTTCCACTCGGCGCTCATGGACCCGATGCTGGCGGACTTCACCGCGGCGATCGCCGATGTGGCGTTCGCCGAGCCCCGTGTCCCCGTGGTGTCGAACCTGACCGGCGAGCCCGCGGACATGACGTCCCCCACGTACTGGGCGCAGCAGGTCCGTTCGGCGGTGCGGTTCGCCGACGGGCTGGCGTGGCTGGCCGGGGAGGGCGTGGACACCTTCGTCGAGGCGGGGCCGGACGCGGTGCTGGCCGGACTGGTCGGCCTCAACGGGATCGCGGACGCCGCCGCCGTGGCCCTGCAACGCGGTGACCGTACGGGGGTCCAGGTCGCACACCACGCACTGGGCCAACTCTTCGTGCACGGCGTGCCGGTGAGGTGGGACGGCCTGTTCGGCGAGCGCACGCCCGGCTGGGTGGACCTGCCGACGTACGCCTTCCAGCGCCGCCGTTACTGGCCGCAGGCGTCCCTCGCCGGGGGCGACGTGACCGCGGCCGGGCTGGCGTCCGCCGAACACCCGCTGCTGGGTGCGGTGGTGTCGGTGCCGGAGACGGGCACGGTAGTGCTGACGTCGCTGCTGTCGCTCCGTACGCAGCCGTGGCTGGCCGACCACGCCGTCCAGGGCACGGTGCTGTTCCCCGGCACCGGCTTCGTGGAGTTGGCAATCCGCGGCGCTGACGCCGTGGGGGCGGGCGGGCTGCGCGAGCTGATCGTGGAGGCGCCGCTCGTCGTCCCCGGGACGGGGAGCGTCCAGGTGCAGGTCGTCGTGGACGACGGCACCGCGGTCGTCTACGCCCGGCCCACCGGCGACGACCCCTGGACCCGGCACGCGAGCGCCGTACTGGGCGACGCCTCCGCCGCCGGGTCGGCCGGGTGGCAGTGGCCCCCGTCCGAGGGCGCGCCTGTCGACGTCACCGACTTCTACGCACGGATGGCCGAGGGCGGCTTCGCGTACGGCCCCGCGTTCCAGGGCCTGCGGCAGGTGTGGCAGGCCGACGGCACGGTCTTCGCGGAGGTGTCCGTCGGCGCGGACGAGGCCGACCGGGCCCGTAGGTTCGGGGTACACCCGGCGCTGCTGGATGCCGCGCTCCAGGCGAGCACGTTCGCGGGGCTGGAGCCCGCGCCCGCCGGCCGCATGCCGTTCAGCTTCTCGGACGTGACCTTGCACGCGGGCGGCGCGACGGCGACCCGGGTCCGGGTCACCCGCAAGGGACCGGACAGTGTGGGCGTCGAACTGGCCGACAGCAACGGTCAGTTGGTGCTGAGCATCGGTTCGTTGGTGATGCGGCCGGTGGCGGCCGGCGGTGTGTCCGGTGGTGTGCGGTCGGGGCTAGTGCTGGGGTTGGACTGGTCGTCGGTGGTGGCGGTGCCGGAGGAGGTGCCGGGTGCGGGTGTGGCGGTGTTCGGTGTGTCGGAGGAGCTTGAACCGCGTGCGGATGTGCTGGTGTTGGCTGCGTACGGTGCCGGGGGCGATGTGGTGGGGTCGGCGCATGGGCTGACCGGTTGGGTGTTGGGTCAGGTGCAGCGGTGGCTGGGGGATGAGCGGTTTGCCGGGAGCCGGTTGGTGGTGGCGACGCGGGGTGCGGTCGAGGCCGGGCCGGGGGAGGCGGTCGCTGATCTGGCGGGTTCGGCGGTGTGGGGTCTGGTGCGGTCGGCGCAGGCGGAACACCCCGGGCGGATCGCCCTGGTGGACGTCGAAGCGTCGGCCACCTCTCTGGACATCGATCTCATCGCCAAGCTCGCGGCTGGTGGGGAGCCGCAGGTGGTCGTTCGGGAGGGTGTCGTCCGTGCGGCGCGCCTGGTGCGCGTGACGGCCACCCCGGACGCTCCGGATGCGGAGTCTGCGGGCTTCGGAGACGGTACGGTGCTGGTCACCGGTGGTACGGGCGGGCTCGGGCGGGTGGTTGCCCGGCACCTGGTGCGTACGCACGGTGTGCGGAGCCTGCTGCTGGTCAGCCGGCGCGGTCTCGCGGCTGAGGGCGCACCGGAGTTGGCCGATGAGCTGGGCGCGGAAGGCGCCGAGGTGACCGTCGCGGCGTGTGACGTGAGTGACCGTGATGCGCTGGCGGAGCTGCTGGCCGAGGTGCCGTTGGCCGGTGTGGTCCACACGGCGGGGGTGGTGGACGACGGGCTGGTCTCGTCGCTGACCGCGGAGCGGTTGGCCCGGGTGCTGGCGCCGAAGGTGGATGCGGCCTGGAATCTGCACGAGCTGACCCGTGACCGCGACCTCACGCACTTCGTGGTGTTCTCCTCGCTCGCGGGTGTGCTGGGCAGTCCGGGGCAGGGCAACTACGCGGCGGGCAACGTCTTCCTGGACACGTTGATGCAGCACCGTCGTCAAAGCGGGTTGCCCGGGGTGTCGATGGCGTGGGGCCCCTGGTCTCAAGGTGCGGGCCTGACGGGT
>NZ_JBAGKC010000088.1:0-3596 GCF_037034245.1 Streptomyces sp. CA2R106
TCGGCGCCGGTGACGCCACCGCGCTCGGCCTGAGCGCCGCGCGGCACCCGCTGCTCGGCGGCTCCGTCACCCTCGCCGACCGGTCGGGCGTGGTGTTCACCGGCAGGCTCTCCCTGGCGACCCACCCGTGGCTGGCCGACCACGCGGTCCACGGCACCGTCCTCGTCCCGGGCACCGCGCTGGTGGAGCTGGCGCTCCGGGCGGGAGAGGCGGCCGGGTGCGCGGCCGTCGAGGAACTGACGCTCCAGGCGCCCCTGGTCGTCCCGGCCGCGGGCGCCGTACAGGTCCAGATGGTCGTCGGGGAGCCGGACGCCCGCGGCCTGCGGCCCGTCGACGTGTACGCGCGGACCGAGGACGACACGGCGAACGCCCCCTGGACCTGCTGCGCCACCGGTCTGCTCGCCCCCGCCCCGGCCACCGCCGACCCGGCCGACCTCGCGGTGTGGCCGCCACGCGACGCGGAGCCGGTCGACACCAGCGGCTTCTACGCCTCGATGGCCGAGCGCGGCTACGCCTACGGTCCCGTCTTCCAGGGCCTGCGCCGCGCCTGGCGGAGGGGCGCGGAACTCTTCGCCGAAGTGGCGCTTCCAGCGGAAGCGGCCGACGCGGCACGGGAATTCGGCCTGCACCCGGCCCTGCTGGACGCCGCCTTGCACGCCGCCGCAGCGACGGCCCCGGACCAGGGCGACGGTGCCCGCGTCCCCTTCTCCTGGCGCCGCGTCGCGCTGCACGCCGTCGGTGCCACCGCGCTCCGCGTCCGCCTGGCCCCCACCGGCGAGGACGGTACGCACCTCGCCCTGGACGTCGCGGACACCTCCGGCGGCCCGGTGGCCTCCGTCGAGGCGCTGGCCACGCGGGAGGTTTCGGCAGAGCAGTTGGCCACGGCGTCGGCGGGGGGTGAGGACGCGCTGTTCGGGGTGGAGTGGGTGCCGGTGGTGGGTGGGGGTGAGGCGGGTCCGGTCGCGGTGGTGGGTGCCGAGGGGGCGTACGCCGATGTGGAGGCGTTGTTGGCGTCGGGTGATGACGTGCCGGGGACGGTGGTGTGGGAGTGCGGTCCGGTGGGTGGTGGTGCGGTGCCAGGGGTGGTGCGGTCGCGGTTGGCCGAGGTGTTGGGTGCGGTGCGGCGATGGGTGGCCGAGGAGCGGTTGGCGGGTTCGCGGTTGGTGGTGGTGACGCGGGGCGCTGTGTCGGTGTCCGCGGGTGAGTTGGTGGAGGTGGAGCTTGCGCCGGTGTGGGGTTTGGTGCGGGTGGCGCAGGCGGAGTATCCGGGGCGGTTCGTGTTGGCGGATCTCGATGCAGGTGCGGGCGTTGACGTGTTGGCCGCTGGACTGGCGTTGGACGAGCCGCAGTTGGCGGTCCGGGATGGCGTTATCCGCGTGCCCCGTCTCGTACGGGCGCAAGTGGCGGCGGAGGAGGGCGGTCGGGCGTTCGGTGACGGTCCGGTGCTGGTGACCGGGGCGTCGGGCGCACTGGGCACCGCACTTGCCCGGCACCTCGTGGCGGCACAGGGCGTACGGGAGTTGGTGCTGCTGAGTCGTCGCGGCCTGGAAGCGGCTGGCATGCCGGAGTTGAGCCGTGAGTTGACCGAGCAGGGTGCCGCCGTCGAGGTGGTGGCGTGTGACGCGGCGGACCGGGAGGCGCTGGCCGAGGCCCTGCGGGATCGCCGCCTCACCGGCGTGGTGCACGCGGCGGGCGTACTGGACGACGGTGTACTGGACTCACTCGACGACGCGCGCTTTGACACGGTGCTGCGCCCGAAGGTGGACGCGGCCTGGAATCTTCATGAGTTGACCCAGGGCATGGAGCTGTCGGCGTTCGTGCTGTTCTCCTCCGCTGCGGGTGTGTTCGGCAACGCCGGTCAGGCCAACTACGCGTCCGCGAACACCTTCCTGGACGCCCTCGCCCAGGCCCGCCGTGCCGAGGGCCTACCGGGGTTGTCCCTCGCGTGGGGTTTGTGGGCGGGTGCGGACAGTGCGATGACCGCCGGGCTCGGCGCGGCCGACGTGCGGCGGCTCGGCCGCGGCGGGGCCGGCGCCCTGTCGGCGGACGAGGGCCTGGCGCTCTTCGACCGGGCCGTCGCCATGGCTGCCGGGGCGGACCACGACGGCCTGCTGGTCCCCATCCGGCTCGACCTGCGCGCGCTCCGGACCGGGGCGGCCGGCGCGGCGCCGGTGCCGTCGATCCTGCGCGGCCTCCTGCCCACCCGCGTCCTGCGCAGGGCCGCGGGCGAGGCAGCGGGGAACCCGGGCGGCGACGAACTGGTTCTCACGTTGGCCGCGTTGGACGCCCAGGCACAGGAGGCGCGCGTGCTGGACGTGGTCCGGTCGGCCGTCGCTGCGGTCCTCGGGCATGCCTCCGCCGACGTGGTCGAGCCGGCGAAGTCCTTCCGCGACCTCGGCTTCGACTCGCTGACCGCTGTGGAGCTCCGCAACCGCCTGAGCTCCACCACTGGCCTGCGGCTGCCCGCCACGCTGGTCTTCGACTACCCGACGTCCGCCGCCCTCGCCGACCACGTACGGTCCCAGCTCGTCGGCGAGCAGGCAGGCGCCCCCGCCCCTGTCGCGCCCGGGCGTACGGGCCTGGACGACGACCCGGTCGTCATCGTGGGCATGAGCTGCCGCTACCCGGGGGACGTCATGTCTCCGGAGGACCTGTGGGACCTGGTGCTGGCCGGGGGCGACGCCGTCTCGGAGTTCCCGGCGGACCGCGGCTGGGACCTGGAGAACGTCTTCCATCCCGACCCGGACCATCCGGGCACGACGTACTCCCGCGAGGGCGGGTTCCTGCACCGCGCGGCCGACTTCGACCCCTCCTTCTTCGGTATCCCGCCGCGCGAGGCGCTGGCCATGGACCCGCAGCAGCGGTTGCTGCTGGAGACGTCGTGGGAGGCGTTCGAGCGTGCGGGGATCGACCCGGCCACCTTGCGCGGCAGCAGCACCGGCGTGTTCGCGGGGGTGATGTACCACGACTACGCGTCGCGGTTGCGTGAAGTGCCGGGCCACCTCGAAGGGTTGATGGGCACGGGTAACGCGACCAGTGTGATCGCGGGCCGCCTGTCGTACACGTTCGGCCTGGAGGGCCCGTCCGTCAGCGTGGATACCGCGTGTTCCTCGTCGCTGGTCGCGCTGCACCTCGCCGTGCAGGCGTTGCGTGCGGGTGAGTGCGAGATGGCGCTCGCGGGCGGGGTGACGGTGATGGCCACACCCGGTGCGTTCATCAACTTCAGCCGTCACCGCGGCCTTTCCCCCGACGGCCGCTGCAAGGCGTTCGGCGCGGGCGCGGACGGCACCGGGTGGGCCGAGGGCGTCGGGATGCTGCTGGTGGAGCGGCTCTCCGACGCCGAACGCCTGGGCCACCCCGTCCTGGCCGTGGTCCGCGGCACCGCCGTCAACCAGGACGGTGCGTCGAACGGCCTCACCGCCCCCAACGGCCCCTCCCAGCAACGGGTGATCCGCCAAGCGCTGGCCGTCGCACGCCTGACTCCCGCGCAGGTGGACGTGGTGGAGGCCCACGGCACGGGCACCTCCCTCGGCGACCCCATCGAGGCGCAGGCCCTGCAAGCCACCTACGGGCAGGGGCGTGACGCTGAACGGCCG
>NZ_JBAGKC010000089.1:0-3409 GCF_037034245.1 Streptomyces sp. CA2R106
TGGCGTTGGTCGATGCTCCTGAGGCGGGGGCGGTGTTGTTGCCGGGTCAGGTGCGGGTGGGTTTGCGGGCGGCGGGTGTGAACTTCCGTGATGTGGTTGCCGGGCTGGGAATGGTCTCGGATGGCCGGGTTATGGGCTTGGAGGCTGCCGGGGTGGTGCTGGAGACCGGGCCGGGGGTGGACGGTCTGGTGGTGGGTCAGTCGGTGATGGGTCTGGTGCCGGGGTGGGGGCCGGTGGGGGTGGTGGATAGCCGGTTGGTGGCTGCGGTGCCGCGGGGGTGGTCGTTCCAGCAGGCCGCATCGGTGCCGGTGGGGTTCTTGACCGCGTTTTATGCGTTGCGGGATCTGGCTCAGGCCCGTCCCGGTGAGCGGGTGTTGATCCATGCCGGGACCGGCGGTGTGGGCACGGCTGCGGTGCAGTTGGCCCAGGAATGGGGTTTGGAGGTCTTCGCGACCGCGAGTCCGGCGAAGCAGGCCGCGTTGCGGGCGATGGGCATCGATGAGAGCCACATTGCCTCGACGCGTGATCTGGTCTTCTGTGAGCGGTTCTTGGCCGTGACCGGTGGTGCGGGCATGGATGTGGTCGTCAATGCTCTGGCGGGGGAGTTCACGGACGCGTCGTTGCGGCTGTTGCCGCGTGGTGGGCGGTTCGTCGAGATGGGCAAGACCGATATCCGTGATGCCGAGCAGGTCGCCCAGGCATACCCCGGGGTGGTCTATCGGGCCTTCGATCTGATGGATGCCGGTGTGCCGCGGGTCGGGGAGATGCTCGCTGAGCTCGGGGTGATGTTCGAGGCCGGGATATTGAAGCCGCCGCCGGTGACGTGTTTCGAGTTGTCGCAGGCGGTGGCGGGATTGCGTCATCTGCAGGCTGCCCGGCATGTGGGCAAGGTCGTGCTGAACGTCCCCGCCGAGTGGGACCCGCAGGGCACCGTCCTGGTCACCGGCGGCACGGGGACCCTGGGTGGGGAACTGGCCCGGCACCTGGTCACCGTTCGTGGCATGCGGCATGTGGTGTTGTTGTCGCGGCGGGGTCCGGCGGCGCCGGGCGCGGCGCGTCTGGTCGCGGAGTTGGCTGAGCTGGGCGCGGAGGTCCGGGTGGTGGCCGGCGATGCCGCCGACCGGGATGCCCTCGCCTCGGTCTTGGCCAAGATCGCGGTGGAGCGGCCGTTGACGGCGGTGGTGCATGCCGCCGGTGTGATCGATGACGCGACGGTCGAGTCACTGACGCCGCTGCGGATGCTGCCGGTGCTGTCGGCGAAGGTTGACGCGGCCTGGAACCTGCACGAGTTGACCGAGGACATGGGCTTGGCCGGGTTCGTGCTGTACTCCTCGGCCATGGCCGCCCTGGGTAGCCCGGGGCAGGGCAGTTACGCCGCCGCCAACGCGTTCTTGGACGCGCTGGCCGCCCACCGCCGGAAACGGCAGCTTGCCGGTCAGTCGCTGGCCTGGGGCCTGTGGGAACAGACCTCGGAGATGACCGGGCATCTGGATGGCGCTGACCTGTCCCGTCTGCGTCGCGGCGGTGTTCAGCCGATGCCGACGGAGCAGGGTCTCGCGCTGTTCGAGGCTGCTTCCGTGTTGGGTGTGCCGTTGGTGGTCCCGGCCCAGCTGGACCTGGCCGCATGGTCGCGAGCTGGTCGGCCGGTGCCTGCCCTGTTGCGAGGTCTGGTTGCGGGTGGTGTCTCGGTTCGTCGGTCCGCGGCTGAGGCTGCGGTCGTGGGTGGCCTGGCGGCCCGGTTGGCTGCGCTCAGCCCTGCCGATCGCGAGCAGGAAGTCCTGCAGATCGTCCGGGCCGGCACCGCCGTCATCCTGGGCCATGCCAACGCTGGGGACATCGACTCCCAGCAGGCCTTCCGCGAGATGGGCATCGACTCCCTGACCGCGCTGGAACTCCGCAACCGACTCGCGAGCGAAACCGGGCTCACCCTTCCCGCGACCCTGGTCTTCGACTACCCCGTCCCGCTGGAACTTGCTCGGTATCTGGTCGCAGAGGCATGTGGGACCGAGGGCATGGTTGCCGTATCTGCCGCGGCAACCGTCCGTGTCGGGGTGGATGAGCCGGTGGCGATTGTGGGGATGGGTTGTCGGTTCCCGGGTGGGGTGGAGGATCCGGAGGGTTTCTGGCGGTTAGTTGCGGGGGGCTCTGATGCGATGTCGGGGTTCCCGGTGAACCGTGGCTGGGACGTGGCTGGCTTGCCGGACCCGGATTCCGCTGACGGGGGTGAGGGTTATGCCCGGGTGGGTGGGTTCCTTGATGGTGCGGGTGACTTCGATGCGGAGTTTTTCGGGATCAGTCCGCGTGAGGCGTTGGGGACCGACCCGCAGCAGCGGCTGTTGTTGGAGACCTCTTGGGAAGCATTGGAGGACGCGGGCATTGCCCCTGGTTCGCTGAAGGGGACCGACACCGGGGTCTACGCCGGCATTATCACGTCGGAGTACCGGGTCGGTGAGCGTGACGACGCGAGCGGCTACGGGATCACCGGGACCCATGCGAGTGTGGCGTCGGGTCGGGTGGCGTATGCGTTGGGGTTGCAGGGCCCTGCGGTTTCGATTGATACGGCGTGTTCGTCGTCGTTGACGGCGATTCATCTGGCTGCGCAGGCGTTGCGGTCGGGGGAGTGTGGGATCGCGTTGGCCGGCGGGGTCACGGTGATGGCTTCGCCTGGGACGTTCACGGAGTTTGCGCGGCAGCGGGGGTTGGCTGCTGATGGGCGGTGTAAGCCGTTTGCGGAGGCGGCTGATGGCACGGGGTGGGGTGAGGGCGTCGGTGTGCTGGTCCTGGAGCGGTTGTCGGTTGCGCGTGAGCGTGGGCATCGGGTGTTGGCGGTGGTGGCGGGTAGTGCGGTCAATCAGGATGGGGCGAGTAATGGTCTGTCGGCGCCGAACGGTCCCTCCCAGCAGCGGGTGATCCGGGCCGCGTTGGCGAGTGCGGGGTTGAAGGCCGGTGACGTTGACGTGGTGGAGGCGCACGGCACCGGCACGGCGTTGGGTGATCCGATCGAGGCGCAGGCGCTGCTGGCGACGTATGGGCAGGATCGTGATCCGGCGCGGCCGTTGTTGTTGGGGTCGGTGAAGTCGAATATCGGTCACACGCAGGCGGCTGCGGGGGTGGCGGGTGTGATCAAGATGGTGCAGGCGATGCGGCACGGGATGCTGCCGCAGACCCTGCACGTGGACGCTCCGTCCTCCCACGTCGACTGGTCGGCCGGAGCGGTGGATCTGCTGACAGCGCCGCGCGAGTGGCCGGCGGATTCTGGTCCTCGGCGGGCGGGTGTGTCGGCGTTCGGGATCAGCGGAACCAACGTCCACGTCATCCTTGAGCAGCCTGCAGAGGATGTCCCTGCCCTGGACGTCCCTGCTGACGACGGGTTGGTGTCCACCTCCGAGTTGGAGTTGGCCGAGGGTGT
>NZ_JBAGKC010000090.1:0-3278 GCF_037034245.1 Streptomyces sp. CA2R106
CCATCACCGCCGGACGAGGACCCGCCGAGGGCGGTCACCGTGGCGTCGTAGGCCGGTTTCGGCTGGAAGTCGCGGTCGTACATGGTCGCGGCGCCCCAGCCGGGGAAGGTGCCGTCGATCCAGGAGTGGCCGTCGTCCACCCCCCACTGCGAGATGCCGACGCAACGTGAGACCGCGAGGCAGTCCTTGGTGACGTTGCCGTAGTCGGTGGCCTGCTGCTGGAGGTTCGCGGTGGAGGCCGGCAGCTGGATGCGGTCGTCGAGTTCGGTCACGGCGACGTCCAGGCCCAGGTTCGCGAAGCGCTGCATGTTCGCCTGGAAGTCGGAGGGAACCTGCCCGACGATGAAGTGGCTCTCGAATCCGATCCCGCCCAGGGGCACCCCCTGGGCGAGCAGGCTCTTGGCCAGGTTGTACATGGCGTTGCTCTTGGCGTTCTCCCCCTCGATGCCGTAGTCGTTGATGTAGAGCCGGGCGCTCGGATCGGCCGCGTGGGCGGTGCGCAGGGCCTCGGCGAAGTAGTTCTGGCCCATGGCCTGGTAGAACACGTCGTTGACGAAGGAGCCGTCGCCGTTGAACGGTTCGTTGACCACGTCCCAGGCGTAGATCTGCCCCTTGTAGTGGTTGACCTCGGTGGTGATGTGCGCGTCCATGGCACCTTGCACCTGGTTGGCCGGCAAGCTGCTGACCCAGGAGGGCAGTTGGGACTGCCAGACCAGGTTGTGGCCGCGGACGCGCATGCCGTGGGACTTCGCGTACGAGGCGATCTGGTCGCCGGGCCCGAAGTTGTACTGGCCGTTGGCCGGTTCCGTGGTGTCCCACTTCATCTCGTTGCCGGGGGTGAGCGCGTCGAACTGCGCGTTCGCGATGGCGGTCTCGTTGCCGTTGGAGAGGTCCGAGGCCGTCAGGGCAGTGCCGTAGTAGCGGCCCTGGGCGTCGGCGAGGGTGTGAAGTGACGTGGCTGCCTGGGCGGTTCCCGCGGTGCCCAGGGCGAGGAGTGGGGCACCTGCCGCGACGACGGCCATGCCGGTCACGAGGGAACGCAGCCGGGAGCACCGTAAACGGAGCAGGCGGAATTTCTGGGTCATGTGTCCTCCAGCAGTGGAATGGCAGCGACTACCTGCGAGGGACGCGCAACCGCCAGGAGGAGCGATCTCATGCGCGCGGCGTGGAGGAGCGGAGGGACACACCCGACGGGCAGGTCCCCGCCCCGCACGAACGATCCGATCCGGCAATCGGAAGGGGCCGACAAGGGCCGCGACGCATCAGACAAACAGAAGGAGCCGGTGGCGTCAATGACATGGAGCGCAATTGAGCCGGGGTGAGCCGGCCGGCCCGTCCCGAACACGCCATTGTGTGCGAAGGGTTGACAGTGGGTTCCGCGGAGGTGGATGCTCCCGCCGTCGGATTCGAGGCAGCCAGCTTCCGCGGACCGGCATCTGCGGTAGTTTTGTTAGCGCTCACACCCTTGGCCTCACCCCCCACGACCAGGAGACATGAGTGAACACCCGTAGAAGACGACCCCATTGCGGGGCGAGATTCCCAGCCCGCGCGCCGGCCCGGCCGAAGACCGGCCCTGGACTTTCCGGCCCTTCGGCTCTTCGGCTCTTTCGGAGCGGACGCCGGCGGATTCCTCCCCGCATCCGTCCGTGGGCACGGCCGCCCCGGCCATCCGTGGCCGTCGGCCGGTGGCCACGGAGGTCGGCGGCTGCCGCCGACCTGGAGCGTACGTAAGCGCGGGCGGGGCGAAGCGTGCCCCGAGGAGGGAGTTCGCCTCGCGCGCGGCTGCTTCCGGGTGTGTCGTCGCGGGATCTGCCAACGACGGGCGCCCGACGCCCGGATGCCGCCGACGCGGACGCGGCCCGCGGCATGGACCGGTCCCGGTCGTTTCGCTGGGGTGCCGACCCGCTCGGTTCGCCGCGTTCGGGCGCCCGCTGTTTCCTCGTCGGCGCAGGCTTCGGCGCAGGCTTTGGGAGTGGGCCGGTTTCGCGCGCGTGCTCTCCCCCGAAACGTCCGGACCGCCGGGTCATCACACATGCCGCGGGCCGGATCGTCTCCGCATTCCTGGAAGGAGTAGTTCAGCTTGCTGGGAGAAAGAAATATGTTAGCGATCACATTCGAAGAGGGGGTTCCATGGGAACCGCATCCGTGAAAGGTCTGCTCCGTCGCCTGCTCGACGCCGGCGGCGCGGTGCTCGCCGGTCCGCCGCAGCGCCCGTCGTCACGTAAGGCCGCCTTTCTGGCTCGGGTGGCGGCCGCGGCCGTACTCGTTGTCGGCGGATTGGTCGGGGCCGGGATGTCGTCGGGGACGGCGCAGGCCGCCACGCCCGGGCCGTGCGACATCTACGCCAGCGGTGGCACGCCCTGCGTGGCGGCGCACAGCACGACCCGGGCGCTGTACTCCTCGTACAGCGGCTCGCTCTACCAGGTCCGGCGGGCTTCGGACAACGCGACCCAGGACATCGGCGTGCTCAGCGCCGGCGGGTACGCCAACGCCGCGGCGCAGGACTCCTTCTGCGCCGGCACCAGCTGCGTGATCACCGTGATCTACGACCAGTCCGGACGGGGCAACAACCTCACCCAGGCGCCCGCGGGTGGCGCGGCCGGCGGACCGGACAACCTCGCCGACGCCACCGCCGCTCCCACCACCGTCGCCGGTCACAAGGCGTACGGCGTCTTCGTGGCCCCCGGCACCGGCTACCGCGACAACCACACCAGCGGCATCGCCACCGGGGACAACCCCGAGGGCATGTACGCCGTCCTCGACGGCACCCACTACAACGGCGGCTGCTGCTTCGACTACGGCAACGCCGAGACCGACAGCAACGACGACGGCAACGGCACCATGGAGGCCATCTACTTCGGCAACATCAAGGTCTGGGGCTACGGCTCGGGCAACGGCCCCTGGATCATGGCCGACCTGGAGAACGGCCTCTTCTCCGGCGTCAACCAGCACCTCAACTCCGGTGACCCCACCATCAACTACCGCTACACCACCGCGATCATCAAGGGCGGCCCGAACCACTGGGCCATCCGCGGCGGCAACGCGCAGTCCGGCAGCCTGTCCACCTTCTACGACGGCGTGCGCCCCAACGTCTCCGGCTACAACCCGATGAAGAAGCAGGGCGCCATCATCCTCGGCACCGGCGGCGACAACAGCAAGGGCGCCCAGGGCACCTTCTACGAAGGCGTCATGACCAGCGGCTACCCGTCCGACGCCACCGAGAACAGCGTCCAGGCCAACATCACCGCGCAGGGCTACGGCAACGGCGGAGGGAGCAC
>NZ_JBAGKC010000091.1:0-3271 GCF_037034245.1 Streptomyces sp. CA2R106
TTGGGCGCTGATGAACCCGAGGTCCGCATCAGTTCCGGGGATGGGACTGTGGCGGCGTTCGGGCGTCGGCTGGTCCGGGCCGGGTCGGGTGAGTTGGTGTTGCCTGGTGGTTCGGGTTGGCGGGTGGAGGTGGCGGAGCCGGGTGATCTGGGCAGTGCTGCTGTGGTCGATGCTCCCGAGGCGGGCGCTGAGTTGTTGCCGGGTCAGGTGCGGGTGGGTCTGCGGGCGGCGGGTGTGAACTTCCGCGATGTGGTTGCCGGGCTGGGAATGGTTGCGGACGGCCGGATGCTCGGTGGGGAAGGCGCTGGCGTGGTCCTGGAGACCGGTCCCGGAGTCACCGGCCTGGTTGTGGGTGAGCCGGTGATGGGTCTGGTGCCGGGGTGGGGGTCGGTGGGGGTGGTGGACAGTCGGCTGGTGGCTGCGGTGCCGCGGGGGTGGTCGTTCCAGCAGGCCGCATCCGTGCCGGTGGGATTCATGACCGCGTTTTATGCGCTGCGGGATCTGGCCCAGGCCCGCCCGGGTCAGCGAGTCCTTATCCATGCCGGGACCGGCGGGGTGGGCACGGCTGCGGTGCAGTTGGCTCAGGAATGGGGTTTGGAGGTCTTCGCCACCGCGAGTCCGGCCAAGCAAGTCGCGTTGCGGGCGATGGGCATCGATGAGAGCCACATTGCCTCGACGCGTGATCTGGCTTTCTGTGAGCGGTTCTTGGCCGTGACCGGTGGTGCGGGTATGGACGTGGTCGTCAATGCTCTGGCGGGGGAGTTCACGGACGCGTCGTTGCGGTTGTTGCCGCGTGGTGGGCGGTTCGTCGAGATGGGCAAGACCGATATCCGCAACCCCGAGCAGGTCGCCCAGGCATACCCGGGAGTGGTCTACCAGGCATTCGACCTGATGGACGCGGGTGTGCCGCGGGTCGGGGAGATGCTCGCTGAGCTCGGGGTGATGTTCGAGGCCGGGATATTGAAGCCGCCGCCGGTGACGTGTTTCGAGTTGTCGCAGGCGGTCGCGGCATTGCGTCATCTGCAAGCTGCCCGGCATGTGGGCAAGGTCGTGCTGAACGTCCCCGCCGCCTGGGACCCGCAGGGCACCGTCCTGGTCACCGGTGGGACGGGGACTCTGGGTGGGGAGTTGGCCCGGCACCTGGTCACCGTGCGTGGCATGCGGCATGTGGTGTTGTTGTCGCGGCGTGGCCCGGCGGCGCCGGGCGCGGCTGGTCTGGTCGCGGAGTTGGCTGAGCTGGGCGCGGAGGTCCGGGTGGAGGCCGGAGATGCCGCCGACCGGGACGCTCTCGCCACGGTCTTGGCCAAGATTGCGGTCGACCGTCCGTTGACGGCGGTGGTGCACGCCGCAGGGGTGATCGACGACGCCACCGTGGAGTCGTTGACGCCCCAGCGGATGCTGCCGGTGCTGTCGGCGAAGGCTGACGCGGCGTGGAACCTGCACGAGCTGACCGAGGACATGGGACTGGCCGGGTTCGTGTTGTACTCCTCGGCTGCGGCGGTCATGGGCAGCGCGGGGCAGGGCAGTTACGCGGCGGCGAACGCGTTCCTGGACGCGTTGGCTGTCTATCGCCGGGAACGGCACCTGGCCGCTCAGTCGTTGGCGTGGGGGCTGTGGGAACAGACCTCGGAGATGACCGAGCAACTGGAGGGCGCGGGTCGGTCTCGTCTGCGCCGTGGCGGTGTTCAGCCGTTGACGACGGAGCAGGGTTTGGCGTTGTTCGAGGCCGCTTCCGCGTGGGGTGCGCCGTTGGCGGTCCCGACCCGCGTCGACCTGACGGGGCTGTCTCGTGGAGGTCGGCCGGTGCCCGCACTGCTGCGGAGTCTGGCCGGAGGCGCTCCCGCCCGCCCGACCGCATCCGTGGCCGCGGATGCGGATGGCCTGGCGGCCCGGTTGGCCGCGCTCAGTCCGGCGGACCAGGTGCAGGAACTCCTGGCGACTGTCCAGGCAGCCGCGGCCGTTGTCCTGGGCCATGCCCGGCCCGGAGACATCGATCCACAGCGGGCCTTCCGTGACATGGGCATCGACTCACTGACCGCGCTGGAGCTCCGCAACCGACTGGTGAGCGAAACCGGGCTCACTCTCCCCGCCACCCTGGTCTTCGACCACCCTGTTCCCCTCGAACTCGCCCGGCACCTGCACGACCAGCTGGTACCGCGCCAACCCGGCGTCATTGAGAGTGCCCTGGCGGATCTGGACGGTCTGCGCGCTGTGTTGTCGGCTGTGTCCCTCGACGATGCCGATCGCGGGCGGATCACGGAACAGTTGTATGCCCTCATGGCGGACTGGCGGGCGCAGGGATCAGAGGCGGACGACCAGGACGACCTGGACTCTGCCACGAACGAGGATCTGTATCAGATGGTCGAGCGTGGGTTCGACAAGTAGCTGAATTGTCTGCCGGCGAGACAGGAGCACCTACACACATGTCCGAGGAAGAAAAGCTTCGGGACTATCTGAAGCGGGCCATCAATGACGGTCGGCAACTGCAGAACCGACTGCGAAGGCTTGAGGAGAGTATTCGCGAGCCGGTGGCCATTGTGGGAATGGGTTGCCGTTTCCCGGGCGGTGCCGAGAGCCCGGATGGCTTGTGGCGGTTGGTTGCGGGGGGCTCCGATGCGATGTCGGGGTTCCCGGCGGACCGCGGCTGGGACGTGGCGGGCCTGCCGGACCCGGATTCCGGTGACGGGGGTGTGGGTTATGCCCGGGTGGGTGGGTTCTTGGAGGGTGCGGGTGGGTTCGATGCGGAGTTTTTCGGGATCAGTCCGCGTGAGGCGTTGGGGATGGATCCTCAGCAGCGGGTTTTGCTGGAGACGTGCTGGGAGGCGTTGGAGGACGCGGGCATCACGCCGGGGTCGTTGCGGGGCACCGACACCGGTGTCTATGCCGGCATCATCACCTCCGGCTACCGCGTCGGGGGGCAGGACGGTGCCGGTGGCTATGGGATGACCGGGACCATGGCGAGTGTGGCGTCGGGTCGGGTGGCGTATGCGTTGGGGTTGCAGGGTCCTGCGGTTTCGATTGATACGGCGTGTTCGTCGTCGTTGACGGCGATTCACTTGGCGGCACAGGCGCTGCGGTCCGGGGAGTGCTCGCTGGCGCTGGCCGGTGGCGTCACGGTGATGGTCAGTCCAGGTGCGTACCTGGAATTCGCGCGGCAGCGGGGGTTGGCTGCTGATGGGCGGTGCAAGCCGTTTGCGGAGGCGGCTGATGGCACGGGGTGGGGTGAGGGTGTCGGTGTGCTGGTGCTGGAGCGGTTGTCGGTTGCGCGTGA
>NZ_JBAGKC010000092.1:0-3252 GCF_037034245.1 Streptomyces sp. CA2R106
CCCCAGCCGCACCGCGTCCGACAACCGCTCCACCAGCACCATCCCGACACCCTCGCCGAAGCCCATGCCGTCGGCAGCGGCGGAGAACGCCTTGCAGCGGCCGTCGGCGGCGACACCGCGCTGGCGCGAGAAGCCGGTGATGGTGTGGGGGGTGCTCATCACGGCGACGCCGCCAGCGAGCGCCATGGTGCACTCCTTGCGGCGCAGCGCCTCGCAGGCCAGGTGGAGGGTGACCAGGGAGGAGGAGCAGGCGGTGTCCACGGTGAGGGCGGGGCCTTCGAGGCCGAGGACGTAGGAGACGCGACCGGACACCACGCTGGAGACGCTGCCGGTGACGAGGTGGCCTTCCAGGCCGTCGCGGACCTCGGTGAGCCGGGCCCGGTACTCCTGGTAGTTGCAGCCGACGTAGACGCCTGTGCTGGTGCCGCGCAGGGCGGCCGGGTCGATGCCGGCGTGCTCGACGGCCTCCCAGGCGGTTTCCAGGACGAGCCGCTGCTGCGGGTCCATGGCGGTGGCCTCGCGCGGGGAGATCCCGAAGAACTCCGCGTCGAACTCGGTGGCCCCGGTGAGGTATCCGCCGTGGGGGGCGTAGGTGGTGCCGGGGGCGTCGGGGTCGGGGTCGTAGAGCGCCTTCACGTCCCAGCCGCGGTCGGTGGGCAGGCCGCCGACGGCGTCGACCCCGTCGTGCACCAGCCGCCACAGGTCGGCGGGCGAGCCGACGCCGCCGGGGTAGCGGCAGCCCATGCCGACGATCGCGATCGGCTCGGCGGCCTGTGCCTCGTACTCGCGCAGGCGCTGCCGGGTCTGCTGAAGATCGGTGGTGACCCGCTTCAGGTAGTCGACCAACTTGTCCTGATCAGCCATCAGTTCCTACCCCCGTTGAGCCGTTCAAGGTGTCCGTGGTGCCGTGGTGCCGTGGTGCTGTCGTCCGGTGGGCGGCGCGGGCTGGTGCCGCCGCCGTACGTGCTGCGTCGTGTGGCGCGTTGCGTGGTGGTGCCGGTGGCCCGGGGGCCGACTGCCGTGCTCAGAGCCCTAGTTCGCTGTCGATGAAGGCGAACACCTCGTCGACGCTGGCGGACTGGAGTTCCGGCCCGGCGGAGGCGGCGTCGGCCGCGGGCCGGGCGCCGTCGGGTCCGTCCCACCGCGCGAGCAGGGACCGCAGCCGCAGGGTGATCTCCAGCCGGGTGTTGCCGTCGGGGTTCAGACCGGTCAACCGCTGGGCGAGCCGGTCGAGTTCGGTGAGGACGAAGGCGTCGTCGTCCGTGTCCGGCCCGAACAGCTCGGCCTTGAGGTGGGCGGCGATGGCGAGGGGGGTCGGGTGGTCGAAGACGAGGGCGGCGGACAGGGCCAGGCCGGTGGCTCCTGCCAGGCGGTTGCGCAGCTCCATCGCGGTCAGCGAGTCGAAGCCGATGTCGCGGAACGCCCGGTCGGGCTCCAGCTGGTCGGGCCGCTCGAAGCCGAGCACGGCGGCGGCCTCGCCGCGGACGAGGGCGAGCAGGGCGCTGTCGCGGTCCTCGGGCGGGAGGGCGGCAAGGCCGGTGCGCTGCTCGGCGGCGGGCTGGGCCGGTGCGCCGGGCGCCTGGGCGGTCAGCGCGGTCAGCGCGCGGACCTGCGGCAGGTCGTCGAAGAGGGGCCGCGGCCGGGCCGCGCTGAACAGCGGGAAGAACCGCTCCCAGGCGACGGGGGCGACGGTGAGCGCCGTCTCGTCGCGGTCCAGGGCCCGTTGCAGGGCGGTCAGGCCCAACTCCGGTTCGATCAGGGGCAGTCCGCGCCGGTGCAGCTGGTCGAGGTCGACGGCCTCGGAGATGCCGCCGGCGCCCTTGACGCCGAACGCGTTCCACACGCCCCAGGCGATCGAGGTGGTGGGGATGCCCGCGGCGCGGTTCGCCTCGGCCAGCGCGTCGAGGTAGGCGTTGGCGGCGGCGTAGGCGCCGTGGTCGCCGCTGCCCCACACGCCGGCGATGGAGGAGAACAGCACGAAGGCGTCCAGCGCGGTGTGGTCGAGCAGTTCGGTCAGGTGGCGTGCGCCGTCGACCTTGGCGGCGATGCCCGCGGCGAACTGCGCGGGCCCGGTGTCCGCCAGGGACGTCAGCTCGGCCACGCCCGCGGCGTGCAGGACGGCGCGTACGGTCTCGCCGGCAGCGGCCAGCCCGGCCAGCAGGTCGGCGACGGCCGCACGGTCGGCGACGTCGCAGGCGGCGAGGGTCACCCGGGCGCCGGCGGCGGTGAGTTCGTCGCGCAGCCCGGCCGCGCCGGGCGCGTCGGCGCCGCGGCGGCCGGTGAGCACCAGGTGCTCGGCGCCTTCCGCGGCCAGCCACCGGGCGAGTACGGAGCCCAGCGCGCCGGTGCCGCCGGTGATGACGACGGTGCCGCGGGGCCGCCAGGTGCGGCGGGCGGGGCGCCGGTCGCGCGGGGCATGGGCGAGGCGGCGCAGGAACGCGCCGGCCGGCCGCAGCGCCACCTGGTCCTCGGGCCCGGCGTCGGCGAGCGCGGCACACAGCAACTGCCCGGTGCGGGCGTCGGGTGCGGCGGGCAGGTCGATCAACCCGCCCCAGCGGTCGGGGTGTTCCAGGGCGGTGACCTGGCCGAGTCCCCAGATCAGCGACCCCAGCGGGTGGTGCGGGTGGGTGTCCTCGCCGGTGGTGACCGCCTGCCGGGTGGTCAGCCACAGCGGCGCCCGCACGTCGGCCCGCCCCAGCGCGCGGATCAGTGCCAGGGTGGCGGCCAGTCCGCTCGGCAGCGCCGGGAGGCCGGGGTGGCGGCGGTCGAGGTCCAGGCCGAGGAAGGACAGGACGCCCGCCGGTGCGGCGCCGAGGTCGGCCAGGAGCGTACGCACCCGCTGCTCCAGCCGCTCCACCTCGGCGTCGGCCTCGGCTTCGGCGTCGGCGTCCGCGTCCGCGTCGCTGATTTCGAGCAGGGCCACGTCGGCTCCGGCGGCGCCCAGCGCCTCCAGTGCGGTGGTGACTCCGGGGTCGGTGCGGTACCGCTCGGGTACGACGGCGAGCCAGTGGCCGGTGAGGGCCGCCGCGCCGGCGGTGTCGGGGCGCCGCTTCCAGGTGACCCGGTAGCGCCAGTGGTCGACGGTCGCCAGGGTGCCCACGCGCCGGCGCCAGTCGGCCAAGGCGGGCAGCACCGTACCGAGCGGGGCGTCCGGCGCGATCGCCAACTCGGCGGCGAAACCGTCGAGATCGGTCTTGTCGACCGCCGCCCACAGCGCGGTGTCCTGCTCATCCGCGGGCCGCTCACCGCTGC
>NZ_JBAGKC010000093.1:0-3250 GCF_037034245.1 Streptomyces sp. CA2R106
CCGCCCGGCCGTGACCGCCGGACTGGCGGCGACGCTGGCCCTGGTGCAGGGCCTCGGGGACGCGGGGATCGGGGCGCCGCTGTGGCTTGCCACTTCTGGTGCGGTCGCGGCGGGTCCGGGTGAGGTGCTGGCCCACCCGGTGCAGGCGCAGGTGTGGGGTCTGGGCCGGGTCGTGGCTCTGGAACACCCGGACCGCTGGGGCGGGTTGGTGGACCTGCCGGAGTCGCTGGACGAGCGTGCCGCCGCGCGGCTGGTCGGTGTACTGGCCGGCTGCGGGGAGAACGAGGTGGCCCTGCGGCCCTCCGGAGCCCTCGCCCGCCGGCTCGCGCGCGTGACACGGCGTACCGCGGGCGAGGACCGTACGGCCCTCGGCACCACGCTGATCACCGGCGGCACGGGTGCGATCGCCGGACACGTGGCGCGCCGCCTCGCCGGCCGCGGTGCCGAACGGCTGGTGCTGACCAGCCGTTCGGGCGCTTCGGCGCAGGGCGCCGCCGCTCTCGCCGCCGAACTGGCGCAGGCCGGCTCCGCGGTGGAGGTCGTCGCATGTGACGTCAGCGAACGGGCCCCGCTGGCCGCCCTGTTGGACCGGATCGACGCGACCGGCCCGCGGCTGGCGTCCGTACTGCACACCGCCGCCGTCCTGGACGACGGGATGCTGGACGGCCTCGACGCGTCCCGCCTGGAGACGGTGCTGCGGGTCAAGGCCCAAGGTGCCGCCCTGCTCGACGAGTTGACCGCCGACCGCGACCTGGAGAGCTTCGTGCTGTTCTCCGCGGCCGCCGCCACGCTCGGCGGACCCGGCCAGGGCAGCTACGCGGCAGCCAACGCCTACCTCGACGCGCTGGCGGAGCACCGCCGCTCCCGCGGCCTGGCCGGCCTGGCCGTGGCCTGGGGGCCCTGGAGCGGCGGCGGCCTCGCGGAGACCGGAGAGGCGGCCCGCGCCCGGATGCGCCAGATGCCGCTGCCCCCGATGGACCCGCAGCTCGCGGCCCGCGCCCTGGACGAGGCGATGGCAGGCTCCGACGCCACGCTGACCGTCATGGACGTCGACTGGGACCGGCTGGGGTCCGACGCGGGCGCCGCCGGCGTACTGGGACGGCCGCTGCTCCGCGACCTGCCCGACGCCCGCCGCCTGCTCGCGGCCGCGGAGAACACGCTCACCGTGGTCCACGCCGAGGGCGAACTCGCCCGGCAGCTTGCCGGGATGGGCCGCTCCGAGCAGGAACGCGTCCTGACGGACCTCGTACGCGGCGAGGCGGCCGTCGTGCTCGGGCACA
This sequence comes from Streptomyces sp. CA2R106, assembly GCF_037034245.1. Classification (NCBI taxonomy): domain Bacteria; kingdom Bacillati; phylum Actinomycetota; class Actinomycetes; order Kitasatosporales; family Streptomycetaceae; genus Streptomyces; species Streptomyces sp. CA2R106. The sequence continues at coordinate 1,281 of NZ_JBAGKC010000093.1, forward strand.
CCTCGGCCGACGCGGTCGAGGACCGGCGCGCCTTCAAGGACCTCGGCTTCGACTCGCTCACCTCGGTCGAGCTGCGCAACCGCCTCAACGCCGCCACCGGCCTGCGGCTGCCCGCCACCCTCGTCTTCGACTACCCGACCCCCCAGGCGCTCGCCGCCTTCCTGCGCGGCGAACTGACCGGCCGCCAGGGCGTTTCCGCCCCCGTGGTCACCGTGGCCGCAGTCGCCGTGGACGAGCCGGTGGCGATCGTCGGCATGGCCTGCCGCTTCCCCGGCGGCGCCGGAACCCCCGAGCAGTTCTGGGACTTCCTCACCTCCGGCGGCGACGCGGTGGGCGCCTTCCCGACCGACCGCGGCTGGGACCTGGAAGGCGTCTTCGACCCGGACGGCGAGCGCGAGGGCACCTCCTACGTCGCCCAGGGCGCGTTCCTGCGCGAAGTGGCCGACTTCGACGCCGACTTCTTCGGGATCAGCCCGCGCGAGGCGCTGGCGATGGACCCGCAGCAGCGGCTCATGCTGGAGACGTCCTGGGAGGCGCTGGAGCGGGCCGGGATCGACCCGGCGACTCTGCGGGAGAGCGCCACCGGTGTCTTCGCCGGCGGCTTCACCTCCGGTTACAGCTTCGGGCTGGCGCTGGCCAACCAGGGCGACTCCGGCTCCGAGGGGCACTCGCTCACCGGCAACGCCACCAGTGTGCTCTCCGGCCGGGTCTCCTACGCCCTCGGTCTCGAGGGCCCCGCCATGACCATCGACACCGCCTGCTCCTCCTCCCTGGTCGCGCTCCACCTGGCCATCCAGGCGCTGCGCTCCGGCGAGTGCACGCTCGCCCTGGCCGGCGGCGCCACCGTGATGGCCACCCCGGGCACCTTCATCGACTTCTCCCGCCAGCAGGGGCTTTCGGCCGACGGCCGCTGCCGCGCCTTCTCCGAGGACGCGGACGGCACCGGCTGGGCCGAGGGCGCCGGCATCCTCGTGGTCGAGCGGCTGTCGGACGCCCGGCGCAACGGGCACGAGGTCCTCGCGGTCGTACGGGGCTCCGCGGTCAACCAGGACGGCGCGTCCAACGGTCTCACCGCGCCCAACGGCCCCTCGCAGCAGCGCGTCATCCGGGCGGCCCTCGCGAGCGCCGGGCTGACCGCCGCCGACGTGGACGTCGTCGAGGCCCACGGCACCGGCACCAAGCTCGGCGACCCGATCGAGGCCGGCGCGCTGCTGGCGACCTACGGCCAGGAGCGGACCGCGGACCGGCCGCTGTGGCTGGGCTCGGTGAAGTCCAACATCGGCCACACGCAGGCCGCGGCGGGCGTCGCGGGCATCATCAAGATGGTGCTGGCCCTCCGGCACGAGCAGCTGCCGCAGACTCTCCACGCCGAGGAGCCGTCCTCGCACGTCGACTGGACGGCCGGCGCGGTCCGGCTGCTGAGCGAGCCGGTGGCATGGCCGACCGGTGAGCAGCCGCGCCGGGCCGCTGTGTCCTCGTTCGGGATGAGCGGGACGAACGCGCACGTCATCCTGGAGGAGGCCCCGGCGCCGAAGCCCGAGGAGGCCGAGGCGGCCGCTTCGGAGCCTGACGGCACGGCGGGCGAGCTGCCGGTGCTGTCGGGCGACGGTGCCGGTGCCGGTGCGTGGCTGGTGTCGGGCCGTTCGGCGGCGGGCCTGGCGGGGCAGGCGGAGCGCTTGCGGGAGTGGGTCGACGGGCGTCCGGGTCTCGAACCGCCGGATGTGGCGTGGTCGTTGGCGGCGACCCGTTCCGCCTTCGAGCACCGGGCGGTGGTGGTGGGTGGTGACCGGGCCGCGCTGCTGAGCGGCTTGGAGAGCCTTGCCGCGGGTGTCCCGGCAGGCGCGGTCGCCTCTGGCCGGGCCCGATCTGAGGCGCGTCCGGTGTTCGCGTTTGCGGGTCAGGGTTCGCAGTGGGTGGGGATGGGGCGTGAGCTGGCGGGTGTGTCGCCGGTGTTCGCGGCTCGGTTGGCG
>NZ_JBAGKC010000094.1:0-3245 GCF_037034245.1 Streptomyces sp. CA2R106
GCCGAGCCGCGAACACCGGAGACACCGACGCCAGTTCACGCCCCATCCCCACCCACTGCGACCCCTGACCCGCGAACGCGAACACCGGGCGTACCTCCGCACGCCCCACCCCCGCCACCACCGCACCCGACGGCGTACCCGACGCGAGACTCACCAGGCCGCTCAGCAGAGCGGTGCGGTCGCCGCCGACCACGACGGCCCGGTGCTCGAAGACCGAGCGGGTGGCCGCCAACGACCAGGCCACGTCGGCCGGTTGCAGCTCCGGGTGGGCGAGGTTCCATTCGCGCAGCCGCCCGGCCTGTGCCGCCAGTCCGTCCGCGGTGCGGCCGGACAGGAGCCAGGCGCCGGCCCCGGAGAGCACGGGGGCTGCCGGTGCGGTGTCCGGTGCCGCGGTGTCGTCGGGGGCCTCGGCGGCGTCCGGCGCGGCGGGGGCTTCCTCCAGGATGACGTGCGCGTTGGTGCCGCTCATCCCGAACGCCGAGACGGCGGCACGGCGCACCCGGCCGTCGGACTGCCAGGGCCTGGCCTCGGTGAGCAGCCGCACCTCACCGGCCGTCCAGTCCACGTGGGACGACGGCTCGTCGGCGTACAGGGTCTGCGGCAACTGCTCGTGCCGCAACGCCAGGACCATCTTGATGATGCCCGCGACGCCCGCCGCGGCCTGCGTGTGGCCGATGTTCGACTTCACCGAACCCAGCCACAGCGGCCGCCCCTCGGGACGCTCCTGGCCGTAGGTCGCCAGCAGTGCGCCGGCCTCGATCGGGTCGCCCAGCCGGGTGCCGGTGCCGTGTGCCTCCACCACGTCGACGTCTGCCGCCGACAGCCGTGCGTTGGCCAGGGCGGCGCGGATGACGCGCTGCTGCGAGGGGCCGTTGGGGGCGGTGAGGCCGTTGGACGCGCCGTCCTGGTTGACCGCCGAGCCGCGGACGACCGCGAGGACTTCGTGCCCGTTGCGCCGCGCGTCCGACAGCCGCTCCACGACCAGCATGCCGACGCCCTCGGCCCAGCCGGTGCCGTCCGCGTCCTCCGAGAAGGCGCGGCAGCGGCCGTCCGCCGAGAGGCCCTGCTGCCGGGAGAAGTCGACGAAGGTGCCCGGGGTGGCCATCACCGTCGCGCCGCCGGCCAGGGCGAGCGTGCACTCGCCGGAGCGCAGCGCCTGGCCCGCCAGGTGCAGTGCCATCAGGGACGAGGAGCAGGCGGTGTCCACGGTGACGGCCGGGCCCTCGAGACCCAGTACGTAGGACACCCGGCCGGACAGCACGCTGGTGGCGTTGCCGGTCAGGACGTGTCCTTCGGAGCCGGACTCGTCGCCGCGGCCGGCCAGCGTCACGCCGAGCCCGTAGCCGGAGGCGAACCCGCCGGCGAAGACACCAGTGGCGCTCTCCCGCAGCGACGCCGGGTCGATCCCGGCCCGCTCCAGCGCCTCCCAGGACGTCTCGAGCATGAGCCGCTGCTGCGGGTCCATCGCCAGCGCCTCACGCGGACTGATCCCGAAGAAGCCCGCGTCGAACTCGGCGGCGTCCCGCAGGAACGCGCCCTGGGCGACGTAGGAGGTGCCCTCCCGCTCGCCGTCCGGGTCGAAGACGCCTTCCAGGTCCCAGCCGCGGTCGGTCGGGAAGCCGCCCACCGCGTCACCGCCGGAGGCGAGCAACTGCCAGAACTCCTCCGGGCTTCCGACGCCGCCGGGGAAGCGGCAGGCCATGCCGACGATCGCCAGCGGCTCGTCCGACGGCGCCGCCACCGCGAGGGCGCCGCCCCGGGCGCCGGCGGTGTCCGGCTGCCCGCCGGTCAGCTCGCCGCGCAGGAAGGCGGCCAGCGCCGTCGGCGTGGGGTAGTCGAAGACCAGGGTGGACGGCAGCCGCAGCCCGGTCGCCGCGGCGAGCCGGTTGCGCAGCTCGACCGAGGTCAGCGAGTCGAAGCCCAGGTCCTTGAAGGCGCGCCGGTCCTCCACGGCGTCGGCCGAGGTGTGCCCGAGCACGACGGCGGCCTCACCGCGCACCACCTCCGTGAGGAGGCGCTCCTGCTCGGGCCGGTCCAGCCCGGCCAGCCGGCGCGGCAGTTCGCCCTCGGCGTGCCCGGCGGCGGCCGGGCCGTCGGCCGCGGCGGCCAGGCGGCGCACCTCGGGCAGGTCCCGCACGAGCGGCCTGCGCAGCACGTCCGCGGTCCCCGGCCCGGAGGACAGCCGCGCCCAGTCCACGTCCATGACGGCGACGCAGGTGTCCGGCCCGCGCAGGGCCTCGTCCAGCGCGCGGACGGCGAGCTGCGGGTCCATCGGCGGCATCGCCCCGCGCTCGACCCTCGCCCGCACTGCTCCGCTCGACTCGGCCATGCCCCCACCCGACCACGCACCCCAGGCCACCGCCAACGCGTTCAACCCCCGGGCCCGCCGGTTCTCCGCCAACGCGTCCAAATAGGCGTTGGCCGCGGCGTAGTTGCCCTGCCCCGCGCCGCCGAGCGTCGCCGCCGCGGCCGAGAACAGCACGAAGGAGTCCAGGTCCAGGTCAGCGGTCAGCTCGTCCAGCAGAGCGGCACCCTGGGCCTTGACCGCCAGGACCGTCCGGAGGCGCGCGACCGACAGCCGGTCCACCACGCCGTCGTCCAGCACCGCGGCCGTGTGCAGTACGGACGCCAGCTCCGGACCGGTCGCGCCGATGCGGTCCAACAGGGCGGCCAGCGGGGCCCGTTCGCTGACGTCACATGCGACGACCTCCACCGCGGCGCCGGCCTGCGCCAGTTCGGCGGCGAGAGCGGCGACGCCCTGCGCCGAAGTTCCCGAACGGCTGGTCAGCACCAGCCGTTCGGCACCCTGCTGGGCCAGCCGGCGCGCCACGTGTCCGGCGATCGCACCCGTGCCGCCGGTGATCAGCGTGGTACCGCGTGTCGACAGGCCCGTCCCGGACCCTTGCCGGGTGGCGCGGGCCAGCCGGCGGCCGAGGGCCCCGGAGGGCCGCAGGGCCACCTCGTTCTCCCCGCAGCCGGCCAGTACCCCGGCCAGCCGCGCGGCGGCACGCTCGTCCAATGACTCCGGCAGGTCCACCAACCCGCCCCAGCGGTCCGGGTGTTCCAGAGCCACGACCCGGCCCAGACCCCACACCTGCGCCTGCACCGGGTGGGCCAGCACCTCACCCGGACTCGCGGCCACCGCACCGGACGTGGCGACCCACAGCGGCGCCCCGATCCCCGCGTCGCCGAGCGCCTGTACCAGGCCGAGGGTGGCCGCGACACTGCCGCTGACCTCCGGGTGC
>NZ_JBAGKC010000095.1:0-3042 GCF_037034245.1 Streptomyces sp. CA2R106
GAACTCCGCATCGAAATCACCCGCATCACCTACGAACCCGCCCACCCGGGCGTAATCCTGACTCCCATCACCGGGATCGAAGACACCCGAACCTTCCAGATCCCAGCCACGGTCGCCAGGGAACCCCGACATCGCATCGGTCCCCCCGGCAACCAACCGCCAGAAACCCTCCGGATCCTTCACCCCACCCGGGAACCGACAACCCATCCCCACGATTGCCACCGGCTCCTGCTCGCGTTCCTCCAGCTTTCGCAGGCGATTGCGCGTCTGGACGAGCTCGGCCGACGTCTTCTTCAGATAGTCGAAAAGTTTTTCCTGGTTTTCCATCAATGGACCCCCTCGTCGATTCGGCAATCAGTTTTCATCTGATGGCGACTCATGGAATCTGAATTCTTTGTCAAGGAAGTCAAATACCTCATCGGGAGTCGCCGAATCAAACGCGGAGGACTCATCGGATTCCGACCGAGAATCTCCCTGCACCTCTACCCATCTCGACAGCATTCCGCGCAGGATTCTCGTAATATCGTCGGGCTTCTCACAGCTTCCCGCCATCTTCAGAAGATTGGATTCGACCTGGTTGAGCTCGCCGATCATTGTCGCCATTCCTGTTTCGCCATCGGCAAATATTCCCGGCCGCAGGTGACGGGCGAGTTCAACCGGTGTCGGATGGTCAAAGACGAGAGTCGCGGGAAGAGTGAGGCCGGTCTCGGTGGCGAGCCGGTTGCGCAGCTCCAGCGCGGTCAGCGAATCGATCCCCATGTCGCGGAACGCCCGCTCAGGGTCCAGCTCCGCCGGGCTGGCATGACCCAGCACCACCGCCGTAGCGGTCCGGACGACCCGCAGGACCTCCTCCTCACGATCGGCCGGGCCGAGTTCGGCCAGCCGCGCGGCCAACCCGCCTCCACCCGCGGCTGCCGCGGCAGCGACAGGACGACCCGGAGAACCCGCCGTCAGACCACTCAACAACGGTGAAGGCGAAACACCCGGACGAGACAGCGCGGCCAAGTCCAAACGGGCCGGCACCACCAACGGCACGTCCCACGCGACCGCGGCGTCGAACAGGGCCAGACCCTGGACGGTCGACATCGGCTCGATGCCGCCGCGGCGCAGACGGGACAGGCCCGCACCCTCCAGTTGCTCGGTCATCTCCGAGGTCTGTTCCCACAGGCCCCACGCCAGCGACTGACCGGCAAGGTGACGTTCCTGGCGATAGACGGCCAGGGCGTCCAGGAACGCGTTCGCCGCGGCATAGCTACCTTGCCCCGGATTGCCCAGGATGGCTGCGGCCGAAGAGTACAGCACGAACCCGGCCAGGCCCATGTCCTCGGTCAGTTCGTGCAGGTTCCAGGCCGCGTCAGCCTTCGCCGACAGGACGGTCGCCATCCGCTGCGGTGTCAGTGACTCCACGGTGGCGTCGTCGATCACGCCGGCTGCGTGCACCACTGCCGTCAGCGGCCGCTCGACTGCGATCTTGGCCAGGACCGAGGCGAGGGCGTCCCGGTCGGCGGCATCTCCGGCCTCCACCCGGACGTCCGCGCCCAGCTCAGCCAACTCCGCAACCAGCCCGGCCGCGCCCGGTGCGGCCGGGCCGCGTCGCGACAACAACACCAGATGCCGTATGCCACGCACGGTGACCAAGTGCCGGGCCAACTCCCCACCCAACGTCCCCGTCCCACCCGTGACCAGCACGGTGCCCTGCGGGTCCCACTCGGCGGGCACGGCTCCGGGCTCCTTCGTCCCGGCCCGGGTCAGCCGACGCCCGAACACCGCCACACCGCTGCCGCCGTCAAGTGCGGGACTGATGCGGATCTCCGGCTCGTCAGCACCCAGTGCCAGGGCCATGACGGTGTCCACGTCAGCGTCTTGGGTCGGGTCCAGGTCAGTGGCCGGGTCGACGTCGACCAACAGCACACGCCCCGGGTGCTCGGACTGCGCCGAGCGCACCAGGCCCACCACCGCGGCACCGGCCAGGTCCTGCCCGATAGCTGCGCCCTGGGTCCAGATCACCAACCGCGCGTTGTCCGTCTCGGGATCGGCCAGCCACTGCTGCACCCAACCCAACACCGTCACAGCAGCCTGGTGGGCCGCCTGCGGCTCCGACATCCCGAACGGGGTGGTCGGCGCCGGGGCGACCACCACCGGCGCCAGCTCGGACCCGACCGACTCGCCATGCCGCACCCACTGCACCGCGACGGTGTCAGGGGTCTGCGGCACCATCAGTGGGACCCAGTCCACTGTGAACAACGACTGCCTGGCCGCCCGACCCGACCCGCCCAGTTGCCCTGGTGCAACCTCCCGGAGCACCAACGATCGTGCTTGCAGAACGGGTTCACCAACAGCGTCGAACGCGGTGACCGAGACCCCAGCTGCCCCAGGGGTCAGCACCACCCGCAGGTGGCGGGCACCGCCCGCCAGCAAACGCACCCCCGACCACGCGAACGGCAACCCCGTCGCCCCACCGTTGTCGCTGCCACTGCTGGAACTGCTGGCAGTGATGAGGGCGTGCAGCGCGGCATCGAGGAGGGCAGGGTGCAGGCCGAAACCGGCAACGTCATCTTCGACGGCCTCAGGCAGCTCCGCCTCGGCGTAGACGGTGTCCCCGGCCCGCCATGCCTGCCGCAGCCCCTGGAACGCCGGACCGTAACCGTAACCCTGCCGAGCCAGCCTGTCGTAGGCGTCGTCGACCGGAACCGGCTCCGCGCCGACCGGAGGCCACACGGACAGTGGGGCCGGGACCGGCTCGCCATCGGCGAGGGCCAACACACCGACGGCGTTCCGCACCCATTCGCCCTCACCCTCACGGGAAGAGACCGTTACGGTTCGCCGGCCACTGCCGCCGTCACTGTCGCCGACCTGGACCTGGACCTGCACGCCACCGGAGGCGGGAAGGACCAGGGGCTCCTGGAGCGTCAACTCCTCCAGGACACTGCACCCGGCCAGGTCGCCGGCGTGGACGGCCAGGTCCACGAACGCCGTCCCCGGCAACAGGACGGTGCCGTGGACCGCGTGGTCGGCCAGCCACGGCATCGCGGCCAGCGACAG
>NZ_JBAGKC010000096.1:0-3034 GCF_037034245.1 Streptomyces sp. CA2R106
ACCCCCAGCCAGACCCCGCAGTAGCGCGGGCACCGGCCGACCTCCACGAGACAGCCCCGTCAGGTCCAAGCGGGCCGGGACCGCCAACGGCACACCCCACGCAACCGCGGCCTCGAACAACGCCAAACCCTGCTCCGTCGACATCGGCTCGAGGCCACCACGACGCAGACGAGACATACCGGCGCCATCCAGATGCCCGGTCATCTCCGAGGTCTGTTCCCACAGCCCCCACGCCAACGACTGACCAGCCAGGCACCGATCCCGGCGATAGACAGCCAACGCGTCCAAGAACGCGTTCGCCGCCGCGTAACTGCCCTGCCCCGGATTGCCCACGATGGCCGCGGCCGAGGAATACAACACGAACCCGGCCAGTCCCATGTCCTCGGTCAGCTCGTGCAGGTTCCACGCCGCGTCAACCTTCGCCGACAGCACCGGCAGCATCCGCTGCGGCGTCAACGACTCCACGGTGGCGTCATCGATCACCCCGGCGGCATGCACCACCGCCGTCAACGGACGCTCCACCGCAACCTTGGCCAGCACCGAGGCGAGAGCGTCACGGTCGGCCGCATCGCCGGCCACCACCCGCACCTCAGCACCCAGCTCAGCCAACTCCGCAACCAGACCAGCCACCCCCGGCGCCGCCGGGCCACGCCGCGACAGCAACACCAGATGCCGCATGCCACGCACGGTGACCAGGTGCCGGGCCAACTCCCCACCCAGAGTCCCCGTCCCACCCGTGACCAGGACCGTGCCCTGCGGGTCCCACTGGGCGGGGACGTTCAGCACGAGCTTGCCGATGTGCCGGGCAGCCTGCAGATGACGCAGTGCCGCGACCGCCTGCGACAGCTCGAAGCACGTCACCGGCGGCGGCTTCAGTACCCCGGCCTCGAACATGCCGCCGAGCTCAGCGAGCATCTCCCCGACCCGCGGTACACCGGCGTCCATCAGGTCGAAGGCCTGGTAGATCACCCCGGGGTATGTCTGGGCGACCTGCTCGGGGTTGCGGATATCGGTCTTGCCCATCTCGACGAACCGACCACCACGCGGCAGCAACCGCAGCGACGCGTCCGTGAACTCCCCTGCCAAGGCGTTGACGACCACGTCCATGCCCGCACCACCGGTCACGGCCAAGAACCGCTCACCAAACGCCAGATCCCGCGTCGACGCGATGTGGCTCTCATCGACGCCCATCGCCCGCAACGCGGCCTGCTTGGCCGGACTCGCGGTCGCGAAGACCTCCAAACCCCATTCCTGAGCCAACTGCACCGCAGCCGTACCCACCCCGCCGGTCCCGGCATGGATCAACACCCGCTCACCCGGACGGGCCTGGGCCAGATCCCGCAGCGCATAAAACGCCGTCAAGAACCCCACCGGCACCGCCGCGGCCTCCTGGAACGACCACCCCCGCGGCACCGCAGCCACCAGCCGGCTGTCCACCACCCCCACCGGCCCCCACCCCGGCACCAAACCCATCACCGACTGCCCCACCACCAGACCATCCACCCCCGGCCCGGCCTCCAGCACCACCCCGGCAGCCTCCAAGCCCATAACCCGGCCATCCGAGACCATTCCCAGCCCGGCCACCACATCACGGAAGTTCACGCCCGCCGCGCGCAGGCCCACCCGGACCTGCCCCGGCAACAACGCCACGCCCGCCTCGGGAGCATCGACCACCGCCGCACTGCCCAGATCACCCGGCTCGGCGACATCGACTCGCCAGCCCGAACCAGCGGGAAGCGCCAGATCCCCGGACGCACCCGCCCGGACCAGCCGACGCCCGAACACCGCCACAGTCCCGCCGTCAGCAGTAGCAGGGCGGATGCGGACCTCAGGCTCATCAGCACCCAAAGTCACGGCCAGGACGGTATCCACGTCAACGTCCCGGGCCGGGTCTAGGTCAGCCGCCGGGTCGACGTCGACCAGCAGCACACGCCCCGGATGCTCCGACTGCGCCGAACGCACCAAACCGACTACCGCCGCGCCCGCCAGGTCCTGCCCGGTAGCCACGCCCTGGGTCCAGACCACCAACCGCGAACCAGCGGTCTCGGGATCGGCCAGCCACTCCTGCACCCAACCCAACACCGTCACAGCAGCCAACTGAGCCGCCTCCGGCGCCGAAACCCCCGATGGGGCAGCCGGCACCACCGCCACCACCACCGGAGCCACTTCGGCCCCACCGTGCCGCACCCACTCCACGGCAGCCGAAGCCTGCGCCGGCAGCGGAACCCAGTCCACCGTGAACAACGACTGCCTGGGCACCCGACCCGACCCGACCAGTTGCCCCGGCGCAACCTCCCGCAACACCAACGACCGGGCCGTCAGCACCGGCTGACCGACACCATCGAACGCGGTGACCGAGATCCCTCCCGACCCGGCGGCCAGCACCACCCGCAAGTGACGCGCACCGGCGGCCAGCAATCGCACGCCCGACCACGCGAACGGCAACTCCGTCCCGCCATTGCCGTCACTAGCGGCCAGCAAACCGTGCAGAGCGGCATCAAGCAGAGCGGGATGCAAGCCGAATCCGGCAGCGTCGGAGTCAATGATCTGGGGCAGTTCGACTTCGGCGTAGACGGTGTCCCCGGCACGCCATGCCTGGCGCAGGCCCTGGAACGTCGGACCGTAGGCGTAACCGCGCCGGGCGAACTTCTCGTAGGCGTCGTCGACCGGAACCGCCACCGCGCCGACCGGAGGCCAGGCACCCAGCGGGGCGGGGACCGGCTCGCCATCGGCCGGGGCCAGCACGCCCACCGCGTGCCGCACCCACTCGCCCTCCCCCTCACGAGAGGAGACCGTGACCGTTCGCCGGCCGCTGTCGCCATCGCTGTCGCCGACGTGGACCTGCAACTGGACGCCACCGGAGGAGGGAAGGACCAGGGGCTCCTGGAGCGTCAACTCCTCCAGGACACCACACCCGGCCAGATCGCCGGCGTGGACGGCCAGGTCCACGAACGCCGTCCCCGGCAGTAGCACCGTGCCGTGGACCGCGTGGTCGGCCAGCCACGGCATCGTGGCCAGCGACAACCGACCCGTC
>NZ_JBAGKC010000097.1:0-3025 GCF_037034245.1 Streptomyces sp. CA2R106
ACCCTCACCCCGCACCACCGCACCCACCGACCCACCCACCAGCTCTGACAACACCCCACACACCTCATCAAACGCCTCCGCAAACACCGGAAACACCGGAAACACCCCATACAACCCCTGACCCATCCCCACCCGCTGCGCACCCTGACCCGTAAACACCAACCCCAACCGACCCACACCACCCACCACACCCGACACCACACCAGGCGCCTCCACACCCTCCGCCACCGCACCCAACCCCGCACACAACTCCGCCCCATCCCCACCAAGCACCACCGCACGATGCTCCAACACCGCACGCGACGACACCAACGACCACCCCACATCCACCACATCAGCCCGCCCACACCCCTCCCCCACGAACTCCAACAACCGCCCCGCCTGCCCCGCCAACCCCTCAACCGACCGACCCGACACCACCCACGGCACCACCGGCAACCCCACACCACCAGACGGCGCACCCTCCACCGCGGCCTCGGCCGGAGCCTGCTCCACGATCACGTGCGCGTTCGTACCGGAGATGCCGAACGAGGAGACGCCAGCGCGCCGAGGGCGGTCCGCCGACTCCGGCCACGGCACGGAGTCGGTGGCGAGACGCACCGCGCCCGCGTCCCAATCCACATGCGAGGACGGGGTGTCGGCGTGCAGGGTCCGCGGGACCAGCCCGTGCCGGAGCGCTAGGACGAGCTTGATCACGCCCGCCACGCCCGCCGCCGACTGCGTGTGCCCGATGTTCGACTTCACGGAACCCAACAGCAACGGCCGGTCGTCCGGACGGTCCTGACCGTAGGTCGCCAGCAGCGCCTGCGCCTCGATCGGATCACCCAACGCCGTCCCCGTACCGTGCCCCTCCACCACATCCACATCGGCCGACGTCAACCCCGCGTCCGCCAACGCCGCCCGGATCACCCGCCGTTGAGACGGACCGTTCGGCGCCGTCAGACCGTTCGACGCACCATCCTGATTGACCGCACTCCCCCGCACCACCGCCAGCACGCGGTGCCCGTTGCGCCGCGCGTCCGACAACCGCTCGAGGACCAGGAGGCCGGCGCCTTCGGCCATGCCCATGCCGTCGGCCTGGTCCCCGTACGCCTTGCAGCGCCCGTCCGCGGCCAGTCCCCGCTGCCGGCGGAACCAGTTCAGCCAGGACGTGGTGGCGTGCACGGTGACGCCCCCGGCGAGGGCCAGCGTGCATTCGCCGGAGCGCAGGGACCGGGCGGCCAGGTGCAGCGCCACCAGGGAGGACGAGCACGCCGTGTCCACTGTCAGGGCGGGGCCTTCGAGGCCCAGGGTGTAGGCGACCCGACCGGAGATCACGCTCGGGGTGACGCCCGGCTGGAGGTGGCCTTCGAGTTCCTCGGGTGCGTCGGCGCCGTACCCGGACGCGGAGGCACCCGCGAAGACGCCGGTCGCACTGCCCCGCAGGCCGGTCGGGTCGATGCCCGCGCGCTCCAAGGCCTCCCAGGACAGTTCGAGCAGCAGCCGCTGCTGCGGGTCCATGGCCAGCGCCTCACGCGGGCTGATCCCGAAGAACTCCGCGTCGAACTCGGCGGCCGCGGTGAGGAATCCGCCGCCGCGGGTGGCGGACGCGAGGGAGCGGTCCTCGGACGAACCGGGCGGCGGGGCGAGGTCCCAGCCGCGGTCGCCGGGGAGTTCCCCGACCGCGTCGCCGCCGGCGGCCAGCAGGTCCCACAGCTGCTCGGGAGTGCTGACGTCACCGGGCAGGCGGCAGCTCATCGCCACGATCGCGATCGGCTCGTCGGTCCCGGTCCCGGTCCCGGTCCGGATCGGGCCGGGGTCAGCGGGACCGTCAGCACCGCTGTCGCCCAGCGCCTCTCCGCGCAGGAACGCCGAAAGCAGCAGCGGCGTCGGGTGGTCGTAGATCAGCGTGGTGGGCAGCCGGAGCGCCGCCGCGCCGCTCAGCCGGTTGCGCAGGTCGACGCCGGTGACGGAGTCGAAGCCCAACTCCTTGAACGTGCGCGCGGGGTCGAGGGCGTCGGGCGAGCCGTGTCCCAGCACCGCGGCGGCCTGGTTCCTGACCAGGTCCAGGACCAACTGCTCCTGCTGGGGCCGGGGCCGCCCGGCGAGCTGCCCGCGCAGGCCGTCGGGCGCGGGGTCGGCGACGGGGTGGGCGTCAAGCCCGGTCGGAAGGAGTTCGGCGGCGGGCGAGGACGGGTCGGCGTCGAGCCAGTAGCGATCGTGCTGGAAAGCGTAGGTGGGCAGTTCGACCAGGTCGCCGGCGGGCAGCACCGACGTCCAGTCCACGGCCGCCCCGGCCGTGAACGCCTCGGCCAGCGAGGTCAGCAGCCGTACGGCGCCGCCCTCGTCCCGCCGCAACGTCGCACACACCGCACCCGGCACCACCCCCGGGCCCGCTTCCCGCGCGACCTCTTCCAGGGTGTCGTTCATCGCACCCATCAGGACCGGGTGCGGGGTCACCTCGACGAAGAGCTGATGGCCGCGGCCCGCCAACGTCCGCACCGCACGGTCGAAATGAACCGTCGCACGGAGACTGCGGAACCAGTAACCGGCATCCAACTCCTCACCCGTCAGGGTCTCGCCGGTCATCGCCGACACCATGGGGACCCGGCCCCGACGCGGACTGATCCCCGCCAGAACGGACGTGATCTCCGCCTCCAGGCGGTCCACCTGCGCCGAGTGGGACGCGTAATCCACCGCCACCATCCGCGCCCGAGTGCCCTCTGCCTCGAACTCCGCCTTCAACTCCTCCAACGCCGCGGGCTCACCCGACACCACCACCGCCGAAGGCCCATTGACCGCCGCCAGCGCAACAGCGTCCCCGAACCGGACCAACCGCTCCTCAACCTCGCCCACAGACCTGCTGACCGACAACATCCCGCCCGCACCCGCCAACACCTTCAACGACTGCGACCGCAACGCCACCACCCGCGCGCCATCCTCCAACGACAACATCCCCGCCACCGTCGCCGCCGCGATCTCACCCTGCGAATGCCCCACCACCGCCTCGGGCGCGACACCGGCCGCCTCCCACACCGCCGCCAGC
>NZ_JBAGKC010000098.1:0-3005 GCF_037034245.1 Streptomyces sp. CA2R106
CGAGGAGTACAGCACGAACCCGGCCAAGCCCATGTCCTCGGTCAGCTCGTGCAGGTTCCAGGCCGCGTCAACCTTCGCCGACAGGACGGTCGCCATCCGCTGCGGCGTCAACGACTCCACGGTGGCGTCGTCGATCACGCCGGCTGCGTGCACCACTGCCGTCAACGGCCGCTCGACCGCAATCTTGGCCAGCACCGAGGCGAGAGCGTCACGGTCTGCGGCATCTCCGGCCTCCACCCGGACCTCCGCGCCCAGCTCAGCCAACTCCGCGACCAGACGCGCCGCGCCCGGTGCGGCCGGGCCGCGTCGCGACAACAACACCAGATGCCGCATGCCACGCACGGTGACCAGGTGCCGGGCCAACTCCCCACCCAGGGTCCCCGTCCCACCCGTGACCAGGACGGTGCCCCGCGGGTCCCAGGCGGCGGGGACGTTCAGCACGACCTTGCCCACATGCCGGGCGGCCTGCACATACCGCAGCGCCGCCACCGCCTGCGACAACTCGAAACACGTCACCGGCGGCGGAGTCAGTACCCCGGCCTCGAACATCGCCCTGAGCTCAGCGAACATCTCCGCGATCCGGTCGACACCCGCGTCCATCAGATCGAACGCCCGATAGATCACCCCAGGCCGGTCCTGGGCAACCTGCTCGGCATCACGGATATCGGTCTTGCCCATCTCGACGAACCGCCCACCACGCGGCAACAACCGCAGCGACGCGTCCGTGAACTCCCCCGCCAGAGCATTGACGACCACATCCATGCCCGCACCACCGGTCACGGCCAAGAACCGCTCACAGAACGCCAGATCGCGCGTCGAGGCAATGTGGGTGTCCGCCACGCCCATCGCCCGCAACGCGGCCTGCTTCGCCGGACTCGCAGTCGCGAAGACCTCCAAACCCCACGCCCTCGCCAGCTGCACCGCAGCCGTACCCACACCGCCGGTACCGGCATGGATCAACACCCGCTCACCCGGACGGGCCTGAGCCAGATCCCGCAGCGCATAGAGCGCGGTCAGGAACGTTGCCGGCACGGATGCGGCCTGCTGGAACGACCACCCCCGCGGCACCGCAGCCACCAGCCGGCTGTCCACCACCCCCACCGGCCCCCACCCCGGCACCAAACCCATCACCGACTGACCCACCACCAGACCATCCACCCCCGGCCCGGCCTCCAGCACCACCCCAGCGCCTTCCCCGCCCAGCACTCGACCGTCCGCAACCATCCCCAGCCCATGCAGCACGTCATGGAAGTTCAGCCCGACCGCACGCAGGCCCACCCGAACCTGCCCCGCCGACAGCGCCGCGCCTGCCTCGGGAGCATCGACCACCGCCGTACTGCCCAGATCACCCGGCTCGGTCACCTCCACCCGCCACCCTGGGTTCCCGGGCAGAATAAGCTCCCCCGCCGCGACCCCGGCCCTCGCCAACCGCCTACCGAACGCCGCCACACCACTGCCGCCGTCAGCAGACGGACGGATGCGGATGTCGGGTTCGCCGGCATCCAGGGCCAGGGACAGGACGGTGTCCACGTCCACTTCGTTGGCAGGGTCCAGGCCGGCCGCCGGGTCGACATCGACCAGCAGCACACGCCCCGGGTGCTCGGACTGCGCCGAGCGGATCAGACCCGCCACTGCCGCACCGGCCAGGTCCTGCCCGGCGGACGCACCTTGGGTCCAGACCACCAACCGCGAACCAGCGGTCTCGGGATCGGCCAGCCACTCCTGCACCCAACCCAACACCGTCGCAGCAGCCAATTGAGCCGCTACTGGTACCGAATCGCCCAACGGGGCAGCCGGCACCACCGCCACCACCACCGGAGGAACCTCTTGCCCGATAGCGGGGGCCGTCTGGCCGTGCCGCGTCCACTGCACCACGGCGGTGTCAGAGTCCTGCGGGGCAGGCAGCGGAACCCAGTCCACCGTGAACAGCGACTGCCGCACGTGACGAGCAGCCCCACCCAACTGCCCCGCCGCAACTTCCCGCAACGACAGCGACCGCGCCTGCAAGACGGGTTCACCAACAGCGTCGAACGCGGTGACCGAGATCCCTCCCGACCCGGGTGTCAGCACCACCCGCAGGTGGCGGGCACCGCCGGCCAGCAGCCGCACCCCCGACCACGCGAACGGCAGCTCCGTCCTCCCAGCATCACTGCTACTACTGCTGGCGACGAGGAGACCGTGCAGAGCGGCGTCGAGCAAAGCGGGGTGCAGGCCGAACCCGGCAACATCACCGTCCGCGGCCTGGGGCAGCTCGACTTCGGCGTAGACGGTGTCCCCGGCACGCCATGCCTGGCGCAGGCCCTGGAACGCCGGACCGTAGGCGTAACCGCGCTGGGCGAGCCTCTCATAGGCGCCATCCACCGGAACCGGCTCCGCACCGACCGGCGGCCAAACACCCAACGGAACAGGAGCGCTCTCGGCCCCGACCGGCGTCAGCACACCGACCGCGTTCCGCACCCATTCGCCCTCCCCCTCACGGGAAGAGACCACGACCGTGCGTCGACCACTGTCGCCATCGCTGTCGCCGAGGTGGATCTGGACCTGCACGCCGCCAGAGGCGGGAAGGACCAGGGGCTCCTGGAGGGTCAGTTCCTCCAGGACACCGCACCCGGCCAGGTCCCCGGCGTGGACGGCCAGGTCCACGAACGCCGTCCCCGGCAGTAGCACCGTGCCGTGGACCGCGTGGTCGGCCAGCCACGGCATCGCAGCCAGCGACAACCGACCCGTCAACACCAACCCATCACCCTCGGCCAGCCACACCGCAGCCGACAACAACGCATGCCCGGAACGCTGCTGACCAGCCGACGAAGCATCCCCACGACCAGCCACCGGCTTCGGCCAATAGTGCTGCCGCTGAAACGCATACGTCGGCAGCCCAACCTTCACCGCCCGACCCTCATCAGCAGTCACCGCAGCCCAGTCCACGTCGACGCCCGCGGTCCAGGCGCTCGCCAGTGCAGTCAGCCACCGGTCCCGGCCGCCATCACCACGCTGCAAACTGCCCG
>NZ_JBAGKC010000099.1:0-3004 GCF_037034245.1 Streptomyces sp. CA2R106
GGCAACCGCCGTAGACGGCGCATCCGTTGATGCCGCCGAGCTGGCGGGCGCGTGGCCGCCGCCCCGCAGCACACCCATCGACCTCGCGGACTTCTACGAGCGCAGCGCCGACAGCGGGTTCGGGTACGGCCCGGTCTTCCAGGGCCTGACCCGGGCGTGGCAGCACAACGGCCACGTCCTAGCCGACATCGCGCTCCCGGCGGACGTCCGGGGCGGGGCGGGGGCGTTCGGCATCCACCCCGCGCTGCTCGACGCGGCCCTGCACCCCTCCACCTTCGCCGACCTCGCGCCGACCGAACTGGGCCGGCTGCCCTTCGCGTTCAACGACGTCACCCTGTACGCCACCGGCGCCACCCGCGTACGGGCCCGGATCACCCCCGCCGGGCCCGACGCGATCTCGCTGCTGCTCGCCGACGAGACCGGCGCTCCCGTCCTGTCGATCGGCTCGCTCGTGCTCCGCCCGCTCACCGCGCAGACTCTGGCGGCCGAGGCCCGGCCCGGTGCGATGCTGGCCCTCGAGTGGTCGGACGCGGCGGCACCGGAAAGCGGCCTCCAGGACGTCGAGTTCAGCACCGTACGGGGCCCGGCCGGGGCCACGGACGCGCACACGGAGGCCGACGCCGACGCCGACGCCGCGCCGTCCGACGTGGTCGTACTGGACGTCACCCCGGCGGGCGAGCAGGTCGTGGAGTCCGTCCACGCGACGGCGAACTGGGTGCTCGAACGGTTGCAGCGCTTCTCCGGCACCCGGATGGCCGTGGTGACCCGCGGCGCGGTCGCCACCGGTCCGGGCGAGACCGTCACCGACCTGGCCGCCGCCTCGGTGTGGGGCCTGGTACGGACCGCGCAGACCGAGGACCCGGGCCGCTTCCTGCTGCTGGACGTCGAGCCGGGCACCGCCGTGGACGGGGCGCTCCTGGCCCGCGCGTTCGCGGTGGACGAGCCGCAACTCGCCCTGCGGGGCGCCGCGTTCCAGGCCCCGCGCTTCACCCGGGTCCCCGCCGGCCCGGACAGCGGCCCGGACCCCGACACGGACAGCGGCCCGGACGCCGGCACCGACGCGGCGCCCGCCCCCCTGTTCCCCGCCGACGGCACCGTCCTGATCACCGGCGGCACCGGCGGCCTGGGCCGCGAGGTCGCCCGCCACCTGGTGACGGTCCACGGCGTACGCGACCTCCTGCTGCTCAGCCGCCGCGGCGCCGACGCCGACGGCACCGCCGAACTCGTCGCCGAACTCGCCGGCCACGGCGCCCAGGTCACTGTGACCGCGTGCGACGCCGCCGACCGCGACGCGCTGGCCGCCGCCCTGGACGGCGTACGGCTCACAGGCGTGGTGCACACCGCGGGCCTCCTGGACGACGGCACCGTGGCCTCGCTGAGCCCTGCGCAGATGGACCGGGTCATGCGCCCGAAGGTGGACGCCGCCTGGCACCTCCACGAGCTGACCCGGGACGCCGACCTGCGGGTCTTCGCCGTGTTCTCGTCGTTCTCCGGGCTCATCGGCAGCCCCGGGCAGGCCAACTACGCCGCCTCGAACATGTTCCTCGACGCGCTCATGGAGCAGCGCCGCCACGACGGCCTGCCCGGCGTCTCGATGGCGTGGGCCGCCTGGACCCAGGACGTGGGCCTGACCGGCACCCTCTCCGAGGTCGACATGCGCCGCATCGCGCGCTCGGGCGTGCCGCCGCTGACGGTCGCGCAGGGCCTGGCCCTCTTCGACCAGGCGCTGGCCGCCGACCGCCCCGTGCTCGCCCTGGCTCGCCTCGACCTGGCGCGCCTGCGCGCGCAGGGCGAACTCCCGGCGGTGCTGCGCGGTTTGGTGCCCGCCGCCCCGCGCCGTGCGGCCGCTGCCCAGGACGCGGGCGGCGACGGCCTCGCGGCGCGCATGGCCGCGCTCCCGGCGCAGGAGCGTGCCGCGCACCTGCTCACCCTCGTCCGCGACCACGTCGCCTCCGTCCTCGGCTACCCGTCGGGCAACGACATCGACGGGACCAAGCCCTTCCGCGAGATCGGGTTCGACTCGCTGACCGCGGTCGAGCTGCGCAACCGGCTCCAGGCCGTGACCGGCTTCGCCCTGCCCTCGACCCTCGTCTTCGACTACCCGAGCGCCGAACGCCTCGCCGGCCACCTGGACGAGCGCCTCGGCGGCATCACCGCGGTCCCCGTCGACGCACTGCCTGTCCTCCGGTCGGTGGACGACGACCCGCTCGTCATCGTCGGCATGGCCTGCCGCTTCCCCGGCGGCGTCTGGGACCCGGACGGCATGTGGGACCTGCTGGCGCACGGCCGCGACGCCATGACCCGCTTCCCCGGCGACCGCGGCTGGGACACCGGCCTGCTGACCGAACTCGCCCACGCCGGCGGCTTCGTCGACGGCGCCATGGACTTCGACGCCGGCTTCTTCGCGATGTCCCCGCGTGAGGCGCTGGCCACGGACCCGCAGCACCGCCTGCTGCTGGAGGGCTCCTGGGAGGCACTTGAGCACGCGGGTATCGACCCGCTCACGCTGGCCGGCTCGTCGACCGGCGTCTTCGTCGGCAGCTACGAGTCCGGCTACTCCGAGGTCGCCGGCGAGGCCATGACGGACGCCGACGCGAACGCCCAACTCCTCACCGGCGGCGCGCAGAGCGTCCTGTCGGGCCGCGTCGCCTACGCGCTGGGCCTGGTCGGTCCCGCGCTCACAGTGGATACGGCGTGCTCGTCGTCGCTGGTGGCGCTGCACCTTGCCGGTCAGGCGTTGCGGGGTGGGGAGTGCTCGCTGGCGTTGGTGGCGGGGGTGACGGTGAACGCGTTGCCGCACACGTTTGTGGGGTTCTCGCAGCAGGGTGGGTTGTCTGCTGATGGTCGGTGCAAGGCGTTTGCTGAGGCGGCGGATGGGACGGGCTTCAGCGAGGGCATGGGTGTGCTGGTGGTGGAGCGCCTGTCGGACGCGGAGCGGAATGGTCATCGGGTGTTGGCGGTGGTGCGGTCCAGTGCGGTGAACCAGGATGGTGCGTCGAATGGT
>NZ_JBAGKC010000100.1:0-2950 GCF_037034245.1 Streptomyces sp. CA2R106
CGTGTGGCCGATGTTCGACTTCACCGAACCCAGCCACAGCGGCCGGTCTCCCGCACGCTCCTGCCCGTAGGTCGCCAGCAGCGCCTGCGCCTCGATCGGGTCACCGAGCTTGGTGCCAGTGCCGTGGGCTTCCACCGCGTCGACGTCGGCCGCCGACAGTCCGGAGGTGGCCAGTGCGGCGCGGATGACGCGCTGCTGCGAGGGGCCGTTGGGGGCGGTCAGGCCGTTGGACGCGCCGTCCTGGTTGACCGCAGAACCCCGCACCACCGCGAGGACCTTGTGCCCGTTGCGCTCGGCGTCCGACAGCCGCTCGACCACGAGCATGCCCGCGCCCTCGGAGAAGCCCATGCCGTCGGCGTCGGCGGAGAACGCCTTGCTGCGGCCGTCCATCGCGAGGCCGCTCTGCTCGCTGAAGCCGATAAAGCCGTCCGGGGTGACCATGATCGTGACACCGCCGACGAGTGCCATCGAGCACTCCCCGGTGCGCAGCGCCTGGGTGGCCATGTGCAGGGCGACGAGCGAGGACGAGCAGGCCGTGTCCACCGTGACCGCGGGGCCCTCCAGGCCGAGGGCGTAGGACACCCGGCCGGACAGCACGCTCGTGGCGTTGCCGGTGATGAGGTGGGCCGCGCCCTCGAAGTCGCCGTCGCGGCCGTAGCCGGAGGCGTAGCCGCCGACGAACATGCCGGTGGCGGTGCCCCGCAGCGACATCGGGTCGATGCCCGACCGTTCCAGCGCCTCCCAGGACGTCTCCAGCAGCAGCCGCTGCTGCGGGTCCATCGCCAGCGCCTCACGCGGGCTGATCCCGAAGAACCCGGCGTCGAAGCCGCTGACGTCCTGCACGAAGCCGCCGACGGTGTCGAACTCGGTGCCGTCGGGCGACTCCAGGTGCCAGCCGCGGTCGTCCGGGAAGCCGGAGATGGCGTCACCGCCGGTGGCGAGCAGGTTCCACAGGTCGTCGGGGCCGGCCACGCCGCCGGGGTAGTGGCAGGCCATGCCGACGATCGCGATCAGCTCGTCGGCGGCGATGGTGGCGGGCACCGCGGACTGCGCCGGGGTGTCCTCGGGCCGTGCGCCCAGGAGTTGCTCCGCCAGGTAGCCGGTCAGGGCGGTGGGCGTCGGGTAGTCGAAGAGCAGGGTCGCCGGCAGCCGCAGGCCGGTGGCGGCACTGAGGTCGTTGCGCAGCTCCACCGACGTCAGGGAGTCGAAGCCGAGTTCGCTGAAGGCGCTGCCGGCCTGTACGGCGTCGGGTGTGGTGTGGCCGAGCACCCGGGCGGCCTTGTCCTGCACCAGTGCGGTCAGTGCCCGCCGCTGCTCGGCCCGGGTCAGGCCGGCCAGCCGGTCCGCCAGGTCCCGTTCGGCCGGGGCGGACGGGGCGACGGCCAGCAGCGCGGCGAGCCGCCGCACCTCCGGCAGGTCACGCATGAAGGGCGCGTGCACCAGGTCCGCGGACTCCTGCGGCTCGGCGAGGACGGCCGTCCAGTCGATGTTCATCACCGTCAGTGCGGTGTCGCGGCCGTCCAGTGCCTCGCCCAGGGCCCGGACCGCCAGGTCGGGGTCCATGACCTCTTCCCAGTCGTTGCGGGCGAGCCGCTGCCGCGCGGCCTCGGAGCTCTGCGCCACGCCCGCGGCCCACGGGCCCCAGGCCACGGCGAGCGCGGGCAGGCCGCGGCCGCGCCGGTGCTGGGCGAGGGCGTCCAGGTAGGCGTTGGCGGCACCGTAGTTGGCCTGGCCCGGCGCGCCGGTGGTGGCCACCACGGAGGAGAACAGCACGAAGGCGTCGAGGTCCAGGTCGGCGGTGAGCTCGTCGAGGTGTGCGGCGCCGGCGGCCTTGGCGGCGAGCACCGTCTCCAGCCGCTCGGGCGAGAGGGCGTCGATCACGCCGTCGTCCAGGACCGCGGCGGTGTGCACCACGGTGGACAGCGCGGGGCCGTCCGCCGGGACGCGGCCGAGGAGGGCGGCCAGCTCGGCGCGGTCGGCGGTGTCGCAGGCGAGGACGTCCACGCGGGCGCCGCAGGAGGCCAGTTCGGCCGCCTGCGCCGCGACGCCGGTGGCGCCGGGGCCGGAACGGCTGGTGAGCACGAGACGTTCGGCGCCGCGGTCGGCGAGCCAGCGTGCCACGTGCCCGCCGAGCGCGCCGGTGCCGCCGGTGATGAGCGCGGTGCCGTCCGCGGGACGCCACCCCTCGCCGGCCGGGGGCTGGGGGGCGTGGGCCAGCCTGCGGCCCATCGTTCCGACCGCCCGGATCGCGACCTGGTTCTCGTCGGTGCCGGCCAGTACGGCCGCCAGCTGCGCGCCGGTACGGTCGTCGGCCGTGTCCGGCAGGTCGACCAGCCCGCCCCAGCGGTCCGGGTGTTCCAGGGCGGCGATCCGGCCGAAGCCCCAGATCTGCGCCTGGAGCGGGCTGGCCAGGTGCTCGCCGGGGCCGGTGGCGACGGCGCCGCGGGTCAGCAGCCACAGCGGCGCCTCCACCCCGGCGTCGCCCAGCGCCTGGAGCAGGCCCAGCGTGCCGGCGAGGCCGGCGGTCACGGCGGGCTGCCCGGGCAGCGGCGCCTCGTCGAGGCCGAGGAGCGACAGCACCCCGGACAGCGGCTCGGTGCCCGCCGTCGCCCGGCCGACCAGTTCGGCGACGGTGCCGCGCGGTACGGTCCCGGCCGGCACCCGGACCGTCACGGTCTCGGCGCCGCGGGCGGCCAGCGCGGAAGCGGTCCACTCCACGAGTTCGGCGGCGGCGCCGGCGGGGGCGACGAGCAGCCACCGGCCGGTGAGCCACGCGGACCCGGCGGCGGTGACGGGCGACCAGGTCGTCCGGTAGCGCCAGCCCGCCGTCTCCGAGCGGCGGCGTTCGCGGCGCCGCCAGGACGCGAGTGCGGGCAGTACGTCGTGCAGGTGGCGCTCGTCCTCGATGGACAGCGTCTCCGCGATCCCCGCCAGGTCACCACCCTCGACC
>NZ_JBAGKC010000101.1:0-2942 GCF_037034245.1 Streptomyces sp. CA2R106
TCGTGGTGGCGGCGCCGAACTCATTGCCGAACTGGCCGAGTTGGGTGCCCGGGCCCGGGTTGCGGCCTGTGATGTCAGTGACCGTGGAGCGTTGGCGGAGCTGCTGGCGGACGTTCCGTTGGCCGGTGTGGTCCACACGGCGGGGGTGGTGGACGACGGGCTGGTCTCGTCGCTGACTGCGGAGCGGTTGGCTCGGGTGCTGGCGCCGAAGGTGGATGCGGCCTGGCATCTGCACGAGCTGACCCGGGACCGTGACCTCTCGGCGTTCGTGGTGTTCTCCTCGCTCGCGGGTGTGCTGGGTAGCCCGGGTCAGGGCAACTACGCGGCGGGCAACGTCTTCCTGGACACGCTCATGCAGCACCGGCGTCACGCCGGTCTTCCCGCGGTGTCGATGGCGTGGGGCCCGTGGTCTCAAGGCGCGGGTCTGACGGGCGAGTTGTCGGAGGCGGACATGCGCCGTATCACCGCCTCCGGGACCCCGCCCTTCACCGTGGACCAGGGCCTGGCGATGTTCGACGCGGCCCTGGCCGGTCCGCAAGCAGCCGTCGCGCTGACCCGGCTGGACATCGGCGCCCTCCGCACCCGCAGCGACCTTCCCCCGCTGTGGCGCACCCTCGCCGGCAAGCGCGGGCGGCCGTCCGCTGCCGACCGCCGACAGGAGGCCGGCACCCTGGCGGACCGCCTTTCGGCGCTGGCCCTTCCCGACCGTACGGAGCACCTCCTCGCGCTGGTACGCGACCACGTGGCCGCGGTGCTCGGATATGCCTCGCGCGAGCAGATCGACACCACCCAGGCTTTCCGGGAACTCGGATTCGATTCCCTCAGCGCTCTGGAACTGCGCAACCGCCTCCAGACGGCGACCGGCCTCGCCATTCCGTCGACCCTGGTGTTCGACTATCCGAATCCGCAGCGCCTCGCCGGCCACCTCGCCGAGCAGTTCGGCGCGGCGCCGGGCGCCGATAACGGCACTGCGGCATCCCTGCTCGCCCAACTCGACCTGATCGGTGGCTCGTTGGCCGCAGCTGAGGTCGCGGCCGAGGAACGCGAGGCCATCGCGCACCGGCTGCGCTCGATCCTCGACTCCTGGCGGGGCGCCGAGGCGGAGGACACGGGCGAGGACGAGGACTGGGAGACCCCCGACGAGGTCTTCCGCTTCATCGACGACGAACTCGGTATTTCCGAAAGCGAAGTATGAGCGTGACCGGCGTCCACGATCGCCTTTGTAGCGCTTCATTCGACACGATCACGGATTCAGAGACAGCGGAGCCCAAATGACTCAGTCCTCGGATAAGATCGTTGAGGCGCTGCGCGCGTCGCTTCTGGAGAACCAGCGACTCCGCAAGGAGCATCAGGACCTGGTCGACGCGGTCGGCGAGCCGCTGGCGATCGTGGGCATGGCCTGCCGCTTCCCCGGCGGCGTCGAGGACCCCGACGGCCTCTGGCGGCTGGTGGCCGACGGCGGCGACGCGGTCGGCGGCTTCCCGACCGACCGCGGCTGGGACACCGAGCTGCTGCACGACATCCCCAACGGCGGCGGCTTCCTGGACGACGCCAGCGGCTTCGACGCCGAGTTCTTCGGCATCTCGCCCCGCGAGGCGCTGGCCACCGACCCCCAGCAGCGGCTGCTGCTCGAAGCGTCCTGGGCCGCCTTGGAGAACGCCGGCCTGGACCCCCGCAAGACCGCGGGCACCCCGACCGGCGTCTTCATCGGCGCCGCGCCCTACGGCTACAGCGACGTCATGAGCGGGTCGTCCGACGACCTCCAGGGCCACATGCTGACGGGCAACGCCCCCGCCGTCGTCTCCGGGCGGGTCGCCTACACCCTCGGCCTCGAAGGTCCCGCGGTCACCGTGGACACAGCGTGCTCGTCGTCGCTGGTGGCGCTCCACCTCGCCGGTCACGCGCTGCGCGCGGGCGAGTGCTCCATGGCCCTCGTAGGCGGTGTCACGGTGATGGCGACCCCGGCCACGTTCGTGGAGTTCAGCCGGCAGGGCGGTTTGTCGTCGGACGGGCGGTGCCGGGCGTTCGCGGACGCGGCGGACGGGACGGGCTGGTCCGAGGGTGTCGGTGTGGTCGTGGTGGAGCGGTTGTCGGATGCGGAGCGGAACGGTCACGAGGTGCTGGCCGTGGTGCGGTCCAGTGCGGTGAACCAGGACGGTGCGTCGAACGGGTTGACGGCGCCGAACGGTCCGTCGCAGCAGCGGGTGATCCGGCAGGCGCTGGCGGCCGCGGAGTTGTCGTCCTCCGACGTGGACGTGGTGGAGGCGCACGGCACCGGTACGACGCTCGGTGACCCGATCGAGGCGCAGGCGTTGCTGGCGACGTACGGGCAGGGGCGGTCGGCGGAGCGGCCTTTGTGGCTGGGGTCGTTGAAGTCGAACATCGGTCATACGCAGGCGGCTGCGGGTGTGGCGGGTGTGATCAAGATGGTGCTGGCGATGCGGCACGGGGTGCTGCCCCGCACCCTGCACGTGGACGAGCCGAGCACCCGGGTGGACTGGAGCACGGGTGAAGTGCGCCTGCTCAAGGAGGCGTTGGCCTGGCCGGAGACTGGGCGGCCCCGGCGTGCCGGTGTGTCCGCGTTCGGGATGTCCGGGACGAACGTGCACGTGATCCTGGAGTCTCCGGCGGCTCCGGCGGAGGTCGCGGTCGAGGCGGAGACGGGTGTGGTCTCTCCGGTGGCGTGGGTGGTGTCGGGTCGTACGGCGGGTGCGGTGCGGGGTCAGGCGGAGCGTCTGCTGTCGGCGGTGGAGTCGGCGGAGTTGGAGCCGGTGGGTGTGGGTGCGGCGTTGTTGTCGCGGTCGTTGTTCGATCACCGTGCGGTGGTGGTGGGTTCGGACCGGGCCGAACTGACGGCTGGGTTGCTGGCGTTGGCGGCGGGCGAGCCGGTGGGGAACGTCGTGCACGGCGTCTCGCGGGGTGCTCAGGCTCGCCGGGTGGTT
>NZ_JBAGKC010000102.1:0-2899 GCF_037034245.1 Streptomyces sp. CA2R106
TGCCGTCGTGGACGAGGCCGGCACCGTGGACGCGGCCGAGCTGGCGGGCGCGTGGCCGCCGCCGGGCAGCACACCGGTGGACCTCGCGGACTTCTACCAGCGCAGCGCCGACAGCGGGTTCGGGTACGGCCCGGTCTTCCAGGGGCTGACCCGGGCGTGGCGGCAGGACGGCCGGATCTACGCCGAGGCGGCCCTGCCCGCCGACCAGGGCGCCGCCGCCACGGCGTTCGGCATCCACCCGGCGCTGCTCGACGCGGCCCTGCACCCGAACACCTTCGCCGGCCTGGACCCCGCCGAACTCGGCCGACTGCCCTTCGCGTTCAACGACGTCACCCTGCACGCCGCCGGCGCGAAGGCCGTACGGGTGCGGATGGCGCGCACCGGACCGGACGCCGTCACGGCGGTCCTGGCCGACGAGACCGGCGCACCCGTGCTGTCGATCGGCTCGCTGGTCATGCGCCCGGTCCAGGAGCGGGCGCTCGGCGCGGGCCACACGGCGGAGACGGTGCTCGACCTCGTGTGGAACGAGGTGCCCGAGCCGGTCGGCGCCGCCGCTTCCGACGGCCACGTGCTGCTCGACGTGCCCGCCGCGGCGGACACCTCACCGGAGGCGGTCCACGCAGCCGTGGAATGGGCGCTGACCCAGGTGCGGGACTTCACCGGCGAACGGCTGGTCGTCCGCACCCGCGGCGCGGTCGCCGCCCACCCGGGCGAGACCGTCACCGATCTGGCCGCGGCCGCCGTGTGGGGGCTGGTCCGGTCGGCGCAGAGCGAGGACCCGGGCCGGTTCGTCCTGCTCGACACCGATGCCGACACCGACGCCGACACCGATGCTGTCATCTCCTCCGACGTGCCGGCCCGCGCGCTCGGCACCGGCGAGCCCCAACTCGCGGTGCGCGGCGGTACGTTGCTTGCCCCGCAGCTGGTGCGCGCGGACGTGACGGGCGGCGCGGACACCGCACCCGTCACGCTCGACGGCACCGTCCTGATCACCGGCGGCACCGGCGGCCTCGGCAGCGCGGTCGCCCGGCACCTCGTGGCGGCGCACGGCGTACGCAGCCTGCTGCTGCTCAGCCGCCGGGGCGGCGCCGCACCCGGCGCGGACGCGCTGGTCGAGGAGCTGACGGCCCAGGGCGCCGAGGTCACCGTGGCGGCATGCGACGCCGCCGACCGCGACGCGCTGGCGGCCGCCCTGGACGGCGTGCGCCTCGCGGGGGTGGTGCACACCGCGGGCGTCCTGGACGACGGCGTGATCTCCACGCTGACCCCCGGCCAACTCCACCGCGTCCTCACCCCCAAGGTGGACGCGGCCTGGCACCTGCACGAGCTGACCCGCGACCAGGACCTCGCGATGTTCGTCGTCTTCTCCTCGCTCGCCGGGCTCATCGGCAGCCCCGGCCAGGGCAACTACGCCGCGGGCAACGTCTACCTCGACGCCCTGGTACGGCACCGCCGGGCGGCCGGGCTCGCCGGTGTCTCCATGGCCTGGGGGCCCTGGGACCAGAGCCTCGGCCTGACCGGCGCGCTCTCCGGCACCGACATGCACCGGCTCGGCCGGCTGGGCATGCGCCCGATCTCGGAGCAGCAGGGCATGGCCCTCTTCGACCGGGCACTGGCCGCCGACCGGCCGCTGCTCGGCCTGACCGAGCTGAAGGCCGCCGCCCTGCGGGCCACCGCCGACGTCCCCGCCCTCTTCCGCTCCCTCGCCGGCGGCCCGGCCCGGCGCACCCGGGCCCGCGCGGGCACCGCCGACCACACCGGCGGCGGCCTCGCCGCCCGACTGGCCGGGCTCACCGCCGACCAGCGGCGGAGCCATCTGCTCGACCTCGTCCGCGACCACGCCGCCGCGGTGCTCGGCCACAGCTCGGCGAGCCAGGTCGCCCCCGAACAGCCCTTCCGCGACGTCGGGTTCGACTCGCTGACCGCGGTCGAACTGCGCAACCGGCTCCAGGCCGTGACCGAACTCGCCCTGCCCTCGACCCTCGTCTTCGACTACCCCAACGCCGTCCGCCTCGCCGACTTCCTGGACGAGCGCCTCGGCGGTGTCGTGGCCTCCCCGACCGAGGCGCTGCCCGAGCTGCGCTCGGTGGACGACGACCCCCTGGTCATCGTCGGCATGGCCTGCCGCTTCCCCGGCGGCGCCTCGGACCCGGACCGGCTGTGGGACCTGCTCGCCCAAGGCCGCGACGGCATGGGCGAGTTCCCGGCCGACCGCGGTTGGGACACCGGCCTGCTGACCGAACTCGCCCACGCCGGCGGGTTCGTGGAGGGCGCGTTGGACTTCGACGCCGGGTTCTTCGCGATGTCGCCGCGGGAGGCGCTGGCCACGGACCCGCAGCAGCGGTTGCTGCTGGAGGGGGCGTGGGAGGCGCTGGAGCACGCGGGTATCGACCCGCTCGCGCTGGCGGGTTCATCAACAGGTGTGTTCGTCGGCAGCTACCAGTCGGGTTATTCGGAGGTCGTCTCGGCGGCGTTGGTGGATGCCGACGCGGATGCGCAGTTGCTGACGGGTGGTGCGCAGAGTGTGTTGTCGGGGCGGGTGGCGTATGCGTTGGGGTTGGTGGGTCCGGCGGTGACGGTGGATACGGCGTGTTCGTCGTCGCTGGTGGCGCTACACCTTGCCGGTCAGGCGTTGCGGGGTGGGGAGTGCTCGCTGGCGTTGGTGGCGGGGGTGACGGTGAATGCGTTGCCGCACACGTTTGTGGGGTTTGCGCAGCAGGGTGGGTTGTCTGCTGATGGTCGGTGCAAGGCGTTTGCTGAGGCGGCGGATGGGACGGGCTTCAGTGAGGGCATGGGTGTGTTGGTGGTGGAGCGCCTGTCGGATGCGGAGCGGAATGGTCATCGGGTGTTGGCGGTGGTGCGGTCCAGTGCGGTGAACCAGGATGGTGCGTCGAATGGG
>NZ_JBAGKC010000103.1:0-2613 GCF_037034245.1 Streptomyces sp. CA2R106
CGCACATCCATGCCGGTGGTCAACTCATCGAGCAGCAGCGCCGATTCCAGCTTCGGCCGGACCACCCGCTCAAGCTGCTCCGACGTCATCGACGCCAGCAGACCGTCGTCCAAAACGCCAGCCGCGTGTACGACGCCGACGAGCGGGGCGTCCAACGAGCTGATCAGCTCGGTCAGTTGCTCCCGGTCGGCCACGTCGCAGGCCATCACCTCCACCCGGCAGCCGGCGTCCGCCAGCTCCGCCGCCAGGTCTGCCGCGCCCGGGGCCCCCAGACCGCTGCGGGAGACCAGCACCAGGTGCCGGACACCGCCCTCGGTCGCCAAGTGGCGTGCCACCAGGGCGCCCAGGCCACCGGTGCCGCCGGTGACCAGTACCGCGCCGTCCGCGGCCGCCGGTGTGAGGGCGCCCAGCGTGGTGGACGCGGTGGCCTTCGCCAGGCGCGGCGCCAGCACCTGCCCGCCGCGCACCGCCACCTGCGGCTCGTCGGCGTGCAGGGTCAGCGCGGCCCAGTCCGGGGCCGCGCCGGCGATCTCGCCCGCCGGGTCGAGGTCCAGCAGGCCGAAGCGCCCGGGGTGCTCCGACTGCGCGCTGCGGACCAGGCCCCAGGCGGCGGCGGCCGCCACGTCCGGCGCCTCACCGGCCGTCGAGACCGCGCCCCGGCTGACCAGCACCAGGCGGGACTCGGCCAGCGCGTCGGCGGCCAGCCACTCCTGCACCAGCTCCAGTGTCCGCGCGGCCACCGCCTGCACGGACCCTGCCGCGTCGTCCGGGACCGCGGCGACCACCGTGCCCGGCACGGCGGTTCCCGCGGCCACCGCCGCGGTCAGTGCGGCCAGGTCGGCGAACTGCTCGCCTGCTCCGGTGAGTTCGCCGAGTGCGGCCACCTGCGGCCGGACGGCGTCCGCGGCCGGTGCGACGGGGCTCCAGTCGACGGTGTAGAGCGCTCCGGTGTCCGGCCGCCGCGCGCCTTCCAACTGGTTGCGGTCCACCGGCCGGAACGCCAACTGGTCGGCGCTGATGACGAGTTCGCCCTGCTCGTCGGTGATGTCGACGCGCAGCGTGGAGTCGGCGGTGGAGGTGATGCGGACCCGCACCCGGGAGCTGCCGGGTATGCCCAGCCGAACGCCCGACCAGGAGAAGGGCAGTTGGGCGGCGTGGTCCCCACCCTTGTCGAGCCAGGAGAGCCCGCTGTGGAGCGAGGAGTCCAGCAGCCCCGGGTGGATGCCGTACTGGCGGGCGGAGGAGACGTGCTCGTCGGGGAGGGCGGCTTCGGCGTAGACGTACTCGTCCTGCTCCCAGGCGGTGTGCAGGGCCTTGAAGGAGGGGCCGTAGTCGTAGCCGAGGCCGGCGAGGCGCTCGTAGAGGGCGTCCACCGCGACGGGTTCCGCGTCCTGCGGCGGCCAGGCGCGCGCCCAGTCCGTGTCGGCGGGCAGGCCGGCGTCGGGGGTCAGCGTGCCGCGGGCGTGGCAGATGGGCTGGGCCTGCTCCCGGCCCTCCTTCTCGCTCGGCGCGGTGTAGATCGCGAGGTCGCGGCGCCCGTCGTCGTCGGGGGCGCCGACGGTGACCTGGAGGTCGCGTGCCTCGTCCTCGGCGAGCAGCAGCGGGACCTGGAGGACGAGTTCCTCGACCACCGGGCAGTCCACCTTGCGGCCGGCGGCCAGTGCCAGTTCGGCCAGGGCCACGCCGGGGACGATGACCATGCCGAACACGGCGTGGTCCTGTGTCCAGGGCTGGGCCTCCGGCGAGACGCGGCCGGTGAGGACCCACTCGTCGCGGTCGCCGACCCGTACGGCCGCCGACAGCATCGGGTGCCCGAAGGCCGCGAGCCCGGCCCCGGTCAAGTCGCCGCCGCCCCCGGCGGCCACCGGCAGCCAGTACCGCGACCGCTGGAAGGCGTAGCCGGGCAGGTCCACCCGCTGGGCACCGGTCCCGGCGTAGAAGGCGGCCCAGTCCACGGTCGCGCCGGCCACGTGGGCCTCGGCCAGCGACATCGCGAACCGGCCGAGCCCGCCTTCGCCGCGGCGCAACGAGCCGACGACACGCACCAGTTCGCTGCCTTCGACCTCCTGCACCGTCTCGGTCACGGCCGAGACCAGCACGGGGTGCGGGGACATCTCCAGGAAGCGGCCGGCGCCCTGTCCGGCCAGGGCGCGGACGGCGGACTCGAATCCGACCTGGCCGCGCAGGTTCGCGTACCAGTAGGCGCCGTCCAGGCCCTCGGTCCCGATGAAGTCACCGGTCGCCGTGGAGTAGAAGGGAACGCGGCCCGGGCGGGGCGCCAACGGGGCCAGGACGTCGAGGAGTTCGTCCTCCATGATGCCGACCTGCGCCGAGTGCGACGCGTAGTCCACCGGCACCCGGCGGGCCCGCACCCCGGCGTGCTGCCACTGCTCGACCAGTTCCCCGAGCAGCTCGGCCTCACCGGAGACGACCACCGAGCGCGGGCTGTTGACCGCCGCGATGGACACCCGGCCCTCGTACGGTGCGATCAGCGCGGCGACCTCCTCGGCGGGCAGGCCCACCGACACCATCCCGCCCAGTCCGGCCAGCCGCTCCAGCACCAGCTTCGACCGCAGCGCCACCACCCGCGCCGCGTCCTCCAACGACAACCCG
>NZ_JBAGKC010000104.1:0-2551 GCF_037034245.1 Streptomyces sp. CA2R106
TGCCACCAAGCCGCCCAGACCGCCGGTGCCGCCGGTGACCAGCACCGCGTGCTCGGGGTTCGGGGGCTGCGGGACGGTGAGCACGATCTTGCCGGTGTTACGGCCCTCGCGCAGGAAGCGGAACGCCTCCGCGTACCGCCGGATGTCCCACGTGCGGACCGGCGCGTGCGACAGGACGCCGCGCGCGAACAGGTCCACGATCTCGCCGAGCATCTCCCCCAGCCGCTCGGGGCTGACCTCGAACAGGTCGAACGGCCGGTACGCGACCCCCGGGTGGGCCGCCGCCACCTCCTGCGGGTCGCGGATGTCCGCCTTGCCCATCTCCAGGAACCGGCCGCCGCGCGGCAGCAGCCCCAGCGAGGCGTCCACGAACTCGCCCGCGAGGGCGTCCAGGACGACGTCCACGCCTTCGCCGCCGGTCGCCCGGGCGAAGGTCTCGGCGAAGACAAGGTCGCGGGAGGACGCGATCCGCTCGGGCGGCACCCCGAGGGCCCGCACGGCGGGCCACTTCGCGGGGCTGGCGGTCGCGTAGACCTCCGCGCCCAGGTGCGTGGCGACCTGGACCGCGGCCATGCCGACCCCGCCCGCCGCGGAGTGGATCAGCACCTTCTCCCCGGCCCTCAGCCCGGCCAGGTGCACCAGGCCGTAGTACGCGGTCAGGTACACCACCGGTACGGCGGCGGCCTGTTCGTACGTCCACGCGTCGGGGATCGGCGCGACCAGCCGCCGGTCCACGATCACGACGGGGCCGAAGGTGTCGGCGGTCAGGCCCATCACCCGGTCGCCGGGCGCCAGGTCGGTGACGCCCGGGCCGGTCTCCAGCACGGTGCCGGCGGCCTCGCTGCCGAGCGTGGCGTCACCGGGGTAGAGGCCGAGCGTGATCAGCACGTCGCGGAAGTTCAGGCCCGCGGCGCGCACCGCCATCCGGATCTCGCCCGCCGCCAGCGGGCGGTCGGTGTCGGCCGGCACCAGCGCCAGGCCCTCCAGCGAGCCCTTCGTGACCGCCTGGAGCAGCCACGGCCCCTCGGCGGGCGCCGCCGAGGCGGTCGCCCGGGCCAGCTTGGGCGCCAGCGCCCGCCCGCCGCGCACCGCGACCTGCGCCTCGCCCAGGCCGGCGAGCGCCGCCCAGTCCGGCGCGGAGCCCTCGTCGTCCGCGGCCGTGTCCGGGTCGAGGTCCACCAGCGCGAACCGGTCCAGGTGCTCGGACTGCGCACTGCGGACCAGGCCCCAGGCGGCAGCAGCCGCCACGTCCGGCGCCTCACCGGCTGTCGAGACCGCGCCGCGGGTCACCAGCACCAACCGCGCCTCGGTCAGCGCCTCGGCGGCCAGCCACTCCTGCACCAGCTCCAGCGTCCGCGCCGTCGCCGTACGGACCGACGCGACGGTGTCCGCCGTGTCGCCGTCGGTACCGCCCGCGGACGGCACCGCCGTCACCACCGCGTCCGGCACCGGCGTGCCCGCGGCCACCGCCGCGACCAGCGCGGCCAGGTCCGCGTACGGCCCGTCCGCGCCGAGCACCGCGACGTTCGCCGCGGCTGTGCCGCCCGGCGCCGCGACCTCGGTCCAGTCGACCGTGAACAGCGACCCGTCGGCGGGCTGCCCGGCGCCCGCCAACTGCGCCTGGTCCACCGGCCGGGACGCGAGTTCCCGGACGGACGCGATCGGCGCACCGCTCTCGTCGGTGATGTCGATCCGGGTCGTGGACGGCCCGGCCGGGGTGATGCGGACCCGGGCCCGCGCCGTGCCGGTCCGGTCCAGCCGCACCCCGGACCAGGAGAACGGCAGCTCGACCGCCGACGTCACGTCCCGGTCCAGCAGCCCGCCGTGCAGGGCCGCGTCCAGCAGCGCCGGGTGTATCCCGAACTGCTGGGCGGCACCGGCCTCTTCGGGCAGGACCAGCTCGGCGTAGACGTCCTCGCCGTCGCGCCAGGCCGCCTGGAGCGCCTGGAAGGACGGGCCGTACTCGTAGCCCGCGTCGGCCAGCCGGTCGTACAGGCCCTCGACCTCGACCGGCTCCGCGCCCGCCGGCGGCCACTCGGCCGGGAACGCCGGCGCGAGCAGCCCGGCCTCCTCGGCGAGCACACCGCGCGCGTGGCAGGTCATCACGTCCGCCGCGTTCGGGTCGTCCTGCGCCGCACGGGTGCGGGTGTAGACCGCGACGTCCCGGCGGCCGTCGTGGCCCGGTTCGCCGACCATGACCTGCAACGGCACCGCCTCGTGGGCCGGCACCGGCAGCGGGACCTGGAGCACCAGCTCGTCCACCACCGGGCAGCCCACCTGCCGGCCGGCCGCCAGGGCCAGTTCCACCAGGGCCGCCCCGGGCGCGATCACCGCGCCGACGACGACATGGTCCCCGCTCCAGGGCTGCACGTCCTGCGACAGCCGCCCGGTGAACAGCCACTGGCCCTGGTCGCCGACCGGGACCGCAGCGGTGAGCAGCGGGTGGTCCAGCCGGCCCAGCCCGGCAGCCGCGGGGTCGCCCGCGCCCACCAGCGAGGTCAGCCAGTAGCGCTCGTGCTGGAAGGCGTACGTCGGCAGGGGCACCGTGCGT
>NZ_JBAGKC010000105.1:0-2076 GCF_037034245.1 Streptomyces sp. CA2R106
GCCCCCGGCCAGACCCCGCAGCAGTGCGGGCACCGGCCGACCTCCACGAGACGGCCGCGTCAGGTCCAAGCGGGCCGGGACTGCCAACGGCGCACCCCACGCGACCGCGGCCTCGAACAACGCCAGACCCTGCTCCGTCGACATCGGCTCGAGGCCACCACGACGCAGACGAGACATACCGGCGCCATCCAGATGCCCGGTCATCTCCGAGGCCTGTTCCCACAGCCCCCACGCCAACGACTGACCGACCAGGTGACGATCCCGGCGATAGACAGCCAGCGCGTCCAGGAACGCGTTCGCCGCGGCGTAGCTGCCTTGTCCCGCGCTGCCCATGACCGCTGCGGCCGAGGAGTACAACACGAACCCGGCCAAGCCCGCGTCCTCGGTCAGCTCGTGCAGGTTCCACGCCGCGTCAACCTTCGCCGACAGCACCGGCACCATCCGCTGCGGCGTCAACGACTCCACCGTGGCGTCATCGATCACCCCCGCGGCGTGCACCACCGCCGTCAACGGACGCTCCACCGCAACCTTGGCCAGCACCGAGGCGAGGGCATCCCGGTCGGCGGCATCGCCGGCCACCACCCGCACCTCAGCACCCAGCTCAGCCAACTCCGCGACCAGACCAGCCACCCCCGGCGCCGCCGGACCCCGCCGCGACAACAACACCAGATGCCGCATACCACGAACGGTGACCAGGTGCCGGGCCAACTCCCCACCCAGAGTCCCCGTCCCACCCGTGACCAGGACCGTGCCCTGCGGGTCCCACTCGACGGGCGCAACTCCGGACTCCTTCGTCACGCCCCGGGCCAGCCGACGCCCGAACACCGCCACACCGCTGCCGCCGTCAGCTGCGGGACTGATGCGGATCTCCGGCTCATCGGCACCCAGCACCGCAGCCAAGGCGGTGTCCACGTCAGCGTCACGGGTCGGGTCCAGGTCGGTGGCCGGGTCGACGTCGACCAACAGCACACGCCCCGGATGCTCCGACTGCGCCGAACGCACCAAACCCACCACCGCGGCACCGGCCAGGTCCTGCCCGGTGGCTGCGCCCTGGGTCCAGATCACCAACCGCGCGTTGTCCGTCTCGGGATCGGCCAGCCACTCCTGCACCCAACCCAACACCGTCGCAGCAGCCAACTGAGCCGCCTGCGGCGCCGACATCCCCGACGGGGCAGCCGGCACTGGCGCCACCACCACCGGAGCCACCTCCGACCCACCGTGCCGCACCCACTGCACCGCATCCGCCGAAGCCTGCGCCGGCAGCGGAACCCAGTCCACCGTGAACAGCGACTGCCGCACCTGCCGACCGGCCCCACCCAACTGCCCCAGCGCAACCTCTCGCAAAGCCAGTGACCGGGCCGCCAGCACCGGCTGACCGACACCGTCAAACGCCGTCACCGAGACCCCGCCCGCCCCGGGCGCCAGCACCACCCGCAGGTGGCGGGCACCGGCGGCCAGCAGTTGGACGCCCGACCACGCGAACGGCAACCCCGTCCGCACGGCATCACTGTCACTACTGCTGGTGGCGAGGAGACCATGCAAAGCCGCGTCGAGCAAAGCAGGATGCAGCCCGAACCCCGCCGGATCAGCCTCCGCACTCTCAGGCAGCTCAACCTCGGCGTAGACGGTGTCCCCGGCCTGCCACACCTGCCGCAGGCCCTGGAACACCGGCCCGTATTGATAGCCCCGCCCGGCGAACTTCTCGTAGGCATCGTCGACCGGAACCGACACCGCACCCGCCGGAGGCCAGACACTCAGCGGGGCGGGGACCGGCTCGCTGCCGGCCGGAGCCAACTCGCCCACCGCGTGCCGCACCCATTCGCCCTCCCCCTCACGGGAAGAGACCACGACCGTGCGTCGACCACTGCCGCCATCGCTGTCGCCGACCTGGACCTGCAACTGCACGCCACCGGAAGCGGGAAGGACCAGGGGCTCCTGGAGCGTCAGTTCCTCCAGCACACCGCACCCGGCCAGGTCCCCGGCGTGGACGGCCAGGTCCACGAACGCGGTGCCGGGCAGCAGCACCGTGCCGTGGACCGCGTGGTCGGCCAGCCACGGCATCGCAGCCAGCGACAA
>NZ_JBAGKC010000106.1:0-2050 GCF_037034245.1 Streptomyces sp. CA2R106
GACCCGGCTGGACCTCGGCGCCCTCCGCACCCGCAACGACCTCCCCCCGCTGTGGCGCACCCTCGCCGGGCAGCCCGCCCGCCGCGCCGCCGGGAGCCACCACGCCGAACCCGCCGACCTCGCGCACCGCTTGGCGCACCGCACCCGCGCCGACCGCGAGGAGGAGTTGCTGACGCTGGTCGCCGACCACGTGGCCGCAGTGCTCGGGTACGCGTCGCGCGAGCAGATCGACACCACACAGGCGTTCCGGGACCTCGGCTTCGACTCGCTCAGCGCGATCGAGCTGCGCAACCGGGTCCAGGCGGCGACGGGCCTCGCCGTCCCGGCCACCCTCGTCTTCGACTACCCGAACGCGCGGCGGCTGGCGGGTCACCTCGCCGAGCAGTTCGGCGACGCCCCGCGCGGCACGGCGGACACGCTGCCGCCGCTCGCCTCCGTCGCCGACGACGCGCTCGTCATCGTCGGCATGGCCTGCCGTTTCCCGGGCGGTGTGCGGGACCTCGACGGCTACTGGCGGCTGATCGCCAACGGCGAGGACGGCATGTCCCCCTTCCCCGCCGACCGCGGCTGGGACCTGGAGGCCCTGTACGACCCGGCGGGGCCCGGCGCCTCGGCCACCCGCGAGGGCGGCTTCCTCGACGGGGCACTCGACTTCGACGCGGGCTTCTTCGGCATCTCCCCGCGCGAGGCCCTGGTCACCGACCCGCAGCAGCGTCTGCTGCTGGAGACGTCCTGGGAGGCGCTGGAGCACGCCGGCATCGCCCCCGACCGGCTGTCCGGCAGCCGTACCGGCGTCTTCGTCGGCAGCTACCAGTCCGGGTACAGCGAGGTCATCGCCGACGCCCTCGACGAGGCCGAGCCGCAGGCGCTCACCGGCAACGCGCAGAGCGTGCTGTCCGGCCGGGTCGCGTACACCCTCGGCCTCGAAGGCCCGGCGGTCACGGTGGACACCGCCTGCTCGTCGTCGCTCGTCGCCCTGCACTGGGCCGGCCAGGCGCTGCGCGCGGGGGAGTGCTCGCTCGCGCTGGTCGGCGGCGTCACCATGATGGCCACCCCGAGCACCTTCGTCGGCTTCACCCAGCAGGGCGGCGTCGCGTCGGACGGCCGCTGCAAGGCGTTCGCGGACGCCGCCGACGGCACCGGCTGGTCGGAGGGCGTGGGCGTGCTGGTCGTGGAACGCCTGTCGGACGCGGAGCGCAACGGCCACCGCGTGCTGGCGGTCGTACGGTCCAGCGCGGTCAACCAGGACGGCGCGTCGAACGGTCTGACCGCTCCGAACGGCCCCTCCCAGCAGCGGGTGATCCGGCAGGCGCTGGCCGCGGGCGGCCTGTCCCCGGCCGACGTGGACGCCGTCGAGGCGCACGGCACCGGTACGTCCCTGGGCGACCCGATCGAGGCGCAGGCGGTGCTCGCCACCTACGGCCAGGACCGGCCGGAGGAACGGCCGCTCTGGCTCGGCGCGGTGAAGTCGAACATCGGGCACACCCAGGCCGCGGCCGGTGTGGCGGGTGTGATCAAGATGGTGCTGGCGATGCGGCACGGCATGCTGCCCCGCACCCTGCACGTGGACGAGCCGAGCACGCACGTCGACTGGACGGCCGGGCAGGTGCGGCTTCTCACCGAGGCCGTGCCGTGGCCGGAGACCGGGCGGCCCCGGCGTGCCGGTGTGTCGTCGTTCGGCATCTCCGGGACGAACGCGCACGTGATCCTGGAAGCTCCGGCGGCTCCTGTCGAGGTGGCGGTCGAGGCGGAGGTGGTGGGGCCGGAGACGGGTGTGGTCTCTCCGGTGGCGTGGGTGGTGTCGGGTCGTACGACGGCTGCGGTGCGGGGTCAGGCGGAGCGTCTGCTGTCGGCGGTGGAGTCGGCGGAGTTGGAGCCGGTGGGTGTGGGTGCGGCGTTGTTGTCGCGGTCGCTGTTCGATCACCGTGCGGTGGTGGTGGGGGCGGACCGGGCCGAACTGGCCGCTGGGTTGCGGGCGTTGGCGGCGGGCGAGCCGGTGGGGAACGTCGTGCACGGCGTCTCGCGGGGTGCTCAGGTCCGCCGGGTGGTG
>NZ_JBAGKC010000107.1:0-1986 GCF_037034245.1 Streptomyces sp. CA2R106
AACCACCGGCACAGCACTCTCCCCGACTACCCCATCGGCCCCGCACGCCTCTGCAACCAGATACCGAGCCACCTCCAGCGGCGTCGGCTGGTCGAAGGCCAGGGTGGCAGGCAGGCTCAGGCCGGTCTCGGCCGCGAGCCGGTTGCGGAGCTCCAGCGCGGTCAGCGAGTCGATGCCCATCTCACGGAATGCCCGCTCGGAGTCGATCTCAGCCGAGCTGGCATGACCCAGAACGGCGGCGACAGCGGCCCGGACGATCTCCAGGACTTCCCGTTCACGCTCTGCGGGGGCAAACGCGGCCAACCGGGCCACGAAGCCGCCCGCGTCCGCGGCCGCGGTCGGTCGGGCGGGCGTACCGGCGACCAAGCCGCGCAGCAGCGGGGGCAGCGGTCGTCCCGGGCGCGACAGTGCCGTCAGGTCGAGGCGGGTCGGGACCGCCAACGGGGCACCCCACGCAACGGCGGCGTCGAACAGGGCCAGGCCCTGGACGGTCGACATGGGCTGAACACCACCACGGCGCAGACGAGACCGACCCGCGCCCTCCAGCTGCTCGGTCATCTCCGAGGTCTGTTCCCACAGCCCCCACGCCAGCGACTGACCGGCAAGCTGCCGATCCCGGCGATAGACCGCCAGCGCGTCCAGGAACGCGTTGGCGGCCGCGTAACTGCCTTGTCCCGCGCTGCCCATGACCGCCGCAGCCGAGGAGTACAGCACGAACCCGGCCAAGCCCGCGTCATCGGTCAACTCGTGCAGGTTCCACGCCGCGTCAACCTTCGCCGACAGCACCGGCAGCATCCGCTGCGGCGTCAACGACTCCACCGTCGCGTCGTCGATCACCCCCGCGGCATGCACCACCGCCGTCAACGGCCGCTCCACCGCAACCTTGGCCAGCACCGAGGCGAGGGCATCCCGCTCGCCGGCATCACCGGCCACCACCCGCACCTCCGCACCCTGCTCAGCCAACTCCGCAACCAGACCAGCCACCCCCGGCGCCGCCGGGCCACGCCGCGACACCAACACCAGACGCCGCATACCGCGGACGGTGACCAGGTGCCGGGCCAACTCCCCACCCAACGTCCCCGTCCCACCCGTGACCAGGACGGTGCCCTGCGGGTCCCACTCGGCGGGCACGGCTCCGGGCTCCTTCGTCCCGGCCCGGGTCAGCCGACGCCCGAGCACCGTTACCTCACCGTCCCCAGAACTGATGCGGACCTCGGGTTCATCGGCATCCAAAGCCAGGGCCAGTACGGTGTCCACGTCAGCGTCTTGGGTCGGGTCCAGGTCGGTGGCCGGGTCTACGTCGACCAGCAGCACACGCCCCGGATGCTCCGACTGCGCCGAACGCACCAAACCCGCCACCGCCGCGCCCGCCAGGTCCTGCCCGGTAGCCGCGCCCTGGGTCCAAAGCACCAACCGCGCATTGTCCGTCTCGGGATCGGCCAGCCACTCCTGCACCCAACCCAACACCGACGCAGCAGCCTGGTGGGCCGCCTGCGGCGCCGAAACCCCCGACGGGGCAGCTGGCACTGAAGCAACGACCACCGGCGCCAACTCGGAGCCGACCGACTGGCCGCGCCGCGCCCACTGCACCGCAGCCGACGAAGCCTGCACCGACAGCGGGACCCAGTCGACGGTGAACAGCGACTGCCGCACCTGCCGGCCAGCCCCGGTGAGCAGACCAGCCGGAACCTCACGCAACGCCAGCGACCGTGCTTGCAAGACGGGTTCACCGACAGCATCGAAAGCCGTGACCGAGACCCCACCCGACCCACGGGCCAGCACCACCCGCAGGTGGCGGGCACCGCCCGCCAGCAAACGCACCCCCGACCACACGAACGGCAACCCCGTCCCCCCACCATTGCCGTTGCTATTGCTATTGCTGTTTCCGGTAGCCAGGAGCCCGTGCAGAGCGGCATCAAGCAGAGCGGGATGCAGGCCGAACCCAGCCGCATCGGAGTCGATGACCTGGGGCAGTTCCACCTCGGA
>NZ_JBAGKC010000108.1:0-1851 GCF_037034245.1 Streptomyces sp. CA2R106
GCCGCCGTGGCGGGCGATCATGACGGTGACTCGGCCGACGGCGCGTTCTGGCAGGCGATCGAGAGCAACGACGTCGAGGCACTCGCCGGTGTACTCGGCCTGACCGCCGAGCGCTCGACGATCGCATCGCTGATGCCGGCCCTCTCCGGCCTGCGGCAGCGGCAGCGCAGTCGGGCGAAGTTCAACGCGCAGCTGTACCGGGTGGCGTGGGAACCGGTGACCGCGGACATCCGGCCGGCGGTCAGCGGTAGCCGGCTGATCCTCGTCCCCCCGGGATTCCCTGATGAGAGGGTCGCCGCCGAGGTGGCGGAGGCGCTGTCCGCCGACGGCGGCGTGGTCCACCGTCTTGAGACAGACCTGTCGCAGGTCGGTGCCTTGATGAGTGAGCGCTACTCCGAAGTCGTGGGCGTGGTCTCCTTCCTGCCCCCTGGAGAGCCGGTCGTCGACGGCGTCCCGGTGTGGAACGCCACGGTCGAGGCAGTACCTGCCGAGTCGGCCGACCGGCCCGGCGACCCGCGGCAGTCCGTGATCTGGGACCGGCCGTCGATGGCGGGCGGCCGCGGCGGATGTCTTGATCTGCCCCGCGCATGGGACGCCACCACCCGGGGCCGGCTGCGCGCCGTGCTCGGCGGCCAGTACAGCGAGGACCGGCTGGCCCTGCGCCCGGCGGGCGTGTTCGCCAGGAAGGTGCGCGTCGCACCCATCGACGCCGACACCTCACGGCTGCCCTGGCAGCCGACGGGCAAGGTCCTGCTGTCCGGTGACGACAACGGCCCGCTCGCCGCGGCAGTCACCCGATGGCTGACGACCGCGGGCGCCGAGGTCGTCCGAGGAGCAGACCTGCCCCAGGACGCCACTGCGGTCGTCGCCTTGCCGGATGGTCAGGCCGGGGCGCAGGACATCGAGGATCTGCTCCACCTGCACGATCAGACCGTCGACCGCGAGCTGTCGGCGTTCGTCGTCATCTCCCACGCCGGCGCTCAGCTCGGGATCGAGCAGGACGTGGACAAGCGTGCCTACGGAGCCTTCGCTGCTGCGTTGGTGAGCCACCGCCGGGCAGCAGGCCGCGCGGCCACCTCCGTCGCCTGGCACGGTGCCGGCGCCGGAGCTGTCGACGGCATGCGCCACACCGACCCCGACGATCTGGCCGAAGTGCTCGCCTGGACCGTGGGACACGACCACACGTCCGTCGTCGTCGCGGACCTCACCGATGAGCTGCGATCCACCATCCTGAGCGGCTCCCGCCATGAGGTGGCGCAGGGGCAGAAGGACGGCGCCCAAGCCACTGGTTCGTCGGGGGTCGACGGCGAGGCCACTGGTTCGTCGGGGGTCGACGGCGAACGTCAGCTCGCCCGCCTGGTCCTGACCCTTGCCGCCGAAGTGCTCGGTCACGACGGCCCGCAGGGCGTCGACGCGGACCGGAGCTTCCGCGAGCAGGGCTTCGACTCCTATAGCGCACTTGATCTCCGCAACCGGCTGAAGACCGCCACCACACTCCAGCTGCCCGCCACCGTCCTGTTCGACTATCCGACACCGACAGCGCTGGTGGGCTACCTGCGGCAGCAACTGACCGGTGAGCAAGAGGCCCTGCGGGAAACGCCTGCTGCGGTTGCCCGGATGCAGGAGCCGGTGGTGATCGTGGGGATGGGTTGTCGGTTCCCGGGTGGGGTGGAGGATCCGGAGGGTTTCTGGCGGTTGGTTGCGGGGGGCTCTGATGCGATGTCGGGGTTCCCGGCGGACCGCGGCTGGGACGGGGAGGCCGGTGACGGCTCCGATTCCGGTGATGGGGGTGCGGGTTATGCCCGGGTGGGTGGGTTCTTGGAGGGTGCGGGTGGGTTCGATGCGGAGTTT
>NZ_JBAGKC010000109.1:0-1723 GCF_037034245.1 Streptomyces sp. CA2R106
GTAGCCACGCCCTGGGTCCAGACCACCAACCGCGCATTGTCCGTCTCGGGATCGGCCAGCCACTCCTGCACCCAACCCAACACCGTCGCAGCAGCCTGGTGGGCCGCCTCCGGCGCCGAAACCCCCGACGGGGCAGCCGGCACCACCGCCACCACCACCGAAGCCACCTCGGACCCACCGTGCCGCACCCACTGCACCGCATCCGCCGAAGCCTGCGCCGGCAGCGGAACCCAGTCCACCGTGAACAGCGACTGCCGCACCTGCCGGCCGGTACCGGTGAGCTGACCAGCCGACGCCTCCCGCAGCACCAACGACCGCGCCGCCAGCACCGGCTGACCAACACCGTCAAACGCCGTCACCGAGACCCCGCCCGCCCCGGGCGCCAGCACCACCCGCAACTGACGCGCACCGCCGGCCAGCAGCCGCACACCCGACCACACAAACGGCAACCCCGTCCCACCACTGCCATCACTGGCGGCCAGGAGCCCATGCAGAGCGGCATCAAGCAGAGCAGGATGCAGACCAAACTCAGCCGCATCGGAGTCGATGACCGGAGGCAGTTCGACTTCGGCGTAGACGGTGTCCCCGGCACGCCATGCCTGGCGCAGGCCCTGGAACGCCGGACCGTAGGCGTAACCGCGCCGGGCGAACTTCTCGTAGGCGTCGTCGACCGGGACCGCCACCGCACCCGCCGGAGGCCAGACATCCAGCGGGGCGGGGACCGGCTCACTGCCGGCCGGCGTCAGCACACCAACTGCATGCCGCACCCACTCGCCCTCCCCCTCGCGAGAGGAGACCGTGACGGTTCGCGGACCATCGCCGTCACCGACACGGACCTGCAACTGCACGCCACCGGAGGTGGGAAGGACCAGCGGTTCCTGGAGGGTCAGTTCCTCCAGGACACCGCACCCGGCCAGGTCGCCGGCGTGGACGGCCAGGTCCACGAACGCCGTCCCCGGCAGCAGGACGGTGCCGTGGACCGCGTGGTCGGCCAGCCACGGCATCGTGGCCAGCGACAACCGACCCGTCAACACCAACCCATCACCGTCAGCCAGCCACACCGCAGCCGCCAACAACGCATGCCCGGAACGCTGCTGACCAGCCGACGAAGCATCCCCACGACCGGCCACCGGC
Source organism: Streptomyces sp. CA2R106 (assembly GCF_037034245.1). Lineage (NCBI taxonomy): Bacteria > Bacillati > Actinomycetota > Actinomycetes > Kitasatosporales > Streptomycetaceae > Streptomyces > Streptomyces sp. CA2R106. Next base: position 1,135 of record NZ_JBAGKC010000109.1, read on the forward strand.
TTCGGCCAGTAGTGCTGCCGCTGAAACGCATACGTCGGCAAAGCCACCCTCCGGGCCACGCCCTCCCCACCGTTAACGGCAGCCCAGTCCACCTCCACGCCCGCCGACCAGGCGCCCGCCAGTGCGGTCAGCCAACGGTCCCGGCCGCCATCACCACGCTGCAAACTGCCCACCGCCACCAGACCCTCACCCGCCTGCGCAACCGCCATACCCAACACCGGATGCGGACTGACCTCCACAAACACCCGATGCCCCTCAGCCACCAACCCGGCCAGGACCTCACCGAACCGCACCGGCTCCCGCAAATTCCGATACCAATACCCCCCATCCAGCTGGGCGGTATCCACCACCCGCCCCTCAAGCGTCGAATAGAACGGCACCGCACCACTGACCGGGGACAATCCCGCCAGATCCTCGCCCAACCGGTCCTCGACCGCCTCGACATGCGCGGTGTGGGAGGCATAATCCACCGCGATCCGCCGCGCCCCACGCTCCGCAAACACCTCCGCGAACTCCCCACACGCCTGCGCGGCACCGGCGACCACGACCTGGCGGGGAGCGTTGACCGCCGCCACCGACAAGTCCCCTT
>NZ_JBAGKC010000110.1:0-1645 GCF_037034245.1 Streptomyces sp. CA2R106
GAAGACCGTGTCCCTGCCGACGTACGCCTTCCAGCACGAGCGCTACTGGCTGGCGCCGGGCGAGGCGGTGCCCGGGGCGGTCGCCGCCGGGTCCGAGCGCGTCGAGCACCCGCTGCTGACCGCGGGGGTGCGGATCGGCGACCAGGACCAGTGGCTGTTCACCGGGCGGGTGAGCACGGACACGGACGCCTGGGTCACCGAGCACCTGCTGTTCGGCACGGTCGTCGTGCCCGGTGTCACGCTGGTGGAACTGGCGCTGACGGCCGGCCGGCAGGTGGGCTGCCCGGTGGTGGAGGAGCTGGTGCTCGGGACGCCGTTCCTGCTGCCCGCGGGCACCGCCGTCCAGGTGCAGGTCACCGTGGCCGAGCCGGACGACAACGGCCACCGGGCCGTCGCGATCTACACCGTCCCCGAGGGCACGCGGCGCGGCGAGTCGATCTGCCACGCGCGCGGTGTCCTGGCCCCCGGGACCGAGGAGGAGCCCGGACTCGACGTCGAGCCGGTCGCGGACTGGGCGGAGCAGTGGCCGCCGGCGGACGCCGAACCGGTCCCGGCCGAGCGCCTCTACGACCAGCTGACCGAGCTGGGTTACGACTACGGCCCGGTGTTCCAGGGCATGCGGGCCGCCTGGCGCGACGGCGACGAGATCTACGTCGAGGTCGCCCTGCCGGACGAGTACGTGGACGCCGCGGGCGGGTTCGGCGTCCACCCGGCGCTGTTCGACGCGGTGGTGCAGGGCGGCGTGCCCTTCTTCGCGGGTGGCAGCGAGCACAAGATGCCCTTCAGCTGGACCGGGGTCCGGATCGGCCGCCGCGGCACCTCGCAGCTGCGGGTGCGGGCCGGGGCGCTCGGCGACTCCACGGTGCGGTTCGACGCGGTCGACGACACCGGCGCCCTGGTGGTGTCGGTCCGCTCCCTCGTCCTGCGGCCGGTGGACCAGGCGCAGTTGGCGAGTTCCGGGCGGTCCGGGGCGGCCGACAGGTCGCTGTTCACGGTGGAGTGGGCCGAGGCGGCGGCCGCGAGCGGCACCGGCCCGGCCGAGGTCGCGGTGCTCGGCGCGGACGGGGCGTACGCGGACCTGGCCGCGCTGGTCGCGGCGGTGGCCGCGGGCGCGCCGGTGCCGGACGCGGTGGTGACGGCGGTGCCGTCCGCGGGCGGGCCCGACGGCGCCGCGGTGGACGTGGCGGGCGCCGCGCACACGGCGGTGGCGCGCACGCTGGGCCTGGTGCAGGAGTGGCTGGCCGCCGAGGCGCTGGCGGACTCGCGGCTGGTGCTGGTGACGCGGGGCGCGGTCGCCACGGGCGGTGAGGCGCCGGACGTGGCGGCGTCCGCCGCGTGGGGCCTGGTCCGCAGCGCGCAGTCGGAGCACCCCGGGCGCTTCGCCCTGGTGGACCTCGACCCGGCGGCGGACCCGGCGGCCGGCGGCGACGGCGACGGGGCGGGCTTCGGGCCGGCCGCGCTCGCCGCGTTCGACGAGCCGCAGGTGGCGGTGCGCAGCGGGCTGGTGCTGGCGCCGCGGCTGGCGCGGGCGGTGGTGTCCGCGGAGCCGGGCGGGCTGTCGGCGCTGTCGGGCGCGGACGGCGCCGGTGCGGATGGCGCGGTGCTGGTGACCGGCGGTACCGGTGGCCTGGGTGCTTTGGTGGCG
>NZ_JBAGKC010000111.1:0-1615 GCF_037034245.1 Streptomyces sp. CA2R106
TGCGGGGCCGGACGGTGTCGTGGCCGGTCTGGCGCAGGCGAACGCTGAGGACGCTGTTGCGGTGGCCCTGATGCGCAAGGACCGTGACGACGCGGGCACCGTGCTTCAGGCGCTCGGCCAGTTGTTCGTGCAGGGCGTTCCGGTGACGTGGGACGCGCTGTTCGGCGAGCGCAGGCCCACCGGCTGGGTGGACCTGCCGACGTACGCCTTCCAGCGGCGCCGTTACTGGCCGCAGGCGTCTCTGGTCGGGGGCGACGTGACGGCGGCCGGGCTGGTGTCGGCGGAGCATCCGTTGCTGGGTGCGGTGGTGTCGGTGCCGGATTCGGGTGCGGTGGTGCTGACGTCGCGGTTGTCGCTCCGTACGCAGCCGTGGTTGCGGGATCACGCGGTGCACGGGGTGGTGCTGTTCCCGGGAACGGGCTTTGTGGAGCTGGCGGTTCGGGGTGCCGATGCCGTGGGGGCTGGTGGGCTGCGGGAGTTGGTCGTGGAGGCGCCGTTGGTCGTTCCCGAGGCGGGGAGCGTGCAGGTGCAGGTGGTGGTTAACGACGACGGCCGGCTTTCGGTGTACGCCCGTACCGGCGAGGACGAGCCCTGGACCCGCCACGCGACCGCCGTGCTCGGCGAGGTAGCCGCCCCCGAGCCGGCCGGGTGGCAGTGGCCGCCGGTGGACATCGCGCAGGCCGACATCGGCGACTTCTACCCGGCGCTCGAAGCCGACGGTTTCGTGTACGGCCCCGCGTTCCAGGGCCTGCGGCAGGTGTGGGTCGGCGCCGAGGAGGTCTACGCCGAGGTCGCCGTGGCGGACGAGAACGCCGATCAGGCTCGCAGGTTCGGGGTACACCCGGCGCTGCTGGATGCCGCGCTCCAGGCGAGCACCTTCGCCGGGCTCGACCCGGCGCCCGCCGGCCGTATGCCGTTCAGCTTCACCGACGTGACCCTGCACGCGGGCGGCGCGACGGCGGCTCGGGTGCACATGGTCCGAACGGGACCCGACAGCGTCCGCGTCGAACTGGTCGACGCCGACGGCCGGTTGGTGCTGACGATCGGCACCCTGGTGCTCCAGCCGGTCACATCCACCGGCCCCGCCGGTGACGCCCAGGCGGGCGCGATGCTGGCGGTCGACTGGTCGTCGGTGGTGGCGGTGCCGGAGGAGGTGCCGGGTGCGGGTGCGGGTGTGGCGGTGTTCGGTGTGTCGGAGGACGTCGAACCGGGTGCGGATGTGCTGGTGTTGGCGGCCTACGGTGCCGCGGGCGATGTGGTGGGGTCGGCGCATGAGGTGACCGGTTGGGTGTTGGCTCAGGTGCAGCGGTGGGTGGGGGATGAGCGGTTCGGTGGAAGCCGGTTGGTGGTGGCGACGCGGGGTGCGGTCGAGGCGGAGCCGGGGGAGGCGGTCGCTGATCTGGCGGGTTCGGCGGTGTGGGGTCTGGTGCGGTCGGCGCAGGCGGAACACCCCGGGCGGATCACCCTGGTGGACGTCGAAGCGTCGGCCACCTCTCTGGACACCGATCTCATCGCCAAGCTCGCGGCTGGTGGGGAGCCGCAGGTGGTCGTCCGGGACGAGGTCGTCCGTGCGGCGCGACTGGTGCGCGTGACGCCGACCCCGGACGTCTCGGAT
>NZ_JBAGKC010000112.1:0-1592 GCF_037034245.1 Streptomyces sp. CA2R106
AGTCCCGGCCCTCCACCGCCGACACCAACCGCCCCGCCTGCGCCCGCAACGCCGCCCCCGAACGACCCGACACCACCCACACCGTCTCCGCGCCGTCCCCCACCACGGACTCCGGCTCCGCGTCCACCTCAGGCGCGGCCTCCAGAATGACGTGCGCGTTCGTCCCCGAGATACCGAACGACGACACCCCCGCCCGCCGAACCCGCCCCGTCTCCGGCCACGGCACCGACTCCGTCAACAACCGCACCTCACCAGCGGCCCAGTCCACATGCGAACTCGGCTCGTCCACGTGCAGTGTGCGCGGAAGCACCCCGTGCCGCAGGGCCTGGATCATCTTGATGGCGCCCACGACGCCTGCGGCGGCCTGGGTGTGCCCGAGGTTGGACTTGACCGAGCCGAGCCATAGCGGCCGGTCCTCGGGGCGGTCCTGGCCGTAGGTGGCGAGTACCGCCTGCGCCTCGATCGGGTCGCCCAGGGACGTACCGGTGCCGTGCGCCTCGACGGCGTCCACGTCGGCCGGCGCGAGGCCCGCGGCGGCCAGCGCCTGCCGGATGACGCGCTGCTGCGACGGACCGTTCGGGGCGGTGAGGCCGTTGGACGCGCCGTCCTGGTTGACGGCGCTGGAGCGCATGACGGCCAGGACGCGGTGCCCGTTGCGGCGGGCGTCGGAGAGCCGCTCCAGGACGACGATGCCCGCGCCCTCCGACCAGCCGGTGCCGTCGGCGGACTCGGCGAACGCCTTGCAGCGCCCGTCGGCGGCGAGCCCGCCCTGCCGGCTGAACTCCACGAACGTGCCGGGCGTGGCCATCACCGTCACCCCGCCGGCCAGCGCGAGCGAGCTCTCGCCCGAGCGCAGCGACTGGCTCGCCAGGTGCATCGCCACCAGCGACGACGAGCACGCCGTATCCACCGTCACCGCCGGGCCCTCCAGCCCGAGGACGTAGGAGACCCGGCCGGACAGCACGCTCTGCGCGGCGCCGGTGAGGAGTTGGCCCTGCGCGTCGCCGCCGGCCTCGGCGACGAGGTCGCTGTAGCCGGAGTGGTAGCTGCCGACGAACACCCCGGCGGGGGTGCCGCCGAGGCCGGTGGGGTCGATGCCCGCGTGTTCCAGGGCCTCCCACGCCACTTCGAGGACCAGGCGCTGCTGCGGGTCCATCGCCAGCGCCTCGCGCGGGGAGATCCCGAAGAACCCGGCGTCGAACTCGGCGGCGGAGGCGAGGAACCCGCCTTCGCCCGCGACGGAGGTGTTCGGGCGGGTGCCGGTCGGGTCGTACAGCCCGGCCACGTCCCAGCCGCGGTCCCGCGGGAAGGGCGACATCGCGTCCGTACCGGAGGCGACCAGCCGCCACAGGTCGTCCGGGCCGGTCACCCCGCCCGGGTAGCGGCAGGCCATGCCCACGACCGCGATCGGGTCGTCGGCCGCCGACACCAGCGCGGGCAGCTCGGGCCGCGCGGCCGAGGCGGAGTCCGCGTCGCCGAACTGCTCGGCCAGGTGCGCGGCGAGGCGGTGCGCGGTGGGGTAGTCGAAGACGAGGGTCGCCGGCAGGGTGAGGCCGGTCGCGCTCTGGAGCCGATTGCGCAGTTCCACGGCC
>NZ_JBAGKC010000113.1:0-1510 GCF_037034245.1 Streptomyces sp. CA2R106
ACCAGGAAGTCCGGCCGCACACCCAGCGATTCGACCAGCCGGAACAGCGCGACCTCGACCGCGAACAACCCCGCCTGCGTGAACTGCGTGTCATCCAGCAGCGCCGCCTCAGCCGAACCCGCCGCCGCGGCAAGGACGTCCGTCAACGGCCGCTCCAGCAACGGATCAAGCTCCGCCCGCACCTCCGCCAACGCCCGCGCGAACACCGGGTAAGCGGCCGCCAACTCCGCACCCATCCGCGCCCGCTGCGCACCCTGACCCGAGAACACGAACGCCGTCTTCCCGGCACCCGCCTGCCCCTCGACCACCCCCGCGCCCGGCTCCGCGCCGGCCAGCGCCGCCAGCCCCGTCAGCAGACCGTCCCGGTCAGCCGCCGACACCGCCGCCCGGTGCTCCAGGTGCGCCCGGGTCGTCGCGGCCGAGAACGCGGTGTCCAGCAGCCCGACTTCCGGCCGCGCGAGCAGGAACTCCCGCAGCCGGGCCGCCTGGGCCCGCAGCGCGGCCTCGTCCTTCGCGGACACCAGCACCGGCACCGCGGGAAGGCCGCGGGCCGGCTGCGGCGCGGGCTCGTCGGCGGACGCCGGGGCCTCGGCCGGTGCCTCCTCCAGGATCAGGTGGGCGTTCGTCCCGGAGATGCCGAAGGACGAGACGCCCGCGCGGCGGACGCGCTCCCCGGCCGGCCAGGGCTGCGCGCCGGTCAGCAGCCTGACCGCGCCGGACTCCCAGTCCACGTGCGAGGACGGCGTGTCCACGTGCAGTGTCGCGGGCAGCACCTCGTGCCGCAGCGCCTGCACCATCTTGATGACGCCCGCGACACCGGCCGCCATCGAGGAGTGGCCGATGTTCGACTTGATCGACCCGAGCCACAGCGGGTCCGCGTCCTGCCGCTGCTGCCCGTAGGTGGCCAGCAGCGCCTGCGCCTCGATCGGGTCGCCCAGCTTGGTGCCGGTGCCGTGGCCCTCGACCGCGTCGACCTCGTCGGGCCGCAGTCCGGCGGCCGACAGCGCGGCCCGGATCACGCGTTCCTGGGACGGGCCGCTGGGCGCGGTCAGGCCGTTGGACGCGCCGTCCTGGTTGACGGCGCTGCCGCGGATCACCGCCAGCACCCGGTGGCCGCGGCGCCGCGCGTCGGACAGGCGCTCCATCACGACCAGGCCGACACCGTCGGAGAAGCCGGTGCCGTCGGCGCCCTCGGCGTAGGACTTGCAGCGGCCGTCGGCGGCCAGCCCGCGCTGCCGGGAGAACTCGATCAGCAGGAACGGCCCGGACAGCACCGTGACGCCGCCGGCCAGGGCGAGCGAGCACTCGCCGTTGCGCAGCGCCTGCGCCGCCAGGTGCAACGCCACCAGGGACGAGGAGCACGCGGTGTCCACGGACACCGCCGGGCCCTCCAGGCCGAGGCTGTAGGCGACACGGCCGGAGACCACGCTCGAGGTGCCGCCGGTCAGCCGGAAGCCCTCCAGGTCGGAGCGGCCGCCGAGGCCGGTCCCGGAGCCCGGGTAGTCGGTGA
>NZ_JBAGKC010000114.1:0-1355 GCF_037034245.1 Streptomyces sp. CA2R106
ATGTCGACTGCGCAGGGTCTGGCGCTGTTCGAGGCTGCTTCCGCGTCTGGTGCGCCGTTGATGGTTCCGGCCCGTTTGGACTTGGCCGCGCTGTCTCGTCCGGGTGTTTCGCCTTCACCGTTGTTGAGTGGTCTGACGGCGGGTGCTCCGGGTCGTCCTGTCGCTGCCGCGGCAGCCGCGGGTGGAGGCGGGTTGGCCGCGCGGCTGGCCGGGCTCGGCCCGGCCGATCGTGAGGAGGAGGTCCTGCGGGTCGTCCGGACCGCTGCGGCGGTGGTGCTGGGTCATGCCAGTCCGGGGGAATTGGACCCCCAGCGGGCGTTTCGTGAGATGGGGATCGATTCGCTGACCGCGCTGGAGTTGCGCAACCGACTCGCTACCGAGACCGGCCTCACGCTTCCCGCGACCCTTGTTTTTGATCAGCCGACACCGGTTGAGCTCGCCCGGTATCTGGTGGCGGAGACGTGTGGAACCGAAGGAGCCGAAGGGACCGCCGGGGGCGCTACTGTGCCGGCGGTCCGTGCGGGGGCGGATGAGCCGGTGGCGATTGTCGGGATGGGTTGTCGGTTCCCGGGTGGGGTGGAGGATCCGGAGGGTTTCTGGCGGTTGGTTGCCGGGGGGACCGATGCGATGTCGGGGTTCCCTGGTGACCGTGGCTGGGATCTGGAGGGTTCGGGTGTTTTCGATCCCGATGGTGGGGGTCAGGATTACGCCCGGGTGGGCGGTTTTGTGGGTGGCGCTGGTGGGTTCGATGCGGAGTTTTTCGGGATCAGCCCGCGTGAGGCGTTGGGGATGGATCCCCAGCAGCGGCTGCTCTTGGAGACGTGTTGGGAGGCGTTGGAGGACGCGGGTATCACCCCGGGGTCGCTGCGGGGTACTGATGCCGGGGTGTACGCCGGCGTTATTACGTCCGCCTACCGGATCAGCGAACAGGACGGTGCCGGCGGCTTCGGGATGACGGGGACGACGGCGAGTGTGGCGTCGGGTCGGGTGGCGTATGCGCTGGGGTTGCAGGGTCCTGCGGTTTCGATCGATACGGCGTGTTCGTCGTCGTTGACGGCGATTCATCTGGCGGCGCAGGCGTTGCGGTCGGGTGAGTGCTCGCTGGCGTTGGCCGGCGGGGTTACGGTGATGGCTGCTTTGGGAGTGTTCGCGGAGTTTGCGCGGCAGCGGGGGTTGGCTGCTGATGGGCGGTGCAAGCCGTTCGCGGAGGCGGCTGACGGCACCGGGTGGGGTGAGGGCGTTGGCGTCGTGGTGCTGGAGCGGTTGTCGGTTGCGCGTGAGCGTGGGCATCAGGTGTTGGCAGTGGTGGCGGGTAGTGCGATCAACCAGGACGGGGCGAGTAATGGTCTGTCGGC
>NZ_JBAGKC010000115.1:0-1344 GCF_037034245.1 Streptomyces sp. CA2R106
GACACCGTCACCGGCACCTGGAGCCATCCCCCGCACACCCCCCTGGACGCCGTCCTCATCCGACCCGACGGCTACACCGCCTGGACCTCCCCCGGCACCACCCACCACCTCACCCACGCCCTCACCCACTGGTTCGGCACCCCCACCGCCCCCCGCACCGCGGTGTCCGCGGCCGCGGGCGGCGCCGGCCGGGCGGGGGTGTGAGCATGGCCAGGGACGTGATCGTCGTCGGCGCCGGACCGGTCGGGCTGATGGCGGCCGGTGAACTGCGCCTCGGCGGCGCCGATGTCGTCGTCTACGAGCAACTGGCCGAGCCGGCGCGGGAGTCGCGCGGGGCGAGCCTCACCCGGCGGGCCGTCGAGTGCTTCGACCAGCGGGGGCTGCTGGGCCTCCTCGGCCCGTCCGAGCCCGCCGACGCCCACTTCGGCGGTGTGCCGATCGACCTGGGCCGGCTGGCGGAGAACCACTACGGCGCCCGGGGCGTCCCCCAGTACCGCACCGAGCGGATGCTGGAGGAGTGGGTGACCGGGCTCGGCGTGCCGATCCGGCGCGGCCACGAGGTGACCGGGCTGCGCGAGACGGGCGACGGCGTGACCGTGTCCTTCGACGGGCCGCACGGCCCCGGCGAGGACACCGCGGCCTACCTGGTCGGCTGCGACGGGGGCCGCAGCACCGTACGGCGGCTGGTCGGCATCGGGTTCCCCGGTCCCGAGCCCACCCGGGGCTTCCTCACCGCCGACGTCACCGGGATCGAGACGCGGCGCCGCCGGATCGGCGAGAACCTGCCGGACGGCAGCATGATCATGGCGATGGACCTGGAGAGCGGCGTCACCCGCGTCGTGGTGTACGAGCGGGGCACACCGCCGAAGGACCGGGACGCGCTGCGCTACGCCGACCTCGCCGACGCGTGGCAGCGGCTGACCGGTGAGTCCATCCACCACGGGCAGTGCCGCTGGATGAGCTGCTTCACCGACGCCTCCCGGGTGGCGGCGGAGTACCGGCGCGGCCGGGTGTTCCTGGCCGGCGACGCCACCCACGTCCAACCGCCCGCCATGGCGCAGGGGTTGAGTGTGGGGGTGCAGGACGCGGTGAACCTCGGCTGGAAGCTGGCGCTGGTGCTGGCCGGGCGGGCGGACGAGGCGCTGCTGGACACCTATCACGCCGAACGCCACCCGGTCGGGGCGCAGTTGGCGCGCAATGCGCGGGCCGCGATCGAACTGCGGCTCACCGGGCAGGAGATGCAGCCGGTCCGCGAGGTGCTGGGCGAGCTGCTCACCCGGCCGGACGCGGCCGGGTACCTGGCCGGGGTACTGAGCGGCCTCGGCATCCGGTATCCGATGGGCC
>NZ_JBAGKC010000116.1:0-1334 GCF_037034245.1 Streptomyces sp. CA2R106
TGAGGAGTACAGCACGAACCCGGCCAAGCCCGCGTGCTCGGTCAGCTCGTGCAGGTTCCAGGCCGCGTCGACCTTCGCCGACAGGACGGTTGCCATCCGCTGCGGCGTCAACGACTCGACCGTGGCGTCGTCGATCACCCCCGCGGCGTGCACCACCGCCGTCAACGGCCGCTCGACCGCAATCTTGGCCAGCACGGACGCCAAAGCCCCACGGTCGGCGGCATCTCCGGCCTCCACCCTGACCTCCGCGCCCAGCTCAGCCAACTCCGCAACCAGACGCGCCGCGCCCGGCGCGGCCGGGCCACGCCGCGACAACAACACCAGATGCCGCACGCCGCGGACGGTGACCAGGTGCCGGGCCAACTCCCCACCCAACGTCCCCGTGCCACCGGTGATCAGGACGGTGCCCTGCGGGTCCCAGGCGGCGGGGACGTTCAGTACGACCTTGCCCACATGCCGGGCAGCCTGCAGATGACGCAATGCCGCGACCGCCTGCGACAGCTCGAAACACGTCACCGGCGGCGGCTTCAGTATCCCGGCCTCGAACATCACCCCGAGCTCCGCGAGCATCTCCCCGACCCGCGGCACACCCGCGTCCATCAGGTCGAAGGCCCGATAGATCACCCCGGGGTATGTCTGGGCGACCTGCTCGGGGTTGCGGATATCGGTCTTGCCCATCTCGACGAACCGCCCACCACGCGGCAACAACCGCAACGAGGCATCCGTGAACTCCCCCGCCAAGGCGTTGACGACCACGTCCATGCCCGCACCACCGGTCACGGCCAAGAACCGCTCACAAAACGCCAGATCCCGCGTCGAGGCAATGTGGCTCTCATCGATGCCCATCGCCCGCAACGCGACTTGCTTGGCCGGACTCGCGGTGGCGAAGACCTCAAGCCCCCATTCCTGGGCCAACTGCACGGCAGCCGTGCCCACCCCGCCGGTCCCGGCATGGATCAACACCCGCTCCCCCGGACGGACCTGAGCCAGATCCCGCAACGCATAAAACGCCGTCAAGAACCCCACCGGCACCGATGCGGCCTCCTGGAACGACCACCCCCGCGGCACCGCAGCCACCAGCCGGCCGTCCACCACCCCCACCGGCCCCCACCCCGGCACCAGACCCATCACCGACTGACCCACCACCAGACCATCCACCCCAGGTCCGGTCTCCAGGACCACGCCCGCGCCTTCCCCGCCCAGCATCCGGCCGTCCGCAACCATTCCCAGACCGGCCACCACATCGCGGAAGTTCACACCCGCCGCGCGCAAACCCACCCGGACCTGACCCGGCAACAACGCCACGCCCGCCTCGGGAGCATCGACCACCGCCG
>NZ_JBAGKC010000117.1:0-1245 GCF_037034245.1 Streptomyces sp. CA2R106
CGCCGGAATCGCCGCCTCAGGGTATCGGGCCGGGGAGCAGGACGACGGGAATGGGTACGCGAGGACGGGTACGACGGCGAGTGTGGCGTCGGGTCGGGTGGCGTACTGCCTCGGATTGCAGGGGCCCGCGGTTTCGATCGATACGGCGTGTTCGTCGTCGTTGACGGCGATTCACCTGGCGGCGCAGGCGTTGCGGTCGGGTGAGTGCTCGCTGGCGTTGGCCGGCGGGGTTACGGTGATGGCTGCTTTGGGAGTGTTCGCTGAGTTTGCGCGGCAGCGGGGGTTGGCTGCTGATGGGCGGTGCAAGCCGTTCGCGGAGGCGGCTGACGGCACGGGGTGGGGTGAGGGCGTTGGCGTGGTGGTGTTGGAGCGGTTGTCGGTTGCGCGTGAGCGTGGGCATCGGGTGCTGGCGGTGGTGGCCGGTAGTGCGGTCAACCAGGACGGGGCGAGCAATGGTCTGTCGGCGCCGAACGGTCCGTCGCAACAGCGTGTGATCCAGCAGGCATTGGCCAGCGCGGGGTTGCAGCCGGGTGATGTCGACGTGGTGGAGGGGCACGGGACCGGCACCGCGTTGGGTGATCCGATCGAGGCGCAGGCGCTGCTGGCGACCTATGGGCAGGGTCGGCCGGAGGGTCGGCCGTTGTGGTTGGGGTCGGTGAAGTCGAACATCGGCCACACGCAGGCCGCCGCTGGTGTCGCGGGTGTGATCAAGATGGTGCAGGCGATGCGCCACGGAATACTGCCGCAGACCTTGCACGTGGACGCCCCGTCCTCACACGTGGACTGGTCGGCCGGAGCGGTCCGGCTGCTCACCAGCGCACGCCCGTGGGAGGCCGGACCCCGCCGGCGCCGGGCGGGGGTGTCCTCGTTCGGCGTCAGCGGCACCAACGTCCACCTCATCCTCGAACAGCCTGCAGAGGATGTCCCTGCCCTGGACGTCCCTGCCGTGGAGGCTCCTACCCAGGATGGGTCGGAGTCTGGTGGTGCGGTGGTGTGGGTGGTGTCGGCGCGGTCTGATGCGGCGTTGGTGGCGCAGGCGGGTCGGTTGGCGGAGTTCGTTGATGCTCGCCCTGAGGTCTCGGTCGGGGATGTGGCGTTGTCGTTGGCGGTGACGCGGACGACGGGGTTCTCGCACCGGCTTGTGGTGGTCGGCCGGGACCGTGGTGAGTTGGTGGAGGGGTTGGCTGCTGCTGTGTCGGGGCGGGAGTCGGCCGGGGTGGTGGCGGGGGTTGCTGGTTCTGTGTC
>NZ_JBAGKC010000118.1:0-1228 GCF_037034245.1 Streptomyces sp. CA2R106
TACGTCGGGCCTGTTCGGGTCTGGTGATGAGGGGGTTGCCTACGCGCCGGTGGGTGGGTTCTTGGAGGGCGCGGGTGGGTTCGATGCGGAGTTCTTTGGGATCAGTCCGCGTGAGGCGTTGGGGATGGATCCGCAGCAGCGGGTGCTGCTGGAGACGTGCTGGGAGGCATTGGAGGACGCGGGCATTGCCCCGGGGACGTTGCGGGGCACGGACACGGGGGTTTATGCCGGCATCATCACCTCCGGCTACCGCGTCGGGGAGCAGGACGGTGCGGGCGGTTACGGGCTGACGGGGACAACGGCGAGTGTGGCGTCGGGTCGGGTGGCGTATGCGTTGGGGTTGCAGGGTCCTGCGGTTTCGATTGATACGGCGTGTTCGTCGTCGTTGACGGCAATTCACCTGGCGGCGCAGGCGTTGCGGTCGGGTGAGTGTGGGATCGCGTTGGCCGGCGGTGTCACGGTGATGGCTTCGCCTGGGACGTTCACGGAGTTTGCGCGGCAGCGGGGTCTTGCTGCTGATGGGAGGTGTAAGCCGTTTGCGGAGGCCGCTGATGGCACGGGGTGGGGTGAGGGCGTTGGCGTCGTGGTGCTGGAGCGGTTGTCGGACGCTCGCGCGCGCGGGCACCGGGTGCTGGCGGTGGTAGCCGGTAGCGCGATCAACCAGGACGGGGCGAGTAACGGTCTGTCGGCGCCGAACGGTCCCTCCCAGCAGCGGGTGATCCAGCAGGCGTTGGCAAGCGCGGGTCTGGCGGCTGGTGATGTGGATGTGGTCGAGGCGCACGGCACCGGCACGGCGTTGGGTGATCCGATCGAGGCACAAGCGCTGCTGGCCACGTACGGGCAGGACCGTGATCCGGCACGGCCGTTGTTGCTGGGGTCGGTGAAGTCGAACATCGGCCACACGCAGGCGGCTGCCGGTGTCGCGGGTGTGATCAAGATGGTGCAGGCGATGCGGCACGGAATACTGCCGCAGACCTTGCACGTCGACGCCCCGTCCTCCCACGTCGACTGGTCGGCCGGAGCAGTCGAGCTGCTGACCGCCCCGCGTGAGTGGCCGGCGGGTTCTGGTCCGCGGCGGGCGGGTGTGTCGGCGTTCGGGATCAGCGGCACCAACGTCCACCTCATCCTCGAGCAGCCTGCAGAGGATGTCCCTGCCCTGGACGTCCCTGCCGTGGAGGCTCCTACCCAGGATGGGCCGGAGTCTGCGGGTGCGGTGGCGTGGGTGGTA
>NZ_JBAGKC010000119.1:0-1159 GCF_037034245.1 Streptomyces sp. CA2R106
GCGCGGATGGCGTCGGTCAGCGGCACCGTCTGGAGCGGGTTGCGGGTGCCGTCGGGGCGCTCGCGCAGCCGCCCGTCGTCGATGTAGTCCTGCACCTTCGCCACGTGCAGCCGCAGCGAGTGCGCGGCGACGGTCCGGTCGCGGAAGTCCAGCACCTCGGGGAAGTTGTGGCCGGTGTCGACGTGCAGCAGCGGGAAGGGCACCGCGGCGGGCGCGAACGCCTTGAGCGCCAGGTGCAGCATCACGATCGAGTCCTTGCCGCCGGAGAAGAGGACCACCGGCCGCTCGAACTCGCCCGCGACCTCGCGGAAGATGTGCACCGCCTCGGACTCCAGCACGTCCAGGTGCGTCAGCGTGAAGGGGGCGCCCACGCCCGCGCCCCGGCCGCCGCCCGGCACCCCGGTGCGCGGCGCGTTCACGACAGTCCCCGCTCGGTCAGCAGCGCGTACGCCGACGCGACGGACTCCGGCACCGTCCGGTGCTGCGACGCGATCCGCAGGTCGGGCGCGGCGGGTTCCTCGTACGGGTCGTCCACCCCGGTCAGGCCGGTCAGCTGCCCCGCGGCCTGGCGCGCGTACAGGCCCTTGACGTCGCGCCGCGCGCACACCTCGACCGGCGCGGCCACATGGACCTCGAGGTAGGCGGTGCCGCGCGCCTCGTGCCGTTTGCGGACCGCCTCGCGGCTGTCGGCGTACGGCGCGATCACCGGGACCAGCACCAGCACCCCGTGCGCGGCCAGCAGTTCGGCGACGAAGCCGATCCGCCGCACATTGGTGTCGCGGTCCGCGCGGGAGAAGCCGAGGCCGCTGGAGAGGAAGGCGCGGATCTCGTCGCCGTCCAGCACCTCGACCCGGCGGTCCGCGCCGCGCAGCCGCTCGGCGAGTGCGTACGCGATGGTGGTCTTGCCGGCACTCGGCAGACCCGTGAACCAGACGGTGGCGCCGCGCGTCACGTGTGCCTCCAAGGAGTCGGTGGCCGCCCAGGCGGAGGGCTCCTAGCCCAGCCGGGCGGTGGTGCGGGTGCCGAACCAGTGGGTGAGGGCGTGGGTGAGGTGGTGGGTGGTGCCGGGGGAGGTCCAGGCGGTGTAGCCGTCGGGGCGGATGAGGACGGCGTCCAGGGGGGTGTGCGGGGGGTGGGTCCAGGTGCCGGTGACGGTGTG
>NZ_JBAGKC010000120.1:0-1152 GCF_037034245.1 Streptomyces sp. CA2R106
CGCGAACGACGGATCACCGCTCGTGTCGGTCCGCAGCACCAGCGTGTTGACGAAGAACCCGACCAGATCGTCCAGCGCCTCGTCCGTACGCCCCGCGATCGGACTTCCGATCGGGATGTCCGTGCCCGCACCCAGCCGCGTGTACAGCGCCGCCAACGCCGCCTGGAGCACCATGAACAGACTCGCCCCACTACCGCGCGCCAACTCCACCAGCGCCGCGTGCAGTTCGGCGTCGAACGCGAAGTCGACGTGGTCGCCGCGCCAGCCGGCGACGGGCGGGCGGGGCCGGTCCGCGGGCAGCCGGATCAGCTCCGGCAGGTCGGCCAACTGCCTTGTCCAGTAGTCGAGTTGCTCGGCGAACCGGCTGTCCGGGTGGTCGGCGTCGCCGAGCAGCTCGCGCTGCCACAGCGTGTAGTCGGCGTACTGCACCGGCAGCGCCGGCCGCTGTGCCGGCCGGCCCTCGCAGCGGGCCGCGTACGCCTCGGCCAGGTCGCGGGCGAGCGGGCCGGTGGACCAGCCGTCGGCGGCGATGTGGTGCATGACCAGCAGCAGCACGTGCTCGTCCGGCGCGAGGGCGAACAGCTCCGCGCGCAGCGGCACTTGGGTGGCCAGGTCGAACGGCCGCCGGGCGGCCTCGGCGAGGGCACGGGGCAGGTCGTCGCGCGCCACCTCGGCCGGCCGGACCCGCGGCCGGACCGCGGCCGGGTCCAGCACCCGCTGGCAGGGCACGCCGCCGACCTCCTGGAAGACCGTCCGCAGGCTCTCGTGCCGGGCCACGACGTCGGCCAGCGCCCCGTCCAGCGCGGGCCGGTCGAGGTCTCCGGACAGCCGCAGCGCCAGCGGGATGTGGTACGTCGCGGCGGCCGCGTCCATGCGGTGCAGGAACCACAGCCGGCGCTGCGCGAAGGACAGCGGCACCGCCTCGGGCCGCGCGCGGGCGGTCAGCGCCGGGCGGGCGCGGTCGGCGCCGGCCAGCGCCCCGGCCAGGCCCGCCACGGTGGGCGCCTGGAAGAGGGCGCGCAGGCCGAGTTCGACGCCGAGCACCGAACGCACCCTGGCCGCGAGCCGGGTGGCGAGCAGGGAGTGCCCGCCCAGCGCGAAGAAGTCGTCGTCGGCGAAGACCCGCGGCAGGCCCAGCACTTCCGCGAACAA
>NZ_JBAGKC010000121.1:0-1152 GCF_037034245.1 Streptomyces sp. CA2R106
AGCGAACGACGGATCACCGCTCGTATCGGTCCGCAGCACCAGCGTGTTGACGAAGAACCCCACCAGATCGTCCAGCGCCTCGTCCGTACGCCCCGCGATCGGACTGCCGACCGGGATGTCCGTGCCCGCACCCAGCCGCGTGTACAGCGCCGCCAACGCCGCCTGGAGCACCATGAACAGACTCGCCCCACTACGGCGCGCCAACTCCACGAGCGCCGCGTGCAGTTCGGCGTCGACACGCAGTTCCAGCACGTCGCCGCCGTACGACATGGCGGCCGGGCGGGGCCGGTCGGCGGGCAGGCGCAGTTGCTCGGGCAGCCCGGCCAGCGCCTTCTTCCAGTAGGCGACCTGGCGGGCGAACACGGAGCCGGCGTCGTGCTCGTCGCCCAGGATGTCGTGCTGCCACAGGGTGTAGTCGCCGTAGGTCACCGGCAGCGGCGGCCACACGGGTGCCGCGCCGCCGAGCCGGGTGGTGTAGGCGGCGGCCAGGTCGCGGGCGAGCGGTCCCATGGACCAGCCGTCGCCGACGATGTGGTGCATGACCAGCAGCAGCACGTGCTCGTCCGGCGCCAGGGCGAACAGCTCGGCCCGCAGCGGCACTTCGCAGGTCAGGTCGAAGCCGCGCACCGCGGCCGCGCGCAGCAGGGCGGGCACCTGCGCCGCGCCGGCCGTGCGCACGGCCAGCCGGACCGGGACCTCGGCGGCCTCCAGCACCCGCTGGCGCGGGATTCCGGCGGTGTGCGGGAAGACGGTGCGCAGCGTCTCGTGCCGGGCCACCACGTCCGCGACGGCGGCGCTCAGCGCGGCCCGGTCGAGGTCGCCGGACAGCCGCAGCGCCAGCGGCATGTGGTAGGTGGCGCTCGGCGCGCCGAACTGCTGGAGGAACCACAGCCGGCGCTGCGCGAAGGACAGCGGCATCGGCTCGCGGCGCGGCCGCGGCACCAGGGACTGCCGCGCGACCTCGGCGTGCCGCAGCCCGGCCGCCACCCCGGCGGGGGTCGGGGCGCGGAACAGGGCGCGCAGCTCCAGTTCGACGCCGAGGGTCGCCCGGACCCGGGAGACCAGCCGGGTGGCGAGCAGGGAGTGCCCGCCCAGCGCGAAGAAGTCGTCGTCGGCGAAGACCCGCGGCAGGCCCAGCACTTCCGCGAACAG
>NZ_JBAGKC010000122.1:0-1147 GCF_037034245.1 Streptomyces sp. CA2R106
GGTGGCGGCCTGCGACGTGGCGGACCGGGAGCAACTGACGGCGCTGCTCGGCTCGTTGGAGGTCCCGCTCGTCGGCGTCGTGCACGCGGCGGGTGTGATCGACGACGGCCTGGTGGCGTCGATGACGGCCGAGCAGGTGGACCGTGTGATGCGGCCGAAGCTGGACGCGGCGGTGCTGCTGGACGAGTTGACGGCGGACGCGGAGCTGCGGTCGTTCGTGCTCTTCTCCTCGGTGGCGGCGTTGATCGGGAGTGCCGGTCAGGGCAACTACGCTGCGGCGAACGCCGGGTTGGACGCGCTGGCGGCGCGGCGGCGGGCCGCGGGCCGGCCGGCGGTGTCGCTGGCGTGGGGCCTGTGGGCGGCCGAGACCGGCATGACCGGCGAGCTGGACGCCGGGCAGCTCGCCCGGCTGGAGCGCATGGGCGTCCTGCCGCTCTCCTCGGAGCTGGGGCTCGAACTGCTGGACGCGGCCCAGAAGGTGGATGCCGCGCTGGTCGCGCCGGTGCGGCTGGACCTGGCGGCGCTGCGGGAGCAGGCGCGGGCGGGCACCGCGGTGCCGCTGCTGGCCGGACTGGTCCGCGCACCGGGCCGCAAGAGCCGTACGGGCGCGGGTGGTTCGCTCGCCACGCGGCTGTCCGGCGTGGACCGCGAGCAGTGGGAGCGCGTGACGCTGGACCTGGTGACCGCGCAGGTGGCGGCGGTGCTCGGGCACGCGTCGGCCTCGGCGGTCGACGCGGGGCGGGCGTTCAAGGAGCAGGGCTTCGACTCGCTCTCCTCGGTCGAGCTGCGCAACCGGCTCGCCCAGGCCACGGGCCTCAAGCTGCCCGCGACCCTGGTCTTCGACCACCCGACCTCCCTGGCGGTGGCGCGCTTCCTGGTGACGCAGGTGTCGGGTACGGACGAGGGCGCCGCGAAGACACCGGCCACCCGCACCCCGGCCCGGCGGCGGGCCGACGCGGACGAGCCGCTGGCGATCGTCGGCATGGCCTGCCGCTACCCGGGCGGCGCGAACTCGCCCGAGGGCCTGTGGGACCTGGTCGCTTCCGGCCGGGACGCGATATCGGGGCTGCCCGGGGACCGCGGCTGGGACCTGGAGCGGCTGTACGATCCGGACCCGGAGCGCGTCGGCACCGTCTACGCCCGCGGG
>NZ_JBAGKC010000123.1:0-1130 GCF_037034245.1 Streptomyces sp. CA2R106
GGCGGCGGAGAAGACGGCGCCGTGTTCGAGGTGAGCCCGGGTCGTCGCGGCCGAGTAGCCGGTGTCCAGCAGCCCGATCTCCGGCCGCGCGACGAGGAATTCGCGCAGCCGCCCCGCCTGGGCCCGCAGCGCCGCCTCGTCCTTCGCCGACACCACCACCGGCACCGCCGGCAGGACCTTCTCGACCTGCGGCGCGGGCTCCTCGGCGACGGCCGGGGCCTCTTCGATGATGACGTGGGCGTTGGTGCCGCTGACGCCGAAGGACGAGACGCCCGCGCGGCGGACCCGTTCGCCCGCCGGCCAGGGCTGCGCGTCGGTCAGCAGCTTGACCGAGCCGGCGTCCCAGTCGATGTTCGAGGACGGGGCGTCGACGTGCAGGGTGGCCGGGAGCTGCTGGTGCCGCAGCGCCTGGACCATCTTGATGACGCCCGCGACACCGGCCGCCGTCGAGGAGTGGCCGATGTTGGACTTGATCGAGCCGAGCCACAGCGGCTGGTCGTCCGCGCGGCGCTGCCCGTACGTGGCGAGCAAGGCGTGCGCCTCGATCGGGTCGCCGAGCTTGGTGCCGGTGCCGTGGCCCTCGACCGCGTCGACCTGGTCCGGCCGCAGCCCCGCCGAGGCCAGCGCCGCCCGGATCACCCGCTCCTGAGCCGGGCCGCTGGGCGCGGTCAGGCCGTTGGACGCGCCGTCCTGGTTGATCGCGGAGCCGCGCAGCACCGCGAGCACGTTGTGCCCCAGGCGGCGGGCGTCGGAGAGCCGTTCCAGGACGATGAGGCCGAGGCCGTCCGAGAAGCCGGTGCCGTCGGCGCCTTCCGCGTAGGACTTGCAGCGGCCGTCGGCGGCCAGCCCGCGCTGCCGGGAGAACTCCACCAGCAGGAAGGGGCCCGCCATGACGGTGACGCCGCCGGCCAGGGCGAGCGAGCACTCGCCGGAGCGCAGCGCCTGGGCGGCGAGGTGCATCGCCACCAGGGAGGAGGAGCAGGCGGTGTCGACGGAGACCGCGGGGCCCTCCAGGCCGAGGCTGTAGGCGACTCGGCCGGAGACGACGCTCGTGGTGCCGCCGGTCATCCGGAAGCCCTCCAGCTCCGGGCCGCCGCCTCCGGCCATGAGCCCGGAGACGTAGTCGGAGG
>NZ_JBAGKC010000124.1:0-1123 GCF_037034245.1 Streptomyces sp. CA2R106
CGACGCGTTCGCGGAGGTGGACGAGGATTTCGGGGATGTTGATGGCGACGGGGCAGACGTCGTAGCAGGCGCCGCAGAGGGTGGAGGCGTAGGGGAGGGAGGCGTCGAGGGGGGTGGTGGTGCCGCGTAGTTGGGGGGTGAGGATGGCGCCGATGGGGCCGGGGTAGGGGGAGCCGTAGGCGTGGCCGCCGGCGCGTTCGTAGACGGGGCAGACGTTGAGGCAGGCGGAGCAGCGGATGCAGCGGAGGGTTTGGCGTCCGGTGGGGTCGGCGAGGGTGTCGGTGCGGCCGTTGTCGAGGAGGATGAGGTGGAAGTTCGTGGGGCCGTCGTGGGGTGTGGTGCCGGTCCACATGGTGGTGTAGGGGTTCATGCGTTCGGCGGTGGAGGAGCGGGGGAGGGTTTGGAGGAGGGTGTCGAGGTCGTGGAAGGTGGGGATGGTTTTTTCGATGCCGACGATGGAGATGAGGGTGTCGGGGAGGGTGAGGCACATGCGGCCGTTGCCTTCGGATTCGACGACGACGAGGGTGCCGGTTTCGGCGATCATGAAGTTGGCGCCGGAGATGGCGATTTTGGTGGTGAGGAATTTTTCGCGGAGGTGGAGGCGGGCGGCTTCGGCGAGGTCGGTGGGGTTGTCGGTGAGGTGGTGGGGTGCGGGGCGGCCCCAGTCGGCCATGTGCTGGGTGAAGATGTCGCGGATTTCGGTGCGGTTTTTGTGGATGGCGGGGACGAGGATGTGGGAGGGGCGGTCGTCGGCGAGTTGGACGATGAGTTCGGCGAGGTCGGTTTCGTAGGCGTGGATGCCGTGGTGGGCGAGGGCTTCGTTGAGGCCGGTTTCCTGGGTGGCCATGGATTTGACTTTGACGACTTCGGTTTCGCCGGTGGCTTTGATGATGTCGGTGGTGATGCGGTTGGCTTCGTGGGCGTCGGTGGCCCAGTGGACGGTGCCGCCGGCTTGGGTGACGGCTGCTTCGAGTTGGAGGAGGTAGTGGTCGAGGTGGTGGAGGGTGTGGTCTTTGACGGCGGCGCCGGTTTCGCGGAGTTGGGGCCAGTCGGGGAGTTCGCTGACGGCGGTGGCGCGTTTGGCGCGGATGGTGTGGGTGGCGTGGGTGAGGTTCGCCCGCAG
>NZ_JBAGKC010000126.1:0-1057 GCF_037034245.1 Streptomyces sp. CA2R106
GCGTCGAGAGGCTCAACGCGCCCTCCGGCACGGCGGCGAGCACCGACGGGGGGACCGTGGCATGGGTGACGTGCAGGCGCGCGTCGGTGAGGGCGGCGAGCGGATCGGCGGCGGGTGGCAGCACCAGGGTGGCGCCGCACAGCAGGGCGGTGCAGATCTCCGACACGGAGGCGTCGAAGCTGGACGAGGCGAACTGGAGGACCCGGCTGCCGGGTTCGATCGCGAAGCGCTCGACCTGGGCTGCGACCAGGCTTGCCACGCCCGCGTGGCTGACGACGACGCCCTTGGGGCGGCCGGTCGAGCCCGAGGTGTAGATCACGTACGCCGGGTGCCGCACATCGAGCGGAACCCGCGGATCGGTCTCGGGCCGAGCGGTGGTCTCGGCCACCGTCGCGATGTCGTCGACCACGACCGAGGGCCGCGCGTCCGCCAGCATGAACGCGATCCGGGCGGCCGGGTACGCCGGGTCCACCGGCAGGTAGGCCGCGCCGGCCTTCCACACGCCCAGGGCGGCGACCACCGACTCCACCGACCGCGGCAGCGCCACCGCCACCACCTGCTCCGGGCCCACCCCCCGGGCGATCAGCTCATGCGCGAACCGGTTGGCCCACGCGTCGAGTTGACGATACGTCAGCTCGGTGTCACCGCGGACCAGCGCGACCGTGTCCGGCACCGCCGCCGCCCGCGCCCCGAAGGCCCGCGGCAGCGGGAGGGCGGCGACATCCCGATCGGTCGCGTTGTCCTGCTCCAGCAGCCGGTGCCGCTCGTCGGCGTCGAGCAGGCCGATCGCGCCGATCGGCTGCTCCGGGTCGGCGGTGACGGCCCGCAGCAGGCGCGTCCAGCGGCGGACCAGGGCGGTGACCGTCGAGCGGTCGAACAGGTCGGTGGCGTACTCGGCGGTGCCGGCGACGCCGGCCGGGCTGCCGTCGGCGGCGAACTGCTCGGCCAGGCTCACACCGAGGTCGAACTTGGCGGTGCCGGTCGCGACCGCGTAGGTGGCGACGTCCAGGCCGGGCAGTGAGAAGCGCCCCATCGGCGCGTTCTGCACGGCGAGGAT
>NZ_JBAGKC010000127.1:0-1049 GCF_037034245.1 Streptomyces sp. CA2R106
GTTCGTGTTTCCGGGGCAGGGGTCGCAGTGGGTGGGGATGGCGGTGGAGTTGTTGGGGTCGTCGCCGGTGTTCGCGGCGTCGATGGTGGAGTGTGGGCGGGTGTTGGGTGAGTTTGTGGAGTGGGATTTGTTGGAGGTGTTGGGTGATGAGGTGGCGTTGGGGCGGGTGGATGTGGTGCAGCCGGTGTTGTGGGCGGTGATGGTGTCGTTGGCGGCGGTGTGGCGGGCGTGTGGGGTGGTGCCGGGTGCGGTGGTGGGGCATTCGCAGGGGGAGATTGCGGCGGCGGTGGTGGCGGGTGGGTTGTCGTTGCGTGAGGGTGCGCGGGTGGTGGCGTTGCGGAGTGGGGTGATTGGTGGGTTGTTGGCGGGTCGGGGTGGTATGGCGTCGGTGGGGCTGGGTGTGGAGGGGGTGCGGTCTCGTTTGGTGGGGTGGGAGGGGCGGTTGTCGTTGGCGGCGGTGAATGGTCCGTCGTTGTGTGTGGTGTGTGGTGAGGTGGGGGCGTTGGAGGAGTTTGTGGGTGGGTTGGAGGGTGAGGGGGTTCGGGTGCGGCGTGTTGCGGTGGATTATGCGTCGCATTCGGTGTTTGTGGAGGGGGTGGAGGAGGAGTTGGCGGGTGTGTTGGGTGAGGTGGTTGTGGGTGGGGGTAATGGGGTGCCGTTTTATTCGACGGTGACGGGTGGGTTGTTTGGGGTGGGGGGTTTGGATGGGGGGTATTGGTATCGGAATTTGCGGCAGACGGTGCGTTTTGAGGAGACGGTGCGGGAGTTGGTGCGGCGGGGGTTTGATGCGTTTGTGGAGGTGAGTGCGCATCCGGTGTTGGCGGTGGGGGTGTCGGAGGTGTTGGAGTCGGTGGGGGTGCGGGGTGTGGTGTGTGGGTCGTTGCGTCGGGGTGAGGGTGGGGTGCGGCGGTTGTTGGCGTCGTTGGGTGAGGCGTGGGTGGCGGGGGTGTCGGTGGATTGGTCGGCGGTGGTGCCTGGGGCGGGGGTGGTGGAGTTGCCGACGTATGCGTTCCAGCACCAGCGCTACTGGCTCGACGCCCCGACCGGCA
>NZ_JBAGKC010000128.1:0-1048 GCF_037034245.1 Streptomyces sp. CA2R106
CGGTGGTCGCGGTGATCCCGGCGCCGTCCAGGGCGGCCAGCGCCGAGGGCGGCAGCGTGACATGGGTGACGGGGGTGCTCGGGTCGGTGAGGGCCTCCAGCGGTGAGGTGCCGGGGGCGAGGACGAGGGCGGCGCCGCTCAGCAGCGCGCCGCACAGGTCCCAGAAGGCCGCGTCGAAGCTGGGCGAGGCGAACTGGAGCACCCGGCTGCCCCGGGTCACGCCGAGCCGGCCGGCCTGGGCGGCGACCAGGCCCGACACGCCCGCGTGGCTGACGACGACGCCCTTGGGGCGGCCGGTCGAGCCCGAGGTGTAGATCACGTACGCCGGGTGCCGCACATCGAGCGGAACCCGCGGATCGGTCTCGGGCCGGCCGGCCGACGCGGCGACGGCCGCCACGTCCTCGACCACGACCGAGGGCCGCACGTCCGCCAGCATGAACGCGATCCGGGCGGCCGGGTACGCCGGGTCCAGCGGCAGATAGGCCGCGCCCGCCTTCAGCACGCCCAGTACCGCGACCACCGACTCCACCGACCGCGGCAGCGCCACCGCCACCACCTGCTCCGGGCCCACTCCCCGGGCGATCAGCTCATGCGCGAACCGGTTGGCGCGCACGTCGAGTTGACGATACGTCAGCTCGGTGTCACCGCAGACCAGCGCGACCGCGTCCGGCGCCGCCGCCACCTGCGCGGCGAACAGCTCGGGCAGGCTCGCGCGGGCCGCCTCCTCGGGGCCGGCCGGCAGCGCCTCGCGGCGCTCCTCGGCGGACAGCAGCTCGATCGCGCCGATCGGCCGGCCGGGGGCGGCCGCGACCTCGGCCAGCAGTCTGGTCAGCCGGGCGGCCAGGGCCTCGACGGTCGGGCGGTCGAACAGGTCGGTGCTGTACTCGACGGAACCGGCCAGGCCCGCCGGCGCGCCGTCGGGGCCGAACTCCTCCGCGAACCCGAAGGTCAGGTCGAGCCGCGCGGTCCCGGTGAGCACCGCGACCCCGGAGACCTCCAGTCCCGGCAGGGCGAAGTCGCCGCCGGGCGCGTTCTGCACGACCAGGCC
>NZ_JBAGKC010000129.1:0-1041 GCF_037034245.1 Streptomyces sp. CA2R106
CCGCCGTTGGTCGTGGCGGCCGAGGAGGCGGATGAGCCGCAGCTCGGGGACGTGGTGCCCTGGGTGGTCTCTGCGGCTTCCCCCGAGGGCTTGCGGGCGCAGGCGGAGAGCGTGCGGTCGTACGTCGCCGGGCGGCCCGAACTGCGGCCGCTGGACGTCGCGTTCTCGCTGGCGACGACCCGCGGGGCGTTGGAGCACCGCGCCGTCATCGTCGGCGCGGACCGGGCCGAACTCCTCGACAAGCTAGGCACGTTGGAGCCGTCGGGTCCCGTGTTGGAAGGGACATCCGCGTTCCTGTTCACGGGGCAGGGTGCGCAGCGGCTAGGGATGGGCCGGGAGTTGTATGACGTGTTTCCGGTGTTCCGGGGGGCGTTGGACGAGGTGTGTGCGGAGTTGGACGCGGTGATGGCGCGTCCGATGCGTGAGGTGATGTGGGGTGAGGACGCGGAGGCGCTGGCGCGTACGGAGTTCACGCAACCGGCACTGTTCGCCGTCGAAGTGGCGTTGTTCCGGCTCCTGGCGTCGTGGGGGATACGGCCGGATGCGGTGGCGGGGCATTCGATCGGTGAGATCGCGGCGGCGCACGTGACGGGCGTGTTGTCGTTGCGGGACGCGTGTGTGCTGGTGGCGGCGCGGGGCCGGTTGATGCAGGAGCTTCCTGCGGGTGGGGCGATGGTGGCGGTCGAGGCGACCGAGGTGGAGGTGCGTGAGCTGCTGGAAGGCGTAACGGACACCGTGGGTGTGGCGGCGGTCAACGGGCCGCAGTCGGTGGTGATGTCGGGTGCGGAGCAAGCCGTCGAGCAGGTGGCGGAGAAGCTGGCTGAGCAAGGCCGCCGGGTGAAGCGGCTCGCGGTGAGTCACGCGTTCCATTCCCCGTTGATGGAGCCGATGGTGGCGGAGTTCCGTACGGTCGTGGCGGGCCTGGAGTTCCGGGAGCCGTCGGTTCCGTTTGTGTCCACGGTGACGGGTGCTGTGGTCGGCGCGGAGATCGCCGCGCCGGAGTACTGGGTCGAGCACGTTCGTGCGGCGGTCCGTTTCGCT
>NZ_JBAGKC010000130.1:0-1031 GCF_037034245.1 Streptomyces sp. CA2R106
ACATGGACAAGCCCTCGGCCTATTAGTACCGGTCAGCTCCACCCCTCACGAGGCTTCCACATCCGGCCTATCAACCCAGTCGTCTACTGGGAGCCTTACCCCATCAAGTGGGTGGGAGCCCTCATCTCGAAGCAGGCTTCCCGCTTAGATGCTTTCAGCGGTTATCCCTCCCGAACGTAGCCAACCAGCCATGCCCTTGGCAGAACAACTGGCACACCAGAGGTTCGTCCGTCCCGGTCCTCTCGTACTAGGGACAGCCCTTCTCAAGACTCCAACGCGCGCAGCGGATAGGGACCGAACTGTCTCACGACGTTCTAAACCCAGCTCGCGTACCGCTTTAATGGGCGAACAGCCCAACCCTTGGGACCGACTCCAGCCCCAGGATGCGACGAGCCGACATCGAGGTGCCAAACCATCCCGTCGATATGGACTCTTGGGGAAGATCAGCCTGTTATCCCCGGGGTACCTTTTATCCGTTGAGCGACGGCGCTTCCACAAGCCACCGCCGGATCACTAGTCCCTACTTTCGTACCTGCTCGACCCGTCAGTCTCACAGTCAAGCTCCCTTGTGCACTTACACTCAACACCTGATTGCCAACCAGGCTGAGGGAACCTTTGGGCGCCTCCGTTACCCTTTAGGAGGCAACCGCCCCAGTTAAACTACCCACCAGACACTGTCCCTGATCCGGATCACGGACCGAGGTTAGACATCCAGCACGACCAGAGTGGTATTTCAACGACGACTCCCACCAAGCTGGCGCTCGATGATCAAAGTCTCCCACCTATCCTACACAAGCCGAACCGAACACCAATATCAAGCTATAGTAAAGGTCCCGGGGTCTTTCCGTCCTGCTGCGCGAAACGAGCATCTTTACTCGTAGTGCAATTTCACCGGGCCTATGGTTGAGACAGTCGAGAAGTCGTTACGCCATTCGTGCAGGTCGGAACTTACCCGACAAGGAATTTCGCTACCTTAGGATGGTTATAGTTACCACCGCCGTTTACTGGCGCTTAAGTTCTCAGCTTCGCCC
>NZ_JBAGKC010000131.1:0-1027 GCF_037034245.1 Streptomyces sp. CA2R106
GCCAGGCACGCCATGTCGGGGTTGGACTCCGTCCCGGCCAGCTCGTCGGCGGTGAGTACGGGGATGAACGCGCGCTTGCTGTCGGTCTCCCGCCGCAGCAGCTCCAGCACCCGGTCGAACGGTGCCACGTCGTTGCCGGGGGCCGGAGAGAAGATCCGCGCGCCGTACGCCGACCCCAGGATGGTCACGCCGTCACGGGAGCTGGAAGCCATCGACGGGGCGTAGTGGCCGATCATCTCCAGGTCCCGCCGCCCCGCCAGGTACCACAAGGCTTCGGCGAAGTGGAACACCGGATTGGCCTTCCGTGCGGCCAGGTACGGCAACCGCTGTCGCGGATCAGCGATACGGACGCCGACGCCGATGATCTCCCGGGCCGCGTTGCCGCGCGGCGCAATGCGGAACTCCGGCGCGGCCGTCGCTTGGCGCAGCAGGGCCACGTAGGCCGACTCCAGGTCGGCGTGGAGCGAAGGAGATAACTCTGACACGGTGACACTCCAATCACATCGGAGGTGAAGGACGTTGTGGTCAGCCGTCAGCCGTCAGCATCGGCAACGACGTCCCCGCGCTTGCGTTCCAGGACCACGAGTGGGCAGTTCAGCGGCTGGGCGATCTTGATCAGATTGGCGGGCGTGGCGTTGCGCCGGCCTGACTCGATGTCGCCCATGAGCTGCTCGGAGATCCCGACCCGAGCGGCCAGGGCACGCTTGGTCAGCCCCTCCCTTTCGCGGGCCCACGTGACGGCCGCCGGTTCCTGGCAGAGCCTTCTGGGCCGAGTCCCAGCACGTTGTGGCATCCCTGCTCCCAAGCTGTTCAATCGCCGGCATCACGCCGGCGGTTTGTTGTACGGCTCCTGCATCAGGGGGCGGGTTGGCTGGCGATGGCCAGGCCGAGGACGAGTCCGCAGGCGAGGGCCAGCAGCGCGATCAGGGCGATGCCGGTCCAGCCGGCGATGAGGGCGATCTTCCAGTGGCGGATCACGGGAGATCGGTCTTGCTCTCGTTGTCGGCGGGGGTCGCGGGGTGGTGGG
>NZ_JBAGKC010000132.1:0-1012 GCF_037034245.1 Streptomyces sp. CA2R106
GCCGGCTGCGGTGGTGGGGCATTCGCAGGGTGAGATCGCGGCAGCCGTTGTCGCGGGTGGGCTGTCACTGGATGACGGTGCGCGGGTGGTGGCGTTGCGGAGCCGCGCTATCGCGGGGGAGTTGGCGGGTAAGGGTGGCATGGTGGCGGTGTCGCTGCCGGTGGACGCCGTACGGGAGTTGCTGCCGGAGAACGTGTCCGTCGCCGTGGTCAATGGTCCGGGTGCGGTGGTGGTGGCGGGTCCGGTGGAGGAACTGGACGCGCTGATCGCCCGGTGCGAGGAGCGGGAAGTGCGGGCCCGTAAGGTGCCCGTGGACTACGCGTCCCACTCGGCGTACGTGGAGCTGATCGAGGCCCAGGTCCTCGCCGATCTGGCTGAGTTGGGCCCGGTCACGTCCCCCGTGCCCATGTACTCCTCCGTGTCGGGTGAGCGCATTGACACCTCCACCCTGGACGCCGGTTACTGGTACCGCAATCTGCGCCAGACCGTGGAGTTTGAGCAGGCGACCCGGGCCCTCGCAGCCGACGGCTTCACCGCCTTCGTCGAGGTCAGCCCGCACCCGGTCCTCACCATGGCCGTGCAGGACACCCTCGGTGAGGACACCGTGGCGACGGGCACCCTGCGCCGTAACGAAGGGGGCATGGACCGGTTCCTGCTGTCCGCGGCCGAACTGTTCGTCCGTGGGGTGCCGGTCCGGTGGGACGGGCTCTTCGCAGGCCGGGTGTCGGGGCGGGTGAGTTTGCCGACGTATGCGTTCCAGCGGCGTCGGTTCTGGCCGGAGCCGTCGTTGGTGGCGGGGGATGTGGCGGCGGCGGGGCTGGTGTCTGCGGAGCATCCGTTGCTGGGTGCGGTGGTGGCGGTGCCGGGTTCGGGCACGGTCGTCCTGACGTCGCGATTGTCGTTGCGGGCGCAGCCGTGGTTGCGGGATCACGCGGTGCACGGCACGGTGCTCTTTCCCGGAACGGGCTTTGTGGAGCTGGCGGTTCGGGGTGCGGACGCAGTCGGCGCGGGC
>NZ_JBAGKC010000133.1:0-1000 GCF_037034245.1 Streptomyces sp. CA2R106
GTCCGCGTTCGGCATGAGCGGCACCAACGTCCACGTCATCCTGGAAGAGGCCCCGGCCCCGGCCCCGGCCCCGGCCCCCGACCACGACTCCGACCCCGGGGCGGCCGACGCCCCCGCCGCGCCCGCGCTGCTGGGCGACGGCGAGGCCGGCGCGTGGCTGGTGTCCGGCCGCACCGCCGACGGGCTCGCCGCCCAGGCCGAACGGCTCCACGCCTGGGCCGCCGCCCGCCCCGAGGCCGAACCCACCGACGTGGCCTGGTCGTTGGCTGCCACGCGTTCGGTGTTCGAGCACCGTGCGGTGGTGGTCGCCGGGGACCGGGACGGGTTCGTGGACGGGGTGCGGTGCCTGGCCGCGGGGACCGGGGCGCCGTCGGTCGTCACCGGCACCGCCCGCCCGGCTGGTCGTACGGCGTTCGTGTTCGCGGGTCAGGGTACGCAGTGGATCGGGATGGGGCGTGAACTGCTGGGCGCCTCCCCGTTGTTCGCCGCGCGTCTGGCGGAGTGCGAGACGGCTCTCGCCCCGCATGTGGAGTGGTCGCTGCGTGACGTGCTGATGGGTGCGGAGGGTGCGCCCGAGTTGGAGGCCGCGGAGGTCGTGCAGCCCGCGCTGTGGGCGGTGATGGTCTCCCTTGCCGCGGTCTGGGAAGCGGCGGGGGTCACTCCCGACGCCGTCGTCGGCCACTCGCAGGGTGAGATCGCGGCGGCGACGGTGGCGGGGATGCTGTCGTTGGAGGACGCGGCCCATGTGGTGGCGGCGCGTTCGCGTGCGCTGTCGGGGCTGTCGGTGGCCGGGTCGATGGTGTCCGTGGTCATGCCGGCCGCCGCCGTGCAGGAACTGGTCGACGGCTTCGACGGCCGACTGTCGGTGGCTGCCGTGAACGGTCCTGCCGCCGTCGTGGTCTCCGGCGAACCGGAGGCGTTGGCGGACTTCGAACGCCAACTGGCCGCGCGCAGGGCGATGCGGTGGCGTATTCCGTCCACGGATTTCGTGGCGCACTCC
>NZ_JBAGKC010000134.1:0-989 GCF_037034245.1 Streptomyces sp. CA2R106
GGGGCTGCCCGGTGGGCAGGACGGTGCGGACGGATATGCGCTGACCGGGACCATGGCGAGTGTGGCGTCGGGTCGGGTGGCGTATGCGCTGGGGTTGCAGGGTCCCGCGGTTTCGATCGATACGGCGTGTTCGTCGTCGTTGACGGCAATTCACCTAGCGGCGCAGGCGCTGCGGTCGGGTGAGTGCTCGCTGGCGTTGGCCGGTGGGGTCACGGTCATGGCCACCCCGAGGGCGTTCGCGGAGTTTGCGCGGCAGCGGGGATTGGCCAGCGATGGGCGGTGCAAGCCGTTCGCGGAGGCCGCTGATGGCACCGGGTGGGGTGAGGGCGTTGGCGTCGTGGTGCTGGAGCGGTTGTCGGACGCTCGCGCGCGCGGGCACCGGGTGCTGGCGGTGGTAGCCGGTAGCGCGATCAACCAGGACGGGGCCAGTAATGGTCTGTCGGCGCCGAATGGTCCCTCCCAGCAGCGGGTGATTCGGGCGGCGTTGGCGAGTGCGGGGTTGCAGCCGGGTGATGTGGATGTGGTGGAGGCGCATGGCACTGGTACGGCGTTGGGTGATCCGATTGAGGCGCAGGCGTTGCTGGCGACGTATGGGCAGGATCGTGATCCGGCGCGTCCGTTGTTGTTGGGGTCGGTGAAGTCGAATATCGGTCACACGCAGGCGGCTGCGGGTGTGGCGGGTGTGATCAAGATGGTGCAGGCGATGCGGCACGGGATGCTTCCGCAGACCCTGCACGTCGACGCCCCGTCGTCGCATGTGGATTGGTCGGCGGGAGCAGTCGAGTTGCTGACCGCCCCTCGCAAGTGGCCGGCGGGTTCTGGTCCTCGGCGGGCGGGTGTGTCGGCGTTCGGGATCAGCGGCACCAACGTCCACCTCATCCTCGAACAGCCCGCGCAGCAGGCCCCTGTCCTGGACGGGTCTGCCGACGACGGACAGGCCCTGGAGGGGGAGGAGTTTGTCTCGGAGGTGGGGCCGGAGTCTGCGGGTG
>NZ_JBAGKC010000135.1:0-960 GCF_037034245.1 Streptomyces sp. CA2R106
ACGGCCTCGGCACCGCGGGCCGCCAGCGCGTCGGCACACCGCTGCCGTGCCTCGCCCTCGGCGCCGGCCGGCACCACGAGCAGCCATGTGCCCGACAGCACGGCCGCGTCGGGTTCCGGGACAGCCGTCCACGAGGTGCGGTAACGCCAGTTCGCGGTCAGCGACCGGTCCAACTCGCGGCGCCGCCAGGACGCCAGGGCCGGCAGCACCTCCCGGAAGGAGAGGGCGCCGTCGACGTCGAGGGTCTCGGTGAGACGGGCGAGGTCCTCCCCTTCGACGGCGGCCCAGAACTCGGCCTCCGCCTTGGTGCTGGCCACGATCCGGTCGGCGCCGCCCCCGGCTGCGGGCGGCGCGAGGGAGACGACGCCCTCGGGCCAGAACCGCTGGTGGCGGAAGGCATACGTCGGCAGCTCCACCGCCTCGCCCTGCGGAAGCACCCGCTTCCAGTCCACCGGCGCACCCTCGACGAACGCCCGGGCCAACCCGACCGCCAGGCCGGTCACGCCCTCATCGGTACGACGCTGGAGCGGCACGAACGCAGGCTCCACACCCTCCACGACGGCCACCGCATCCGGACCGAGGGAAGACAACGAACCGTCCGGGCCGACCTCCAGGAAGACGGAGACGCCTTCCCTGGCAAGGGCCGCGACGGCGTCGGCGAAACGCACCGCCTGCCGCACCTGCCCGGGCCAGTAACCAGCCTCCGGCTCCGACACCAACTCACCGGTCAGAGCACCCGCCCACATCACCTCCGGACGACTGAACCTGATCCCGTCGGCGACCGCTTCGAGCTCTGTCAGCACCGGGTCCATCGCCGGCGAGTGGAACGCGTGCGACACCCGCAACGGACGCACCCGATGCCCGCGCTCGCGCCACAACTCCACCAGCGCGTTCACCGCTTCGACCGCACCGGACACCACGACCGAGTCCGGACCGTTCACCGCAGCGACCGCGACCTCG
>NZ_JBAGKC010000136.1:0-941 GCF_037034245.1 Streptomyces sp. CA2R106
CGCCCGTTCGGCCACCCTGCACGGCAGGCCGGCCTCGGTCTCCGGGAAGCCGATGACGCCCCGGCCCGGCGGGTTCGACGGGCGAACAGGCCCCCTGGCCACGGACGGTCCCCTCAGCACCGTTCCAGGATCGCCGGCGCGAAGACCGGTCCGCGCTCAGTCCGTACCGGCAGCGGCGGCCACGGGCTCCTTGGCCTCGGCGCCCTCATCGCCGACCGGCTGCCCCGGGACGGTGAGCTCGGAGACCCTGATCTCCGGCAACTCCGTCACCGCCGCAAGAGCTGATTCGATGGCGTCGGCCAGCGTCGGGGACACGGCATCATCGAAGTCCATCCTGGTGACGGTGACTTCGGTGTCGGTCGGAAGCACGTCGGTGCCGAATTCGGCAGCGCCGGTGCAACTCGCCTTCAGGGTGGTCATTTCGTCCTCGGTAATCTCCCGGCTGAGAACCAGCGAGAACACGTACCCCATTGACTGTCACCTTTTTCATCTTCTGTGTATCGCGCTATCGCGGAAACGTACTTGCGCAGGAGGATGTGATGTGTCGTCAGAGAGCGGTGTGCTCATATCCGGCCGACCGTCGAGGATCACCCTGTCTTCGTCGCTGCCGGGCCCGTCGCGCCCTCATGTTTGCTGGCCCCGCGCTGTCCTGTGAAGGGTGGTCGGCCATCGGTCGTCCACTGCGAGGTAACTGGCGCGCGCCGCGGACCGCGGTCCCGGGCGCCTCCGGAAGCGTCGTCACCGGCGGCGCCGGCACCGCCGGCACCGCCGTCACCACGGGCGCCGGTGTTCCCCACCACGGGCACACAGTTACCGCGCGATGGCCGGACGATGGCCGACCGCCCTTCCGCGACCGCACCGTGCTGGGAAGCATGGGCCGCGGCATGGAGCTGATCGAACGGTCCGACGAGTCCGGCACGACGAGGTATGCCGAACGGGCA
>NZ_JBAGKC010000137.1:0-910 GCF_037034245.1 Streptomyces sp. CA2R106
TGTGTTGGATGGGTTGTTGCCTGGTTCGTTGCGTGAGGTGATTGCGGCGGGTGGTCCGGAGTTGGATCAGACGGTGTTTGCGCAGGCGGGTTTGTTTGCGGTGCAGGTGGCGTTGTTCCGGTTGTGGTCGTCGTGGGGTGTGGTGCCGCAGTGTGTGGCGGGTCATTCGATTGGTGAGGTGACGGCTGCGTATGTGGCGGGGGTGTGGGATTTGGCGGATGCGTGTGCGGTGGTTGCGGCGCGTGGTCGTTTGATGCAGGGGTTGCCGGCTGGTGGGGCGATGGCGGCGTTGGACGCGTCGTCGGAGCAGGTTGCCGAGTTGGTTTCCGGGCGTGAGGGTGTGGCGGTTGCGGCGGTTAATGGTGTGCGGCAGACGGTGGTTTCGGGTGTTGAGTCGGTGGTGGATGAGGTGGTGGGGTTGTGGCGGGAGGGGGGTGGGCGGGCTCGTCGGTTGCGGGTGAGTCATGCGTTCCATTCGCCGTTGATGGATCCGGTGTTGGAGGAGTTCGGGCGGGTTGTGGGTGGGGTGACGTGTCGTGAGCCGCGGATTGCTTTGGTGTCGGGGACGCCGGGTGCGGATGTGACGGATCCGGCTTATTGGGTGGGGCATGTGCGGGACACGGTTCGTTTTCGTGATGTGGTGGTGGCGATGCGGGCTCAGGGTGTGGGTGTGTTTGTCGAGTTGGGTCCGGATGGTGCGTTGTCGGCGATGGCGGATGGGGATGCGGGGACGTGGGTTCCGGCGTTGCGTGGTGGTCAGGATGAGCCCGAGACGGCGTTGCGTGCGCTGGCGGGTTTGTATGTGGCGGGTGTCGAGGTGGACTGGGCCGCGGTGAATGGTGGGGAGGGTGGGGCCCGGAGGGTGGCTTTGCCGACGTATGCGTTCCAGCGGCAGCACTACTGGCCGAAG
>NZ_JBAGKC010000138.1:0-898 GCF_037034245.1 Streptomyces sp. CA2R106
CGCGCCCGCCAGATCCTGCCCGGTGGCCGCGCCCTGGGTCCAGATCACCAACCGCGCGTTGTCGGTCTCGGGATCGGCCAGCCACTCCTGCACCCAACCCAACACCGTCGCAACAGCCAACTGAGCCGCCTCCGGTACCGGAACCCCCGATCGGGCAGCCGGCACCACCGCCACCGAAGCCGCCTCGGACCCGACCGACTCACCATGCCGCACCCACTGCACCACGGCGGTGTCAGAGTCCTGCGGGGCAGGCAGCGGAACCCAATCCACCGTGAACAACGACTGCCGCACCTGCCGACCAGTACCGGTGAGCTCACCAGCCGACGCCTCCCGCAGCACCAGTGACCGCGCCGCCAGCACCGGCTGACCGACACCGTCAAACGCCGCCACCGAGACCCCGCCCGACCCGGGCGCCAGCACCACCCGCAGGTGGCGCGCACCCCCGGCCAGCAGCCGCACCCCCGACCACACAAACGGCAACCCCGTCCCCCCACCATTGCCCTTGTCAGTGCTGGCAGTGATGAGGGCATGCAGGGCAGCGTCGAGAAGGGCAGGATGCAGGCCAAACCCGGAGGCATCAGCTTCGACAACCTCCGGCAGCTCCACCTCGGCATAGACCGTGTCCCCGGCCCTCCACACCTGCCGCAGCCCCTGGAACGCCGGACCGTAACCGTAACCCTGCCGAGCCAGCCTCTCGTAGGCGTCGTCGACCGGAACCGACACCGCACCCGCCGGAGGCCACACGGACAGCGGGGCAGGGACGGGCTCGCTGCCGATCGGAGCCAACTCGCCCACTGCGTTCCGCACCCACTCGCCCTCCCCCTCGCGAGAGGAGACCGTCACCGATCGCCGGCCACTGTCGCCATCGCTATCGCCGACGTGGACCTGGACCTGCACA
>NZ_JBAGKC010000139.1:0-891 GCF_037034245.1 Streptomyces sp. CA2R106
GAACGCGCTGGTGGAGTTGTGGCGGGAGCGCGGGCATCGGGTGCGTCCGTTGCGGGTGTCGCATGCGTTCCACTCGCCGGCGATGGACCCGGTGCTGGCGGAGCTCGAAGCGGTCGCCGATGGGATGAGGTTCAGTCGTCCGGAGGTGATGTGGGCGGGTGCTCTGACGGGTGAGTTGGTGTCGGAGCCGGAGGCTGGTTACTGGCCTGGGCAGGTGCGGCAGGCGGTGCGTTTCGCCGACGCCGTCGCGTCTCTTGCCAGGGAGGGGGTGTCGGTCTTCCTGGAGGTCGGTCCGGACGGTTCGTTGTCTTCTCTCGGTCCGGATGCGGTGGCCGTCGTGGAGGGTGTGGAGCCGGCGTTCGTGCCGCTCCAGCGTCGTACCGATGAGGGCGTGATCGGACTCGCAACGGGCCTGGCTCGGGCGTTCGTCGAGGGTGCTCCGGTGGACTGGAAGCGGGTGCTTCCGCAGGGCGAGGCGGTGGAGCTGCCGACGTATGCCTTCCGCCACCAGCGGTTCTGGCCCGAGGGCGTGCTGCCGCTCATGCCATCGGTCGCCGCCGCCGGTGGTGGTGAGAGTGCGACCACCGCCGCGGAGGCGGAGTTCTGGGCGGCCGTGGAGGAGGGCGACCTGGCGCAGGTCGCCGACACCCTGGCGGTCGAGGACGAGGAGCACCTTCGTTCGCTTCTGCCGGCCCTGGCGTCGTGGCGGCGCCGCGAGCTGGACCGGTCGGCCACCGCCGACTGGCGCTACCGGACCGTCTGGTCGCCCGTCACCGAACCCGACCCCCGGGTCCTGGCCGGCACTTGGGCGCTGCTCGCGCCGGCCGGAGCGGCGGAGACGCTGCGGCAGCAGTGCGCGGACGCGCTGACCGCCCGCGGTGCGAAGGTCGC
>NZ_JBAGKC010000140.1:0-891 GCF_037034245.1 Streptomyces sp. CA2R106
TGAGCCGTTTCCAACCTGCCCTGCGGGTGCGGCAGTTGGCGTGACAGACGAGTGAAGCCCCTGGTAGACGGGTTCACGACCAAGATCTCCCGTACCGCCAGAGGCTTCACGTGCTTGTCTACCCGTCCGGCTTGGACCTGTCCAGCTCGCATCTTCGCTTCCTCAGCGCCCGTCTGGGCGAACGTCGCCGTGCGATCGGCAGCCGATGGCGCCGGTTGAGCGCCGGCGGGCAGGCACTGCTCGCCCTCGCCCACCTCCGCAACGGGCATCCCTACGCCCAGCTCGCGTCCGGGTTCGGCATCGGCACGACGACCGCGTACCGGTACATCACCGAAGCCGTCGATCTCCTGGCTGCCCTGGCACCCACGCTCGAACAAGCCGTCCGCGAGGCATCGGGGAAAGCGTTCGTCCTGCTCGACGGCACGCTCCTGCCGATCGACCGCATCGCCGCGGACCGACCCTTCTACTCAGGCAAGCACAAGCGGCACGGCATGAACGTGCAGGTCCTCACCGATCCGTTCGGCCGCCTACTATGGGCCTCACCAGCCCTGCCCGGAGCCGTCCACGACATCCGAGCCGCCCGCGAACACGGCATCATTGACGCCCTCGCCCAGGCCGGCATTCCCTGTTGGGCCGACAAGGGCTACCGCGGCGCCGGCGGAACAGTCCGTATCCCGTACTGGGGACGATGGGTGACCCTTTCCCCAGGTCAGAAGGCAGTGAACCGGTCCCACGCCAAGATTCGCGCGCTCGTCGAACAGGCCATGGCCACCCTCAAGAACTGGCGACTCCTGCGCAAGCTCCGATGCTCCACCACCCGGATCACCGCCCTCGTCCAAGCCGTCCTCGCTCTACATCTGGCCAGCTCAGAGCGATGATGAAAAGCGCTCA
>NZ_JBAGKC010000141.1:0-879 GCF_037034245.1 Streptomyces sp. CA2R106
ATAGCCACGCCCTGGGTCCAGACCACCAACCGCGCATTGTCCGTCTCGGGATCGGCCAGCCACTCCTGCACCCAACCCAACACCGTCACAGCAGCCAACTGAGCCACCTCCGGTACCGGAACCCCCAACGGGGCAGCCGGCACTGGCGCCACCACCACCGGAGCCACCTCGGCCCCGCCCGACTCACCATGCCGCACCCACTGCACCGCAGCGGTGTCAGGGGTCTGCGGGGCAGGCAGCGGAACCCAGTCCACCGTGAACAGCGACTGCCGCACCTGCCGACCAGTACCGGTGAGCTGACCGGCCGAAGCCTCACGCAGGGCCAACGACCGGACCTGCAAGACCGGTTCACCCGCACCGTCAAAAGCCGTGACCGAGACCCCACCAGGCCCGGAAGCGAACGCCACTCGCAGCCGGCGGGCATCGCTTGCCAGCAGCCGCACGCCCGACCACGCGAACGGCAACTCCGTCCCGCCATTGCCGTTGCCGGCGCCGGCGGCCAGGAGACCGTGCAGGGCAGCGTCGAGGAGGGCAGGATGCAGGCCGAACCCAGCCGCATCGGAGTCGATGACCTGGGGCAGCTCCACCTCGGCGTAGACGGTGCCCCCGGCCTGCCACACCTGCCGCAGCCCCTGGAACGCCGGACCGTAACCGTAACCGCGCCGAGCCAACCTGTCGTAGGCGTCGTCGACCGGAACCGCCACCGCACCCGCCGGAGGCCAGACACCCAGCGGGGCGGGGACCGGCTCGCTGCCGACCGGAGCCAACTCGCCCACCGCGTTCCGCACCCATTCGCCCTCCCCCTCGCGAGAGGAGACCGTCACCGTTCGCCGGCCGCTGCCGCCATCGCTGTCGCCGACGTGGACCTGGACCTGCACT
>NZ_JBAGKC010000142.1:0-852 GCF_037034245.1 Streptomyces sp. CA2R106
CGCCAGCGCCTCACGCGGGCTGATCCCGAAGAACCCCGCGTCGAAGTCACCCGCGCCGTCGAGGAACCCGCCGCCGCGTGTGTACACGGTGCCGGCCTGCTCCGGGTCGGGGTCGTAGAGCCGCTCCAGGTCCCAGCCGCGGTCGCCCGGCAGCTCGGAGATCACGTCCCGGCCGGCGGCGACCAGGTCCCACAGGCCCTCGGGGGAGTTCGCGCCGCCCGGGTAGCGGCAGCTCATGCCGACGATCGCCAGCGGCTCGTCCGCCTCCACCCGCCGCCTGACCGGTGTCCGGGTGGCCGGCGCCTTTCCGGTGCCCGCGCCCTGGACCTGCGTCACCAGGAACCTGGCGACCGCGATCGGCCTCGGGTGGTCGAAGATCAGGGTGGCCGGCAGCTTGAGGCCGGTCGCCTGGGCGAGCCGGTTGCGCAGTTCGACGGCGGACAGCGAGTCGAAGCCGAGTTCCTTGAACGCCCGGCCCGGGTCCACCGCGGCGGCCGACGCGTGCCCGAGCACGGTGGCGACCTGCGCGGTCACCAGGTCCAGGGCGACGCGTTCCCACTGCTCCCGGTCCACGCCGGCGAGCCGTGTCGCGAGCGAACCGCCCGCCCCCGTCCGGTCCTTGCGGCCGGGGGTGCGGACGAGTCCGGCCAGCAGCGGCACCGCGGTGCCCGCCCGCGCCTGCTCCCGCAGCGCCGCCAGGTCCAGCCGCACCGGCGCGACCAGCGCCGCGTCCACCTTCTGGGCCGCGTCCAGCAGTTCGAGCCCCAACTCCGACGGCAGCGGCTGCACACCCATCCGGTTCAGCCGCGTCAACTGTCCGGCGTCCAGTTCCCCGGTCATCCCGGTCTCGGT
>NZ_JBAGKC010000143.1:0-840 GCF_037034245.1 Streptomyces sp. CA2R106
GCCGCCTCCCGCAACACGTCCTCCACCCGCCAGTCCACGAACCGGGCGAGTGCCGCGTCACATGCGGCCACCTCCGCGGCGAACACCTCGGAGGAGTCCAGCAGTTCCACCGCCATGCCGACCCACTGCGCACCCTGCCCCGGGAAGACGAACACCGTCTTCCCCGACCCGGCACGGCCCTCCACCACACCGCCGCCCAGCTCACCGACCGCCAACCCCGACAACCCCGCCAGCAAGGAGTCGCGGTCGGTGGCGGTGACGGCGGCGCGGTACTCCAGTTGTGCCCGGGTGGTCGCCGAGGACAGCCCGAGGTCCAGCAGCCCCGTCTCCGGCCGCGCGAGCAGGAACTCCCGCAGCCTGGCCGCCTGGGCCCGCAGCCCGGTCTCGTCCTTCGCCGACACCACCACCGGCACCGTCGGGAGGGTCCTCGCGGCCTGCGGCGCGGGCTCCTCCTCCGCCGCCGGGGCCTCCTCGATGATCATGTGCGCGTTGGTGCCGGAGACCCCGAAGGACGACACGGCCGCGCGGCGCGGGCGCCCGGGGTCGGTCCACGGCTGCGCCTCGGTGAGCAGCTTGACCGCGCCCGAGGTCCAGTCCACGTGCGGGCTGGGCTGGTCGACGTGCAGGGTGGCCGGCAGCTGCCGGTGCCGCAGTGCCTGGACCATCTTGATGACGCCCGCGACACCCGCGGCGGCCGAGGAGTGGCCGATGTTGGACTTGATCGACCCGAGCCACAGCGGCCGGTCCTCCGCGCGCCCCTGCCCGTAGGTCGCCAGCAGCGCCTGGGCTTCGATCGGGTCGCCCAGCTTCGTGCCCGTGCCGTGGCCCTCGACCGCGTCG
>NZ_JBAGKC010000144.1:0-810 GCF_037034245.1 Streptomyces sp. CA2R106
GGCTTCAAGGTCCATTTCACCGAGACGTGCGAGCCGGAGCGGGTGCATCTGATCACGAACGTGACCACCACCGTCGCCACCGTCCCGGACGACCGGATGGCCGCCGTTGTCCATGCCGACCTTGCCAGGCGGGACCTGCTGCCCGCCGAGCACTGGGTCGACACCGGCTATGCCAACGGCGGCGCGATGGTCGCCGCCCGCCGTGATCACCGGGTCGCGCTGCACGGACCGCTGAAGTCGGTGACCGTCCCGCACGCCCGTGGCGAGGCAGCATTCGGGCAGGACGCGTTCAGCATCGACTGGGACAACCAACACGTGACCTGCCCGAACGGTGTCACCAGCACGCAGTGGCACCAGCGCTGTTCGGAAGACGGACTGCCGACCATCCGGGTCCGGTTCTCTCCGGCCGACTGCCGTGCCTGCCCCCAGCTGCGGCAGTGCGTCAACTCTCCGAAGGCCCAGCGCCGGGAGATCAACCTCAAGCCCCGCGACGAATACGAAGCCCTCCACCAGGCTCGGAAACTCCAGGGAACCGACGAGTGGAAGGACCGCTACAAGATCCGCGCCGGGGTCGAGGGAACCATCTCCCAGGCCGTCCAAGCCTGCGGTCTGCGCCGATCCCGCTACCGCGGCCTGGCCAAGACCAGCCTCCAGCACCAGCTGACCGGCGCCGCGATCAACCTCATCCGCATCAACGCCTGGCTCACCGGCCAACCCCACGCCCGCACCCGCACCAGCCCCCTGGCAGCACTTCGCCCCGCCGCATAACGACGGGGCGAAGCAACCAGACCCGAATTAACCAACAGCGTC
>NZ_JBAGKC010000145.1:0-795 GCF_037034245.1 Streptomyces sp. CA2R106
CGACGAGCCGATCGACTTGGACGTCGTGCCGATCCCCGCCGCGAAGAGCAGCAGCATCATGCTGATGATGTGGGTCGGTTCGAGCTTGCGGCCGTGGAGCTCCATGTTGAGGAGGTACGTGATGAGGTCCTCACGCGGGTTCTTGACGTGCTCCTTGATCTCCGCGAGCAGGAAGACGAACATCTTGCTCAGCTGTTCGACGTGGTCGTCCCGCGAGCCTTGGGTGTCCTCGCGGTTCATGTTGGCGATGAGCTCGCGGAACTGCTTCCGGTCCCCCTGCGGGATGCCGAGCAGGTCACCGATGACCTGCTCGGGGATCCGCTGCGCGTAGTCCTCGGCCCCGTCTACGACCTCCCGCCCCGTGAAGCCGTCGATGAGGGAGTGGCAGTACGCCCTCGTGGTCGACTCGAGCTTGGCGACCGCGGTCTTGGTGAACGCCGGCAGCAGCAGCTTGCGCGCGCCGTGGTGGAAGGGCGGGTCGGAGGTGATGGGCGGGAGTTCACCGATCGGCGCCAGGTCCCGCGGCGGCCTGAAGTTGGTGACGTTCACCGACCGCGAGGAGAAGCGGTCGGTGTCGTGGGCGATCGCCGCGATGTCCTCGTACAGGGTGGGCACCCACGCGCCGCCGAACCGTTCGGTGTGCGCGATCGGGCACCTTTGCCGCAGGTCGTCCATGATCGGGAAGGGGTCCTCGGACCACCGCGGGTCCAGGTGCGAGAAGTCCGTCGCCCAATCGGTGACCGGGCCGGAGATGATCTCGCTGCGGATGGTGTGGTAACGCTCCCGGTCCGGGTC
>NZ_JBAGKC010000146.1:0-792 GCF_037034245.1 Streptomyces sp. CA2R106
GGACGTGCCGATCGCGCTGTAGGTGGTGCTGATGCCGGCGATGAGCAGCAGCACGATCGTGCCGATGACGTGGTTCGGTTCCAGCTTGCGGCCGTGCATCTCCGCGTCCAGAAGGTAGCTGATCAGGTCGTCACGGGGCTGCTCGATGTGCTTGTTGACCTCCGCGAGGAGATAGATGAACACCCGGCCCATGTGCTCGATGCGCTCGTCCCGCGACTGCTTGCCCTCGCCCTCCAGGTTGACGGCGAGCTGGTGGAACCGTTCCCGATCCTCCGGCGGCAGGCCGAGCAGGTCGCCGATGACCCGGCTGGGGATCTGCCGCGCGTAGTCGTGGGCGGCGTCCACGACGTCCCGCCCCTCCAGACCGTCGACGAGGGAGTGGCAGAACGTCCTCGTGCCGGACTCGAGCTTGGCGACCGCGGTCTTGGTGAACGCCGGCAGCAGCAGCTTGCGCGCGCCGTGGTGGAACGGCGGGTCGGAGGTGATGGGCGGTGCTTCGCCGATCGGCGCCAGGTCCCGCGGCGGGCGGAACTCGGTGAGGTTGGCTCCGAGCGAGGAGAAGCGGTCGGTGTCGTAGGCGATCGCCGCGACGTCCTCGTACAGGGTGGGCAGCCACACACCGCCGAACCGCTCGGTGTGCGCGATCGGGCACCTTTGCCGCAGGTCGTCCATGATCGGGAAGGGGTCCTCGGACCACCGCGGATCCAGGTGCGAGAAGTCCGTCGCCCAATCGGTGACCGGGCCGGTGATGATCTCGCCGCGGGAAACATGGAACCGGTCCCGGTCGGAGTG
>NZ_JBAGKC010000147.1:0-786 GCF_037034245.1 Streptomyces sp. CA2R106
GCCGCGCGTGTACACGGTGCCGGTCCGGTCGGGGTCCGGGTCGTAGAGCCGCTCCAGGTCCCAGCCGCGGTCCCCGGGCAGCTCCGATATCGCGTCGCGGCCCGAGGCGACCAGGTCCCACAGCTGCTCGGGCGACGACGCGCCGCCCGGGTAGCGGCAGGCCATGCCGACGATCGCCAGCGGCTCGTCCGCCTCCACCCGCCGCCTGACCGGTGTCCGGGTGGCAGGGGCGGTGGCGGCCGCGGGTTCGGCGTCCGCGACCTGGGTCACCAGGAAGCGCGCCGCCGCGAGGGAGGTCGGGTGGTCGAAGACCAGGGTCGCGGGCAGCTTGAGGCCCGTGGCCTGGGCGAGCCGGTTGCGCAGCTCGACCGCGGCCAGGGAGTCGAAGCCGAGGTCCTTGAACGCCCGGCCCGGGTCCACCGCGGCGGCCGACGCGTGCCCGAGCACCGCCGCCACCTGCGCGGTGACCAGGTCCAGCGCGATCTGCTCCCACTGCTCGCGGTCCACCCCGGCCAGCCGTGCGGCGAGCGAACCGCCCCCGCCGGCCTTGGCCGTACGCCCGGGGGTGCGGACGAGTCCGGCCAGCAGCGGCACCGCGGTGCCCGCCCGCGCCTGCTCCCGCAGCGCCGCCAGGTCCAGCAGCACCGGAGCGACCAGCGCCGCGTCCACCTTCTGGGCCGCGTCCAGCAGTTCGAGCCCCAACTCCGACGGCAGCGGCTGCACACCCATCCGGTTCAGCCGCGTCAACTGTCCGGTGTCCAGTTCCCCGGTCATCCCGGTCTCGGC
>NZ_JBAGKC010000148.1:0-771 GCF_037034245.1 Streptomyces sp. CA2R106
ACCACCGAACCACCAACCCCGGACACCACCCCGCTCACCACACCAGGCGCAACCTGCCCCGCGGCAACCGCAGACATCCCCGTCAGCAGCTGATCACGGTCACCGCCCAACACCGCCAGCCGGTGCGCGAACCCCGTCGTCCGCGTCACCGCCAACGACAACGCCACATCCCCGACCGAGACCTCAGGGCGAGCGTCGACGAACTCCGCCAACCGACCCGCCTGCGCCACCAACGCCGCATCAGACCGCGCCGACACCACCCACACCACCGCACCACCAGACTCCGACCCCACCTCCGAGACAGACTCCACCTCCTCCTGCACGGGCTGTTCGAGGATGAGGTGGACGTTGGTGCCACTGATCCCGAACGCCGACACACCCGCCCGCCGCGGACCAGAACCCGCCGGCCACTCACGCGGCGCCGTCAGCAACTCCACCGCCCCGGCCGACCAATCCACGTGGGAGGACGGAGCATCCACATGCAGGGTCTGCGGCAGCATCCCGTGCCGCATCGCCTGCACCATCTTGATCACACCCGCCACACCCGCAGCCGCCTGCGTGTGACCAATGTTCGACTTCACCGACCCCAACAACAACGGCCGACCCTCCGGCCGGTCCTGCCCATACGTCGCCAGCAACGCCTGCGCCTCGATCGGATCACCCAACGCCGTGCCAGTCCCGTGCGCCTCCACCACATCCACATCACCCGGCTGCAACCCCGCACTCGCCAACGCCGCCCGAATCACCCGCTGCTGCGACGGACCATTCGGC
>NZ_JBAGKC010000149.1:0-753 GCF_037034245.1 Streptomyces sp. CA2R106
ACGGTTTTGCTGCGGGCCTCGGCGGTGCCCCTGACCACGCCCGCGTCGGGGGTTCCGGCGGCGAGCGCGTCGAGGGCGGTGAGCAGTTCGGCGCGGTCGCCGCCGACGAGCAGGGCGCGCTGGGTGAGGGCGGACCGTGTGGTGGCGAGGGAGAACGCCACGTCGGCGGGCGGGAGTTCGCCGTGCTCGGCGAGGTGGTCGCGCAGGCGCGCCGCCTGGGCGCGCAGACCCTCGGGCGTGGCCGCGGAGACCGGCCAGGGCAGGTGGCCGGCGCCGGCCAGGACAGGCGTGGTGCCGGGTTCGGCCGGCGCGGCGGACGCGGCGGCATCGGAAGCGGGGGCCTCGGAAGCGGGAGCCTGCTCCAGGACGACGTGCGCGTTGGTGCCGCTGATCCCGAAGGAGGACACGGCGGCCCGGCGCGGCTCACCCGTCTCGGGCCAGTCGGTGCGTTCGGTGAGCAGCCGTACGGTGCCGGCCGACCAGTCGATGTGCGGGGACGGCTCCTCCGCGTGCAGGGTGCGCGGCAGCACACCGGCCCGCAGCGCCATCACCATCTTGATCACACCGCCCACCCCGGCGGCGGCCTGCGCGTGCCCGATGTTCGACTTCAACGAGCCCAGCCACAAAGGCCGTTGGACGTCACGGCCCTGGCCGTAGGTGGCTTGCAGGGCCTGCGCCTCGA
Organism: Streptomyces sp. CA2R106; assembly: GCF_037034245.1. Taxonomy (NCBI): domain Bacteria; kingdom Bacillati; phylum Actinomycetota; class Actinomycetes; order Kitasatosporales; family Streptomycetaceae; genus Streptomyces; species Streptomyces sp. CA2R106. The sequence goes on from NZ_JBAGKC010000149.1 coordinate 683, forward strand.
TCGGGTCGCCCAGCCGCGTCCCCGTACCGTGCGCCTCCACCACGTCCACCCCGGACGCCTGAAGCCCGGCG
>NZ_JBAGKC010000150.1:0-733 GCF_037034245.1 Streptomyces sp. CA2R106
AGAACCACCAACCCCGGACACGACACCGCTCACCACACCAGGCGCAACCTGCCCCGCGGCAACCGCAGACATCCCCGTCAGCAACCGACCACGGTCCCGGCCCACCACCGCAAGCCGGTGCGCGAACCCCGTCGTCCGCGTCACCGCCAACGACAACGCCACATCCCCGACCCCCACCCCCGGACGCGCCGCCACAAACTCCGCCAACCGACCCGCCTGCGCCACCAACGCCGCATCAGACCGCGCCGACACCACCCACACCACCGCACCTGCCCCCAGGTCCTCCTCCCGCTCGCCCTGCTGGTCCTGAGCGGCGGCACTCGGGCCAGAGACATCCTGGGCAGGAACGTCCACAGCAGGACTGTCCTGGGCAGGGGTGTCCTCGGGGACCTGTTCGAGGATGAGGTGGACGTTGGTGCCGCTGATCCCGAAGGCCGAAACACCCGCCCGCCGCGGACCAGAGTCCGCCGGCCACTCACGCGGCGCCGTCAGCAACTCCACCGCTCCGGCCGACCAGTCGACGTGGGAGGACGGAGCATCCACATGCAGGGTCTGCGGCAGCATCCCGTGCCGCATCGCCTGCACCATCTTGATCACACCCGCCACACCCGCAGCCGCCTGGGTGTGGCCGATGTTCGACTTCACCGACCCCAACAACAACGGACGCGCCGGATCACGATCCTGCCCGTACGTGGCCAGCAGCGCCTGCGCCTCGATCGGATCACCCAACGCA
>NZ_JBAGKC010000151.1:0-721 GCF_037034245.1 Streptomyces sp. CA2R106
CAGCATCCCGTGCCGCATCGCCTGCACCATCTTGATCACACCCGCCACACCAGCGGCGGCCTGGGTGTGACCGATGTTCGACTTCACCGACCCCAACAACAACGGCCGTGCCGGATCACGATCCTGCCCATAAGTGGCCAGCAGCGCTTGTGCCTCGATCGGATCACCCAACGCCGTCCCAGTCCCGTGCGCCTCGACCACATCCACATCACCCGGCTGCAACTCCGCACTGGCCAACGCGGCCCGAATCACCCGCTGCTGGGAGGGACCATTCGGCGCCGACAGACCATTACTCGCCCCGTCCTGGTTGATCGCGCTACCGGCTACCACCGCCAACACCCGATGCCCACGCGCGCGAGCGTCCGACAACCGCTCCAACACCACCACGCCAACGCCCTCACCCCACCCCGTGCCATCAGCCGCCTCCGCAAACGGCTTACACCGCCCATCAGCAGCCAACCCCCGCTGCCGCGCAAACTCCGCGAACGCCCTCGGGGTGGCCATGACCGTGACCCCGCCGGCCAGCGCGATCCCACACTCCCCCGACCGCAACGCCTGCGCCGCCAAGTGAATCGCCGTCAACGACGACGAACACGCCGTATCAATCGAAACCGCGGGACCCTGCAACCCCAACGCATACGCCACCCGACCCGACGCCACACTCGCCATGGTCCCGGTCAGCGCATATCCGTCCGCACCGTCCTGCCCACCGGGCAGTCCT
>NZ_JBAGKC010000152.1:0-717 GCF_037034245.1 Streptomyces sp. CA2R106
GCCGGGCGGCGGGAATGGGCGGCGGCACCGCCGAGCACGACCTGCGGGACCGGTCGGCCCGCGGCCAGCGCGTCGAGCGCGGTGAGCAGTTCGGCGCGGTCGCCGCCCAGGACCACGGCCCGGTGCTCCAGCTCGGTGCGCCGGGTGGCGAGGGAGAACGCCACGTCGGCGGGCGCGAGTTCGCCGTGCTCGCCGAGAAACGCGCGGAGCTTCGCGGCCTGGGCGCGCAGGGCGTCGGCGGAGGCCGCGGAGAGCACGAAGGGCACCACGTCCGGCGCCACCACGGGCTCCTTGGCCGGCGCCGGCTCGAAGGCAGGAGCCTGCTCCAGGATGACGTGCGCGTTCGTGCCGCTCACGCCGAACGACGACACGCCCGCCCGCCGCGGCCGCCCGGTCCGCGGCCACGGCCGTGCCTCGGTCAGCAGCCGCACCTGGCCCTCCGACCAGTCGATGTGCGGGGACGGCTCGTCCGCGTGCAGGGTGCGGGGCAGCACACCGGCCCGCAGCGCCATCACCATCTTGATCACACCGCCCACCCCCGCGGCGGCCTGCGCGTGCCCGATGTTCGACTTCAACGACCCCAGCCACAAGGGCTGCTGCTCCGGCCGCCCCTGACCGTACGTCGCCAGCAGCGCCTGCGCCTCGATCGGGTCGCCCAGCCGCGTCCCCGTACCGTGCGCCTCCACCACGTCCACCCCGGACGCCTGAAGCCCGGCA
>NZ_JBAGKC010000153.1:0-688 GCF_037034245.1 Streptomyces sp. CA2R106
TTGGGCCGAGGGTGCGGGTGTGCTGGTGGTGGAGCGGTTGTCGGATGCGCGGCGCAAGGGGCACAAGGTTCTTGCGGTGGTGCGGGGTTCGGCGGTGAACCAGGATGGTGCGTCGAATGGTCTGTCGGCGCCGAACGGTCCGTCGCAGCAGCGGGTGATTCGTGCGGCGTTGGCCAGTGCGCGGTTGTCGGCTGCTGATGTGGATGTGGTGGAGGCGCATGGTACGGGGACGACGTTGGGTGACCCGATCGAGGCGCAGGCGCTGCTGGCGACGTACGGGCAGGAGCGTGCCGGGGGTCGGCCCCTGTGGTTGGGCGCGGTGAAGTCGAACATCGGTCATACGCAGGCTGCTGCGGGTGTGGCGGGTGTGATCAAGATGGTGCTGGCGCTCCAGCATGAGCAACTGCCGCAGACGCTGCATGTGAACACGCCGACATCTCACGTGGACTGGTCCGCGGGTGAGGTGCGGCTGCTGGACGAGCCGGTGGCGTGGCCGGCGGGGGAGCGTCCGCGTCGGGCGGGTGTGTCGGCGTTCGGGATCAGCGGGACGAACGCGCACGTCATCGTGGAGGAGGCGCCGGCCGAGGAACCGGCCGAGGGTGACTCCGCCACGGCTGTGACGGACCCGGACGCGCTGCCCCTGCTGGACGGCGAAGCTGCCGGTTCGTGGGTGCTCTCGGCTCGTTCG
>NZ_JBAGKC010000154.1:0-679 GCF_037034245.1 Streptomyces sp. CA2R106
CTGGGCCGAGGGCGCGGGCATGCTCGTGGTGGAGCGGTTGTCGGATGCGCGGCGCAAGGGGCACAAGGTTCTTGCGGTGGTGCGGGGTTCGGCGGTGAACCAGGATGGTGCGTCGAACGGTCTGTCGGCGCCGAACGGGCCGTCGCAGCAGCGGGTGATTCGAGCGGCGTTGGCCAGTGCGCGGTTGTCGGCGGCTGATGTGGATGTGGTGGAGGCGCACGGTACGGGGACGACGTTGGGTGACCCGATCGAGGCGCAGGCGCTGCTGGCGACGTACGGGCAGGAGCGTGCCGGGGGTCGGCCGCTGTGGTTGGGTGCGGTGAAGTCGAACATCGGTCATACGCAGGCTGCTGCGGGTGTGGCGGGTGTGATCAAGATGGTGCTGGCGCTCCAGCACGAGGAGTTGCCGCGCACGCTGCACGTGGATGAACCGTCGTCGCATGTGGACTGGTCGGCGGGTGAAGTGCGGTTGCTGGACGAGTCCGTGGCGTGGCCGGCGGGGGAGCGTCCGCGTCGGGCGGGTGTGTCGGCGTTCGGGATCAGCGGGACGAACGCCCACGTCATCCTGGAGGAGGCCCCCGCCGAGCAGGACACCGCCGGCAACACGGCGGCACCGGTCATCGCACCGGCAACCCCGGTGCTCTCCGCGGCTGGTGTGTGGCTGCTGTCGGGCCGTACC
>NZ_JBAGKC010000155.1:0-674 GCF_037034245.1 Streptomyces sp. CA2R106
CCACGACATCTACCGGGCGCCGGCCCACCCCTACACCAAAGGCCTGCTCGACTCCATCCCGCGGCTGGACCGCAAGGGCCAGGAGCTGTACGCGATCAAGGGCCTGCCGCCCAACCTGCTGCACATCCCGCCCGGCTGCGCCTTCCACCCGCGCTGCCCGCGCGCCCAGGCCGTGTGCCGCACCGACGAACCCCCGCTGTACCGGGTCAGCCAGGACCGGGCGAGCGCCTGCCACTTCTGGAAGGAGACCCTGCATGACGACAGCCTCCCGTCCGCAGACGCCTGAGTCGGTCGCCTCCGACCCGTCCGGTCGTGAGCCGATCCTCCAGGTCCGCGGCCTGGTCAAGCACTTCCCGCTGACCCGCGGCATCCTGTTCAAGAAGCAGATCGGCGCCGTGCAGGCGGTCGACGGGGTCACCTTCAACCTGTACGCGGGGGAGACCCTCGGCATCGTCGGGGAGTCCGGCTGCGGCAAGTCCACGGTGGCGAAGCTGCTGATGAACCTGGAGCAGCCCACCGCGGGCGAGATCATCTACAAGGGCGAGGACATCAGCCGGGTCTCCGGGCGGGCGCTGAGGTCGGTCCGCCGGAACATCCAGATGGTCTTCCAGGACCCCTACACCTCGCTGAACCCCCGGATGACGGTCGGCGACATCATCGGCGAGCCCTTCGAG
>NZ_JBAGKC010000156.1:0-655 GCF_037034245.1 Streptomyces sp. CA2R106
CAAGCCGTTCGCGGAGGCGGCTGATGGCACGGGGTGGGGTGAGGGTGTCGGTGTGCTGGTCCTGGAGCGGTTGTCGGACGCTCGCGCGCGCGGGCACCGGGTGCTGGCGGTGGTAGCCGGTAGCGCGATCAACCAGGACGGGGCCAGTAACGGACTGTCGGCGCCGAACGGTCCCTCCCAGCAGCGGGTGATTCGGGCGGCGTTGGCGAGTGCGGGGTTGCAGCCGGGTGATGTGGATGTGGTGGAGGCGCATGGCACTGGGACGGCGTTGGGTGATCCGATCGAGGCACAAGCACTGCTGGCGACCTATGGGCAGGACCGTGATCCGGCGCGTCCGTTGTTGTTGGGGTCGGTGAAGTCGAATATCGGTCACACCCAGGCGGCTGCGGGTGTGGCGGGTGTGATCAAGATGGTGCAGGCGATGCGGCACGGGATGCTGCCGCAGACCCTGCACGTGGACGCTCCGTCCTCACACGTCGACTGGTCGGCCGGAGCAGTCGAGTTGCTGACCGCGCCGCGTGAGTGGCCGGCGGGTTCTGGTCCGCGGCGTGCGGGTGTGTCGGCGTTCGGGATCAGCGGCACGAACGTCCACCTCATCCTCGAACAGCCCGTGCAGGAGGAGGTGGAGTCCGCCCCGGAGGTGGGGTCGGAGTCT
>NZ_JBAGKC010000157.1:0-649 GCF_037034245.1 Streptomyces sp. CA2R106
AGTGGACGCGAGCATCTGTGGCCAAGTTTTTAAGGGCGCACGGTGGATGCCTTGGCACCAGGAACCGATGAAGGACGTGGGAGGCCGCGATAGGCCCCGGGGAGCTGTCAACCGAGCTGTGATCCGGGGGTGTCCGAATGGGGAAACCCGGCAGTCGTCATGGGCTGTCACCCGTATCTGAACACATAGGGTACGTGGAGGGAACGCGGGGAAGTGAAACATCTCAGTACCCGCAGGAAGAGAAAACAACCGTGATTCCGGGAGTAGTGGCGAGCGAAACTGGATGAGGCTAAACCGTTCACGTGTGATACCCGGCAGGGGTTGCGTGTGCGGGGTTGTGGGAGTTTCCTTGATTGGTCTGCCGGCCGGTCGGAGAGTAAGAAACCGTATGTGTAGGCGAAGGGCATGCGAAAGGCCCGGCGTAGAGGGTAAGACCCCCGTAGCTGAAACGTGTACGGCTCTCTTGGAGATCACCCAAGTAGCATAGGGCCCGAGAAATCCTGTGTGAATCTGGCGGGACCACCCGTTAAGCCTAAATATTCCCTGGTGACCGATAGCGGATAGTACCGTGAGGGAATGGTGAAAAGTACCGCGGGAGCGGAGTGAAATAGTACCTGAAACCGTGTGCCTACAAGCCGTGGGAGCGTCG
>NZ_JBAGKC010000158.1:0-643 GCF_037034245.1 Streptomyces sp. CA2R106
CGCTTCTTCCCTGCTGAAAGAGGTTTACAACCCGAAGGCCGTCATCCCTCACGCGGCGTCGCTGCATCAGGCTTGCGCCCATTGTGCAATATTCCCCACTGCTGCCTCCCGTAGGAGTCTGGGCCGTGTCTCAGTCCCAGTGTGGCCGGTCGCCCTCTCAGGCCGGCTACCCGTCGTCGCCTTGGTAGGCCATCACCCCACCAACAAGCTGATAGGCCGCGGGCTCATCCTGCACCGCCGGAGCTTTCCACCCAGAAGCATGCGCCCCCAGGTCATATCCGGTATTAGACCCCGTTTCCAGGGCTTGTCCCAGAGTGCAGGGCAGATTGCCCACGTGTTACTCACCCGTTCGCCACTGATCCACCCCGAAAGGCTTCACCGTTCGACTTGCATGTGTTAAGCACGCCGCCAGCGTTCGTCCTGAGCCAGGATCAAACTCTCCGTGAATGTTCACCGGTCATCCGGTACAACACCCGCGAAAGAGCGGGACAGTCGGAGGAATAATCCGACCGTCCACAGCGTCCTCGCTGTGTGTTCTTCTTCAAAGGAACCACATCCCGACCGAATACTCGACCGGAACGGGGTATCAACATATCTGGCGTTGACTTTTGGCACGCTGTTGAGTTCTCAAGGAACGGAAGCT
>NZ_JBAGKC010000159.1:0-620 GCF_037034245.1 Streptomyces sp. CA2R106
GCACGACATCTACCGGGCGCCCGCGCACCCCTACACCAAGGGCCTGCTCCAGTCGATCCCGCGGCTGGACCGCAAGGGCCAGGAGCTTTACGCGATCAAGGGCCTGCCGCCCAACCTGACCCGTATCCCCGGCGGTTGCGCGTTCCACCCGCGCTGCCCGATCGCGCGGGACGTGTGCCGGACCGAGGTCCCGCAGCTGCACACCGTCGGCGCCGAGCGCGGCAGCGCCTGCCACTTCTGGAAGGAGACGATCGGTGACTGAGCCCATCCTGCGGGTCCGCAACCTGGTCAAGCACTTCCCGCTGACCCGCGGCATCCTGTTCCAGAAGGAGGTCGGCGCGGTCAAGGCCGTCGACGGCATCTCCTTCGACCTGTACGCGGGGGAGACGCTCGGCATCGTCGGCGAGTCCGGCTGCGGCAAGTCCACGGTGGCGAAGCTGCTGATGAACCTGGAGCGGGCCACCTCCGGCGAGGTGTTCTACAAGGGCGAGGACATCACCAAGCTGTCCGGGCGGGCGCTGAAGGCGGTCCGCAGGAACATCCAGATGGTCTTCCAGGACCCCTACACCTCGCTGAACCCCCGGATGACGGTCGGCGACATCATCGGCGAGCCCTTCGAC
>NZ_JBAGKC010000160.1:0-618 GCF_037034245.1 Streptomyces sp. CA2R106
GGCACCGGCCAGGTCCTGCCCGATAGCCACGCCCTGGGTCCAGACCACCAACCGCCCGTTGTCCGTCTCGGGATCGGCCAGCCACTCCTGCACCCAACCCAACACCGTCACAGCAGCCAACTGAGCCACCTCCGGCGCCGACATCCCCGACGGGGCAGTCGGCACTGGCGCCACCACCACCGGAGCCACCTCGGCCCCGCCCGACTCACCATGCCGCACCCACTGCACCGCAGCGGTGTCAGAGTCCTGCGGGGCAGGCAGCGGAACCCAATCCACCGTGAACAACGACTGCCGCGCCTGCCCACCAGATCCAGCGAACTGACCAGCCGACGCCTCCCGCAGCACCAGTGACCGCGCCGTCAGCACCGGCTGACCGACACCGTCAAACGCCGCCACCGAGACCCCACCCGACCCACGGGCCAGCACCACCCGCAACTGACGCGCACCCCCGGCCAGCAGCCGCACCCCCGACCACACAAACGGCAACCCCGTCCCACCACCGCCATCGTTGCCAGTGCTGGCAGTGATGAGGGCATGCAGGGCAGCGTCGAGAAGGGCAGGATGCAGGCCGAACCCAGCCGCATCGGAGTCGATGACCTGGGGCAGTTCCACCTCGGC
>NZ_JBAGKC010000161.1:0-613 GCF_037034245.1 Streptomyces sp. CA2R106
ACGCGCTCGACGGCTTCGAGCTGGTCGGTGAGGACCGACTTGGAGTCGTGGAGCAGGCGGCCGACCAGGGTGGACTTGCCGTCGTCGACGGAGCCGGCGGTGGCGAAGCGCAGCAGGGTGGCCGCGGGGGCCGGCCCCGACGGGTCGTCAGGGCGGACGGGGCCGGCGGGGCCGGTGGGGTCAGCAGGGTCAGCGGTGCCGGTCATGGCTAGAAGTACCCCTCGCGTTTGCGGTCCTCCATCGCGGCCTCGGACAGCTTGTCGTCGGCGCGGGTGGCGCCGCGCTCGGTGCGCCGGGAGACCGCGATCTCGGCGATCACCTTGCCGGTGGTGTCGGCGTCGGAGTCGACCGCGCCGGTGCAGGACATGTCGCCGACGGTGCGGTAGCGCACCCGGCGCTTCTGTACCGTTTCGTCCTCGGCGGGCCCGCCCCAGCCGCCGGCGGTCAGCCACATGCCGTGCCGGGAGAACACCTCGCGCTCGTGGGCGAAGTAGATCTCCGGCAGCGCGATGTGCTCCCGGGCGATGTACTGCCACACGTCCAGCTCGGTCCAGTTCGACAGCGGGAAGACCCGCACGTGCTCGCCGGGGGCGTGCCGGCCGTTGTAGAGGTT
>NZ_JBAGKC010000162.1:0-589 GCF_037034245.1 Streptomyces sp. CA2R106
AGCCGCCGACACCGCCGCCCGGTGCTCCAGGTGCGCCCGCGTCGTCGCGGCGGACCACCCGAGGTCCAGCAGCCCGATCTCCGGCCGCGCGAGCAGGAACTCCCGCAGCCGGCCCGCCTGCGCCCGCAGCGCCGCCTCGTCCTTCGCGGACACCACCACCGGCACCGCCGGCCGGGACTCCTGGACCGCCGGCGCGGCCTCCTTCGGAGCGGGTGCCTCCTCGATGATCATGTGGGCGTTGGTGCCGGAGACGCCGAAGGAGGACACGGCGGCGCGGCGCGGACGCCCCGGGTCGGTCCACGGCCGGGCCTCCGTGAGCAGCTTGACCGCGCCCGACGTCCAGTCCACGTGCGGGCTGGGCCGGTCGGCGTGCAGGGTGGCCGGCAGCTGCCGGTGCCGCAGCGCCTGCACCATCTTGATCACCCCGGCCACGCCCGAAGCCGCGGACGAGTGGCCGATGTTGGACTTGATCGACCCGAGCCACAGCGGCCGGTCCTCCGCGCGCCCCTGCCCGTAGGTCGCCAGCAGCGCCTGCGCCTCGATCGGGTCGCCCAGCTTCGTACCCGTGCCGTGGCCCTCGACCGCGTCC
>NZ_JBAGKC010000163.1:0-586 GCF_037034245.1 Streptomyces sp. CA2R106
GGTGGTGCAGCCGGCGTCGTGGGCGGTGATGGTGAGTTTGGCCGCGTTGTGGCGGGCGGTTGGGGTGGAGCCGGTGGCGGTGGTGGGTCATAGTCAGGGGGAGATCGCGGCGGCGTGTGTGTCGGGTGGGTTGTCGTGGGAGGACGGCGCGCGGGTGGTGGCGTTGCGTAGTCGGGCGTTGGCCGGGCATCTGGCGGGCACGGGTGGGATGGTGTCGGTGCCGGCCGCTCTGGCCGAGGTGGGGGAGTGGATTGCCCGCTGGGAAGGGGACTTGTCGGTGGCGGCGGTCAATGCTCCCCGTCAGGTCGTGGTCGCCGGTGCCGCCCAGGCGTGTGGGGAGTTCGCGGAGGTGTTTGCGGAGCGTGGGGCGCGGCGGATCGCGGTCGACTATGCCTCCCACACCGCACATGTTGAAGCGGTCGAGGACCGGTTGGGCGAGGATCTGGCGGGACTGTCCCCGGTCAGTGGTGCGGTGCCGTTCTATTCGACGCTTGAGGCGCGGGTGGTGGATACCGCCCAGCTGGATGGGGGGTATTGGTATCGGAATTTGCGGGAGCCGGTGCGGTTCGGTGAGGTTGTTGCCGGG
>NZ_JBAGKC010000164.1:0-577 GCF_037034245.1 Streptomyces sp. CA2R106
TGACACCTCCACCCTGGACGCCGGTTACTGGTACCGCAATCTGCGGCAGACGGTGGAGTTCGAGCAGGCGACGCGGGCTCTGGCGGCTGACGGTTTCACCGCGTTCGTCGAGGTCAGCCCGCACCCGGTGTTGACGATGGCCGTGCAGGACACGCTCGGTGAGGACACCGTGGCGACGGGCACCCTGCGCCGTAACGAGGGCGGCTTGGACCGGTTCCTGCTGTCGGCCGCGGAGTTGTTCGTGCACGGCGTCTCCGTGACGTGGGACGGGCTGTTCGCGGGGCGGGTGTCGGGGCGGGTGAGTTTGCCGACGTATGCGTTCCAGCGGCGTCGGTTCTGGCCGGAGCCGTCGTTGGTGGCGGGGGATGTGGCGGCGGCGGGTTTGGTGTCTGCGGAGCATCCGTTGCTGGGTGCGGTGGTGGCGGTGCCGGGTTCGGGCACGGTTGTCCTGACGTCGCGGTTGTCGTTGCGGGCCCAGCCGTGGTTGCGGGATCACGCGGTGCACGGCACGGTGCTCTTTCCCGGAACGGGCTTTGTGGAGCTGGCGGTTCGGGGTGCCGATGCCGTGGGGGCTGGT
>NZ_JBAGKC010000165.1:0-577 GCF_037034245.1 Streptomyces sp. CA2R106
GACGCTGTTGGTTAATTCGGGGCCTCGCGTGACGTCGGCCTTCAAGACCCGGTTGTGGTCTTGAAGGCCGACGTTGTCGTATGGGGTGGGTGCGGATGTCGATGCAGGCGAAGGGGTCCGGGGAGATCCCGGCGGAGACGGTGCGGGTGGCGCGGGCCGCGTTCCCGAAGGGGAGCCTGGCGATCCGGGTGAGGGACGAGTTAGGTGTCCTGTTCAGCGATGAGCAGTTCGCGGGCCTGTTTGGAGTGCGGGGCAAGCCTGCCTGGTCACCGGGGCGGCTGGCGCTGGTGCTGGTGTTGCAGTTTGTGGAGGGGCTGACCGACCGGCAGGCCGCAGAGGCGGTGCGGGCCCGGATCGACTGGAAGTACGCGCTGGCACTGGAGCTGGCCGATCCGGGGTTCGATTTCTCCGTGCTGTCGGAGTTCCGGGACCGGCTGGTCAGCGCCGATGGCGGCCGGCCGGTGTTGGACGGCATCCTAGCCGCTGCCCGGGAGAAAGGGCTGATCAGCCGTGGTGGCAAGGCACGGACCGACTCCACTCATGTGCTGTCTGCGGCACGTGAGCTGAACTGGCTGGA
>NZ_JBAGKC010000166.1:0-574 GCF_037034245.1 Streptomyces sp. CA2R106
GCGCGCTCGACGGCTTCGAGTTGGTCGGTGAGGACCGACTTGGAGTCGTGGAGCAGGCGGCCGACCAGGGTGGACTTGCCGTCGTCGACGGAGCCGGCGGTGGCGAAGCGCAGCAGGGTGGTGGCCGACAGCTGCTCGGCGGTGATCGGGCTCGTGGTGCCGGTCATGGCTAGAAGTACCCCTCGCGCTTGCGGTCTTCCATCGCGGCCTCGGACATCTTGTCGTCGGCCCGGGTGGCGCCCCGCTCGGTGAGCCGGGAGGCGGCGATCTCGGTGATCACCGCTTCGAGCGTGGTGGCGTCGGAGTCGACCGCGCCGGTGCAGGACATGTCGCCGACGGTGCGGTAGCGCACCAGCCGGGTCTGCACCGGCTCGTCGTCCTTCGGGCCGCCCCACTCGCCGGCGGTCAGCCACATCCCCGAGCGCTGGAAGACCTCCCGGCGGTGCGCGAAGTAGATCTCCGGCAGCGCGATGTGCTCCCGGGCGATGTACTGCCACACGTCCAGCTCGGTCCAGTTCGACAGCGGGAAGACCCGCACGTGCTCGCCCGGGGCGTGCCGGCCGTTGTACAGCGA
>NZ_JBAGKC010000167.1:0-571 GCF_037034245.1 Streptomyces sp. CA2R106
GGGGAGGACGTCGTGAGTGGTGTGGAGCTGTCCGAGAACGAGTTGTGGGTGGCGAGTTTCTACCGGTCGTCGGAGATGAGCGGGGCGATGTTCTTCGGGCGGGTGGCGCGGACGATCCGCGGTCCGTTGCAGAAGGACGTGACGCACCATTTCGCGGACGAGTCGGCGCACGCGTCGTACTGGACGAACTGCATCGACTCGCTGGACCAGCGGGCGATCCCGATGCGGGACGCGTACCAGGACCGGTACATGGACGCGGTCGGGGTGCCGGCCAGTCTGATGGAGGTCATGGCGATCACGCTGGTCTTCGAGAAGCGCACGATCGGCCACTACAACCAGCACCTGCGGCAGGAGAACACGCCCGCGCCGGTCCGCGAGACGATCGAGAAGATCATGCTCGACGAGCGGTGGCACGTGCGGTACGTCCGCGAGGCCCTGCAGGACATGGAAGAGCGCTACGGCAAGCAGGAGATCGAGGACACCCTCGCCCGCTACACCGCGGCCGACGTCGAGATCTACGGCAAGGCCATGGCCGAGTTCGAAGAACGCTTCGCCGCCCAGTGATCCGGGT
>NZ_JBAGKC010000168.1:0-571 GCF_037034245.1 Streptomyces sp. CA2R106
CTAGGTCCTGTCCGGCGGATCTTGTGACCGTCTGATGGTCGGTTCGTTGTGCTGGTTATGGGGCGGGGTGATCTGACGAATGCGGAGTGGGCGAAGCTGGAGCCGCATCTGCCGGTGGTCGGCCTGCGTGGCGGCCGCTGGTGCGACCACCGGCGGGTGATCGACGGGATCTTGTTCCGGGTGCGGACCGGTGTCCCGTGGCGGGATCTGCCGGAGCGTTACGGGTCGTGGAAGACGGTGTACGAGCGCCATCGCCGCTGGTCGGCAGACGGTACGTGGGACCGGGTCCTGCAGGCTGTCCAAACCGATGCCGATCTGGCCGGCCGCATCGACTGGTCCATGGTCAGCGTCGATTCGACATCCTGCCGAGCCCATCAGCACGCGACCGGCGCACGCAGGAAGGCGCCTCGCGTTCCGAAAAAAGAACGACGCCCCGGCACCACCGCCCCGACGAGGGACTCGGACGGTCCCGGGGCGGTCTGACCTGCAAGATCCACCTTGCAGGCGAGGGCGGTTGCCGCCCGATGGCCTTCCTGCTCACCCCGGGCCAATGGGGCGACGCACCCCAACT
>NZ_JBAGKC010000169.1:0-552 GCF_037034245.1 Streptomyces sp. CA2R106
CTGCGGTGGTGGGTCATAGTCAGGGGGAGATCGCGGCGGCGTGTGTGGCGGGCGGGTTGTCGTGGGAGGACGGCGCGCGGGTCGTGGCACTGCGTAGTCGGGCGTTGGCCGGGCATCTGGCGGGCACGGGCGGGATGGTGTCGGTGCCGGCCGGTCTGGCCGAGGTGGGGGAGTGGATTGCCCGCTGGGAAGGGGACTTGTCGATCGCGGCGGTCAACGCTCCCCACCAGGTCGTGGTCGCCGGCGCCGCCCAGGCATGTGCGGAGTTCGTCGAGGCGTTCGCGGAGCGCGGGGCGCGACGGATCGCGGTCGACTACGCCTCCCACACCGCGCACGTCGAGGCGGTGAGGGAGTCTCTGGCTGAGGATCTGGCGGGACTGTCCCCGGTCAGTAGTCCGGTGCCGTTCCATTCGACGCTTGAGGCGCGGGTGGTGGATACCGCCCAGCTGGATGGCGGGTATTGGTATCGGAACCTGCGGGAGCCGGTGCGGTTTGGTGAGGTTGTTGCCGGGTTGGTGGCTGAGGGGCATCGGGTGTTTGTGGAGGTGAGTC
>NZ_JBAGKC010000170.1:0-544 GCF_037034245.1 Streptomyces sp. CA2R106
CGGACCAGAACCCGCTGGCCACTCACGCGGCGCCGTCAGCAACTCGACTGCTCCGGCCGACCAGTCGACGTGGGAGGACGGGGCATCCACGTGCAGGGTCTGCGGCAGCATCCCGTGCCGCATCGCCTGCACCATCTTGATCACACCCGCGACACCCGCAGCCGCCTGCGTGTGGCCGATATTCGACTTCACCGACCCCAACAACAACGGACGCGCCGGATCACGATCCTGCCCATAGGTCGCCAGCAGCGCCTGCGCCTCGATCGGATCACCCAACGCAGTGCCAGTCCCGTGCGCCTCCACCACATCCACATCACCCGGCTGCAACCCCGCACTCGCCAACGCCGCCCGAATCACCCGCTGCTGCGAGGGACCATTCGGCGCCGACAGACCATTACTCGCCCCATCCTGATTGACCGCACTACCCGCCACCACCGCCAACACCCGATGCCCACGCTCACGCGCAACCGACAACCGCTCCAACACCACGACGCCAACGCCCTCACCCCACCCCGTGCCATCAGCCGCCTCCGCAAACGGCTTA
>NZ_JBAGKC010000171.1:0-535 GCF_037034245.1 Streptomyces sp. CA2R106
TTGGTCGGCGGGCGTGGAGGTGGACTGGGCTGCCGTGAACGGTGGGGAGGGTGGGGCCCGGAGGTTGGCTTTGCCGACGTATGCGTTTCAGCGGCAGCACTACTGGCCCAAGGCCGCTGTGGGGGCGGGGAATCTGCCGTCGGCGGGTGTGCAGGCCGCTGGGCATGCGTTGTTGGCGGCTGCGGTGTGGCTGGCCGAGGGTGATGGGTTGGTGTTGACGGGTCGGTTGTCGCTGGCTGCGATGCCGTGGTTGGCCGACCACGCGGTCCACGGCACCGTCCTGTTGCCGGGGACGGCATTCGTCGACCTGGCCGTCCACGCCGGCGACCTTGCCGGGTGTGGTGTCCTGGAGGAGTTGACGCTCCAGGAGCCCCTGGTCCTGCCGGAGCACGGTGGTGTGCAGGTCCAGGTCCACGTCGGGGACAGCGATGGCGACGGCGGCCGGCGAACCGTAACGGTCTCTTCCCGTGAGGGGGAGGGCGAGTGGGTGCGGCACGCCGTCGGTTTGCTGGCCCCGGCCGATGGTGAGCCTGCT
>NZ_JBAGKC010000172.1:0-513 GCF_037034245.1 Streptomyces sp. CA2R106
AGTAGCACGCTCAAGACCCGAAGCGGAGTGATCTAGCCATGGGCAGGTTGAAGCGCGGGTAAGACCGTGTGGAGGACCGAACCCACCAGGGTTGAAAACCTGGGGGATGACCTGTGGTTAGGGGTGAAAGGCCAATCAAACTCCGTGATAGCTGGTTCTCCCCGAAATGCATTTAGGTGCAGCGTCGTGTGTTTCTTGCCGGAGGTAGAGCACTGGATAGGCGATGGGCCCTACCGGGTTACTGACCTTAGCCAAACTCCGAATGCCGGTAAGTGAGAGCGCGGCAGTGAGACTGTGGGGGATAAGCTCCATGGTCGAGAGGGAAACAGCCCAGAGCATCGACTAAGGCCCCTAAGCGTACGCTAAGTGGGAAAGGATGTGGAGTCGCAGAGACAACCAGGAGGTTGGCTTAGAAGCAGCCACCCTTGAAAGAGTGCGTAATAGCTCACTGGTCAAGTGATTCCGCGCCGACAATGTAGCGGGGCTCAAGCGTACCGCCGAAGTCGTGTCATT
>NZ_JBAGKC010000173.1:0-512 GCF_037034245.1 Streptomyces sp. CA2R106
AAGTCGACGCTGTTGCGGGCGATCGCGGGGTTGCTGCCGCCGGAGTCGGGGCGGATCTACACCGATGGGCAGCCGTCGTTGCTGGGGGTGAACGCGGCGTTGATGAACGATCTGACCGGGGGGACGAATGTGATCCTGGGCGGGTTGGCGATGGGGATGTCGCGGGAGGAGGTGCGGTCGCGGTACAAGGGGATCGTGGACTTCTCGGGGATCAACGAGAAGGGTGATTTCATCTCGTTGCCGATGCGGACGTATTCGTCGGGGATGGCGGCGCGGTTGCGGTTCTCGATCGCGGCGGCGAAGGACCATGACGTGTTGATGATCGACGAGGCGCTGGCGACGGGTGACCGGTCGTTCCAGCGGCGGTCGGAGGAGCGTATCCGGGAGTTGCGGAAGGAGGCGGGGACGGTGTTCCTGGTCTCGCACAGCAACAAGTCGATCCGGGACACGTGTGAGCGGGCGATCTGGCTGGAGCACGGGGTGATGCTGATGGACGGCCCGACCGAGGACGT
>NZ_JBAGKC010000174.1:0-504 GCF_037034245.1 Streptomyces sp. CA2R106
CGCCGCGATGCAGCACGGGGTGGTTCCCGCGACGCTGCACGCCGAGGTGCCGTCCTCGCACGTGGACTGGGCCGCGGGCGCGGTGGAGTTGGTGACGGAGGCGGTGCCGTGGCCGGAGACGGATGGGCGGCCGCGTCGTGCGGGGGTGTCGTCCTTCGGGTTCTCCGGTACGAACGCGCATGTGATCATCGAGGCGCCCGAGGTGCCTGAGCCGGTCGAGGAGGGTGTCGAGGTTCAGGGTGCGCCTGGGCTCGTGGGTGGGTCCGGTGTGGGGTTGCCGGTGGTGCCGTGGGTGGTGTCGGGTCGGTCGGTTGAGGGGTTGGCGGGTCAGGCGGGGCGGTTGCTGGAGTTCGTGGGGGAGGGGTGTGGGCGGGTTGACGCGGTGGATGTGGGGTGGTCGTTGGTGTCGTCGCGTGCGGTGTTGGAGCACCGTGCGGTGGTGCTCGGGGTGGACGGGGCGGAGTTGTGTGCGGGGTTGGGTGCGGTGGCGGAGGGTGTGGAGGC
>NZ_JBAGKC010000175.1:0-495 GCF_037034245.1 Streptomyces sp. CA2R106
GACCGCGGATACAGTGGCCACGCCGTCGGTCCCACATGCCTCTGCGACCAGATACCTAGCAAGTTCCAGCGGGACGGGGTAGTCGAAGATCAGGGTTGCGGGAAGGCTCAGGCCGGTCTCGGCCGCGAGCCGGTTGCGGAGCTCCAGCGCGGTCAGCGAGTCGATGCCCATGTCCTTGAAGGCCCGCTGTGGATCGATGTCTCCGGGCCGGGCGTGGCCCAGGACAACGGCCGCGGCGGCCCGAACGACCTGTAGGACTTCCTGCTCGCGATCGGCCGGACCGAGCGCGGCCAACCGGACCGCCAGGCCACCCGCGTCCGCGGCCACGGCCGCGGTCGGGCGGGCCAGAGCGCCCCCAGCCAGACCCCGCAGTAGCGCGGGCACCGGCCGACCTCCACGAGACAGCCCCGTCAGGTCGAGGCGGGTCGGGACCGCCAACGGCGCGCCCCACGCGACCGCGGCCTCGAACAGCGCGAGGCCCTGCTCCGTCGTCAA
>NZ_JBAGKC010000176.1:0-490 GCF_037034245.1 Streptomyces sp. CA2R106
GGCAAGGCGCGCCGCGAACACCGGCGAAACACCGGCCAGTTCACGCCCCATCCCCACCCACTGCGACCCCTGACCCGCAAACGCGAACACCGGACGGGTGTCCGCACGCGCCACCGCCGAGACCACCGCACCCGACGGCGTACCCGACGCGAGACTCACCAGACCGTTCACCAGGTCGGTCCGGTCACCCCCCACGACCACGGCCCGGTGCTCGAAGGCAGAGCGGGTCACCGCCAACGACCAGGCCAGGTCCGCCGGTTGCAGCTCGGGACGCTCGTCGACCCAGTCCCGCAGCCGTTCCGCCTGGCCCGACAGGCCCGCTGCCGAGCGGCCGGACACCAGCCACGCGTGGGCGGTGCCGGGGAGGACCACCGCGCTGCCGGACCAGCCGGCGTCCTCCGGGGCCTGGGGGACCTCGGCTGCCTCGGCGGCTGCCGGGGCCTCTTCCAGGATGACGTGCGCGTTGGTGCCGCTCAGGCCGAACGAGGAG
>NZ_JBAGKC010000177.1:0-486 GCF_037034245.1 Streptomyces sp. CA2R106
CCCGAACCGTTCGACCCGATGATCCCGATCGCCTCACCGCGATACGCCGTGAAACTCACGTCCTTCACCGCATGCACCCGCCGCACGTTCGTCGACCGGCGCTTCCGCGACAGCATCCGCCCCAGCGCCGCCGTCGCACTCCCCTTGCCCGTCCCCGCACCATGCACCGTGTAGACGATGTTCACGCCCTCCACGATCACCGTCGGCACCTTCGGACGACTCACCTGCACCGGCGGAAGCGCCGGCTGCTCAGCCACGGCCATAGGACTCTTCCGCCTTCCAGAAGTACACATACCCACCGACACCGACGACCAGCGCCCACGCCACCGCCATCGGCCACACATGCGCCGGCATCTGCGACGCCGTCACCGAATCGATCAACGCGAACCGCATCAGATCGATGTAGATCGCCGCCGGATTCACATCCAGCAGAATCCGCACCGCATGCGGCGCCGTCGACGTCAACTTCGTGATGCTGTACATCAC
>NZ_JBAGKC010000178.1:0-476 GCF_037034245.1 Streptomyces sp. CA2R106
GGGTGACCCGATCGAGGCCCAGGCGCTGCTGGCGACGTACGGGCAGGGGCGTTCGGAGGAGCGTCCGTTGTGGTTGGGTGCGGTGAAGTCGAACATCGGTCATACGCAGGCGGCTGCGGGTGTGGCGGGTGTGATCAAGATGGTGCTGGCGATGCGGCACGGGGTGTTGCCGCGGACGTTGCATGTGGATGAGCCGAGTTCGCACGTGGACTGGGAGCAGGGGCATGTGCGGTTGGTGACGGAGTCGGTGGCGTGGCCGGAGACGGGGCGCGCCCGGCGGGCGGGGGTGTCGTCGTTCGGTATCTCGGGGACGAACGCGCACGTCATTCTGGAGGCCGCGCCTGAGGTGGACGCGGAGCCGGAGTCCGTGGTGGAGGACGGCGGCGCGGAGACGGTGTGGGTGGTGTCGGGTCGTACGGAGGAGGCGCTGCGGGCGCAGGCGGGGCGGCTGGTGTCGGCGGTGGAGGGCCGGGACC
>NZ_JBAGKC010000179.1:0-471 GCF_037034245.1 Streptomyces sp. CA2R106
TACTGCGATGCAGCACGGAGTGGTGCCTGCGACGCTGCACGCCGAGGTGCCGTCCTCGCATGTGGACTGGGACGCGGGCGCGGTGCGTCTCGCGACCGAGTCCGTGCCGTGGCCGGAGACGGGTGGGCGGCCGCGTCGTGCGGGGGTGTCGTCCTTCGGGTTCTCCGGTACGAACGCGCACGTGATCGTGGAGCAGGCTCCGGTTGAGGGTGCGGTTGAGGAAGAGCCGACCAGTGGTGTGGGGTTGCCGGTTCTGCCGTGGGTGGTGTCGGGCCGGTCGGTTGAGGGGTTGGTGGGGCAGGCGGGGCGGCTGCGGGAATGGGTGACCGAGCATCCGCACCTTGACCCTGCGGAAGTCGGGTGGTCGTTGGTGTCGTCGCGTGCGGTGTTGGAGCATCGTGCGGTGGTGCTTGGTGGGGATGGGGCGGAGTTGTGTGCCGGGTTGGGTGCGGTGGCGGAGGGCGCCGAGGG
>NZ_JBAGKC010000180.1:0-465 GCF_037034245.1 Streptomyces sp. CA2R106
GCATCTGGCGGGCACGGGTGGGATGGTGTCGGTGCCGGCCGGTCTGGCCGAGGTGGGGGAGTGGATTGCCCGCTGGGGTGGGGACTTGTCGATCGCGGCGGTCAACGCTCCCCGCCAGGTCGTGGTGGCCGGCGCCGCGCAGGCGTGTGCGGAGTTCGTCGAGGCGTTTGCGGAGCGTGGGGCGCGACGGATCGCGGTGGATTACGCCTCCCACACCGCACATGTTGAAGCGGTCGAGGACCGGTTGGGCGAGGATCTGGCGGGACTGTCCCCGGTCAGTGGTGCGGTGCCGTTCTATTCGACGCTTGAGGCGCGGGTAGTGGATACCGCCCAGCTGGATGGGGAGTATTGGTATCGGAATTTGCGGGAGCCGGTGCGGTTCGGTGAGGTTGTTGCCGGGTTGGTGGCTGAGGGGCATCGGGTGTTTGTGGAGGTCAGTCCGCATCCGGTGTTGGGTATGGCGGT
>NZ_JBAGKC010000181.1:0-457 GCF_037034245.1 Streptomyces sp. CA2R106
GCCGTATCCGCGCCGCGCTCGCCGACGTCCCCCGCACCCCCGGCGCCACCAGCGCCCCCGACACCAGCCGCATCCCCCGCGACTACCTCAACGCCCACGTCCCCGACGACGACCCCACCACCCTCACCGACCTCCTCGCCACCCACATGACCGACTACCGCGCCCACGTCCACCGCACCACCACCGACCAACTCCCCCACACCATCGCCCAACTCCTCACCACACACCACACCCGCACCGCAGTCCTCCCCCCCGGCCTGCCCGAACCATGGCTGACCCACGCCACCGACATCACCACCACCACCGACCACAACCACCTCACCGCAACCCAACTCGACACCATCGACACCGTCATCACCGGCTGCGCCCTCGCCATCGCCGAAACCGGCACCCTCGTCCTCGACGCAAGCCCCGACCAAGGACGCCGCATCCTCACCCTCGTCCCCGACCACCACAT
>NZ_JBAGKC010000182.1:0-442 GCF_037034245.1 Streptomyces sp. CA2R106
GTCCTGATTCACCGCACTACCCGCCACCACCGCCAACACCCGATGCCCACGCGCGCGAGCGTCCGACAACCGCTCCAACACCACCACGCCAACACCCTCACCCCACCCCGTGCCATCAGCCGCCTCCGCAAACGGCTTACACCGCCCATCGCTGGCCAACCCCCGCTGCCGCGCAAACTCCGCGAACATCTCCGGGTTGGGCATCACCGTGACACCACCGGCCAACGCGATCCCACACTCCCCCGACCGCAACGCCTGCGCCGCCAGGTGAATCGCCGTCAACGACGACGAACACGCCGTATCCACCGACACTGCGGGACCCTGCAACCCCAACGCATACGCCACCCGACCCGACGCCACACTCGCCGTCGTCCCGGTGATCCCGAAGCCGCCGGCACCGTCCTGCTCGCCAACTCGGTATCCCAGCGCGGTGATTCCGGCA
>NZ_JBAGKC010000183.1:0-433 GCF_037034245.1 Streptomyces sp. CA2R106
GCGTGGTGGCGGCGCCGAACTCGTCCATGAACTGGCCGAGTTGGGCGCCCGTGCACGGGTGGCGGCCTGTGACGTCAGTGACCGTGAAGCGCTGGCGGAGCTGCTGGCGGACGTGCCGTTGACCGGTGTCGTCCACACGGCGGGAGTGGTCGAGGACGCGCTGATCACCTCCCTGACTGCGGACCGGTTGGCCCGGGTGCTGGCGCCGAAGGTGGATGCGGCCTGGCATCTGCACGAGCTGACCCGGGACCGTGACCTCACGCACTTCGTGGTGTTCTCCTCGCTCGCGGGCGTGCTGGGCAGCCCGGGTCAGGGCAACTACGCGGCGGCCAATGTCTTCCTGGACACGCTCATGCAGCACCGGCGCCACGCCGGTCTTCCCGCAGTGTCGATGGCGTGGGGCCCTTGGTCCCAAGGCGCGGGTCTGACGGGC
>NZ_JBAGKC010000184.1:0-425 GCF_037034245.1 Streptomyces sp. CA2R106
GCAGGATCTCGGTACGGCCGGGGTTGTCGTCGGTCACGGCCGCTCGTCCTTTCCGCGCGGGGCGCCGTGCTCGGGGCGCGGCTCGCGGGGTTGTTCCGCGCGTGACTGGTCTGCGCGGGGTTGCTGGGCGGATGCCTGCTCCGCGTGGGGGTGCCGTTCGCGCTGCTGCCACCAGCTGCGGAAGCTGCCGGTGGGCACGGCGGGCAGGTCGCGGGCGTCGCTCCACGCCTTCGCGGGGCCGGGCAGCGGCAGCCGCCGCGGGTGGAGCCGGCGGGTGGCGCCTGCCATGCGCCGGGTGGCGCGCCAGGCGCCCGGGTGGTCGAGGGCCCATCGTCCGGCGCGCATCGCGGCGCGCTCCGCGGCGTGCCCCTTGGCGGGCTTGATGGTGGTGCGGGTGCCGCGCAGGGTCACCGGGCCGCCCTGGA
>NZ_JBAGKC010000185.1:0-415 GCF_037034245.1 Streptomyces sp. CA2R106
ACCGCCGACACCGGCCGCCGCCTGCGCATGCCCGATGTTCGACTTCAACGACCCCAACCACAACGGCCGTTCAGCATCACGCCCCCGCCCATACGTCTCCTGGAGCGCCTGCACCTCGATCGGGTCGCCCAACGTCGTACCGGTGCCGTGCGCCTCCACCGTGTCGACCTGCGAGGGCTCCAGGCCGGCCACCGCCAGCGCCTGGCGGATCACCCGTTGCTGGGACGGCCCGTTGGGCGCGGTAAGACCGTTCGACGCACCATCCTGGTTCACCGCGCTCCCGCGGACGACCGCCAGCACCGGATGGCCCAGCCGCTGGGCATCCGACAGCCGCTCCACCAACAGCACCCCCACCCCCTCAGCCCACCCCGTACCGTCCGCACCCGCACCGAACGCCTTGCACCGCCCATCGACC
>NZ_JBAGKC010000186.1:0-413 GCF_037034245.1 Streptomyces sp. CA2R106
TCTGCGCGGGCCGCGCCTCCTGGCCGGGGCGGGCCGTGACGTAGCCGACCAGCCGGTCGTCGCGGGCCGCGACGGCGGCCTGGGCGACGGCGGGGTGCTCGGCGAGCGCCGCCTCGACCTCGCCGGGTTCGATCCGGAAGCCGCGCACCTTCACCTGCTGGTCCGCGCGGCCGGCGTACTCCAGTTGGCCGTCGCGAAGGCGCCGCGCCAGGTCGCCGGTGCGGTACATCCGGCTGCCTGCCGGGCCGTACGGGTCGGCGACGAACCGCCCGGCGCTCAGCCCCGGCCGGTCCAGGTAGCCGCGGGCCAGGCCCGGCCCGGCGACGTACAGCTCCGCCACGACGCCCGGCGGCACGAGGCGCAGCCGCTCGTCCAGCAGGTAGGTGCGGAAGCCCGCGACCGGCCGGCCGATC
>NZ_JBAGKC010000187.1:0-408 GCF_037034245.1 Streptomyces sp. CA2R106
GCCACCAACCCGGCAACAACCTCACCAAACCGCACCGGCTCCCGCAAATTCCGATACCAATACCCCCCATCCAACCCGGCGGTATCCACCACCCGCCCCTCAAGCGTCGAATAAAACGCCACCGCACCACTGACCGGGGACAGTCCCGCCAGATCCTCAGCCAGACTCTCCCTCACCGCCTCGACATGCGACGTATGCGAGGCGTAATCCACCGCGATCCGTCGCGCCCCGCGCTCCGCGAACGCCTCGACGAACTCCGCACACGCCTGCGCGGCGCCGGCGACCACGACCTGGCGGGGAGCGTTGACCGCCGCGATCGACAAGTCACCACCCCAGCGGGCAATCCACTCCCCCACCTCGGCCAGACCGGCCGGCACCGACACCATCCCACCCGTCCCCGCCAGATGG
>NZ_JBAGKC010000188.1:0-398 GCF_037034245.1 Streptomyces sp. CA2R106
GGCGTTGGGTGATCCGATTGAGGCGCAGGCGTTGCTGGCGACGTATGGGCAGGGTCGTGATCCGGCGCGTCCGTTGTTGTTGGGGTCGGTGAAGTCGAATATCGGTCACACGCAGGCGGCTGCGGGTGTGGCGGGTGTGATCAAGATGGTGCAGGCGATGCGGTACGGGATGCTGCCGCAGACCTTGCATGTGGATGCTCCGTCGTCGCATGTGGATTGGTCGGCGGGGGCGGTGGAGTTGCTGACGGCGCCGCGCGAGTGGCCGGCGGGTTCTGGTCCTCGGCGGGCGGGTGTGTCGGCGTTCGGGATCAGTGGTACCAACGTCCACCTCATCCTCGAACAGCCCGTGCAGGAGGGGGTGGAGTCCGTTGCGGAGGTGGGGTCGGAGTCTGGTGGTT
>NZ_JBAGKC010000189.1:0-393 GCF_037034245.1 Streptomyces sp. CA2R106
GACTCACCTCCACAAACACCCGATGCCCCTCAGCCACCAGCGCGGCCAGGACCTCACCGAACCGCACCGGCTCCCGCAGGTTCCGATACCAATACCCCCCATCCAGCTGGGCGGTATCCACCACCCGCCCCTCAAGCGTCGAATAGAACGGCACCGCACCACTGACCGGGGACAGTCCCGCCAGATCCTCAGCCAGACTCTCCCTCACCGCCTCGACATGCGCGGTGTGGGAGGCATAGTCGACCGCGATCCGCCGCGCCCCACGCTCCGCGAACGCCTCCGCGAACTCCGCACACGCCTGCGCGGCACCGGCCACCACCACCTGCCGGGGAGCATTGACCGCCGCCACCGACAAGTCCCCACCCCAGCGGGCAATCCACTCCCCCACCTCCT
>NZ_JBAGKC010000190.1:0-392 GCF_037034245.1 Streptomyces sp. CA2R106
ACTGGCGTGCCAGGCCCTCGGTCTGCGGCGTCCGGCCGGCCGCGGCGCGCGGTGCCCGCCCGCCGACCAGCGCGCGCAGCATGACGGGCAGGTCGGAGCGGCCGCGCAGGACGGCGGCGTCGACCCGGCCGAGGCCCACCAGCGGGGGACCGGCGGCGACCGCGCGGTCGAACAGCCGCATGCCCTGGGCCACGGACAGCGGCGGCATGCCGGAGCGCTCCAGGCGGCGCATGTCGGCGTCCGACAGCGCCCCGGTCAGGCCGACTTCGGGGGTCCATGGGCCCCACGCCATCGACACGGCGGGCAGCCCCTCGTGCCGGCGCCGGGCGGCGAGCGCGTCGAGGAAGACGTTGGCGGCGGCGTAGTTGCCCTGGCCGGGGCTGCCGATGAGG
>NZ_JBAGKC010000191.1:0-392 GCF_037034245.1 Streptomyces sp. CA2R106
GCTGCTGCGCGAGGCCGCCGGACTGCCGGCGGGTGCCGGCCGCGGCCCGCCGCTGCCGGGCGCCGACCAGCGCGCGCAGCACGGCCGGCAGGTCCGCCTGGCCGCGCAGCACGGGTGCGTCCAGCCGGGTCAGCGCCACGACGGGGAGGTCCGCGCGGACGGCCCGGTCGAACAGCGCCATGCCCTGCGGCACGGACAGCGGCGGCATCCCGGAGCCGTGCATCCGGCGCTGGTCCGCTGCGGACAGCGCCCCGGTGAGGCCGACTTCGGGCGTCCACGGCCCCCAGACCATCGACACGCCGGGCAGCCCGTCGTGCCGCCGCTGCTCCACCAGCGCGTCGAGGAAGACGTTCGCGGCGGCGTAGTTGCCCTGGCCGGGCGCGCCCAGCAGA
>NZ_JBAGKC010000192.1:0-388 GCF_037034245.1 Streptomyces sp. CA2R106
GCTGCGCGGCAGCGACACCGGCGTGTTCACCGGCGCGGTCACCTCGGAGTACGGCGGCGGGGCGACGCCGGAGCTGGAGGGCTTCAAGCTCACCGGCCGCACCACCAGCGTCGTGTCGGGCCGGCTGAGCTACACCTTCGGGCTGGAGGGCCCGGCCGTCTCCGTGGACACCGCCTGCTCCTCCTCCCTGGTGGCGATGCACCTGGCGGCGCAGGCGCTGCGCAACGGCGAGTGCTCGCTCGCGCTGGCCGGCGGGGCGACGGTGATGTCCGGGCCGTTCCTGCTGGTGGAGTTCTCCCGGCAGCGCGGCCTGTCGCCCGACGGCCGCTGCCGCTCGTACGCGGAAGGCGCCGACGGCACCGGCTTCTCCGACGGCGCCGGCATCGTC
>NZ_JBAGKC010000193.1:0-388 GCF_037034245.1 Streptomyces sp. CA2R106
CACGAGGCCGGCGCCGTCGGAGAAGCCGGTGCCGTCGGCGCCGTCGGCGTAGGACTTGCAGCGGCCGTCGGGCGACAGGCCGCGCTGCCGGGAGAACTCCACCAGCAGGAACGGCCCGGACATCACCGTCACGCCGCCGGCCAGGGCGAGCGAGCACTCGCCGTTGCGCAGCGCCTGCGCCGCCAGGTGCATCGCCACCAGGGACGAGGAGCACGCGGTGTCCACGGAGACCGCGGGGCCCTGGAAGCCGAAGGTGTAGCTCAGCCGGCCGGCGATGACGCTCGTGGTGGTGCCGGTCAGCCGGAACCCTTCGAGGTCGGGTGTCGCCCCGCCGGCGTACTCGGACGCGACTGCGCCGGTGAACACGCCGGTGTCGCTGCCGCGCAGG
>NZ_JBAGKC010000194.1:0-384 GCF_037034245.1 Streptomyces sp. CA2R106
GTCGAGGTCCTGGACCGGATCCGGGTGCCCCGGCCGCTGGGCGGCAGGCCACGCACCCGCCCGGACCACGTCGGCGGCGACAAGGCATACAGCTCCCGTCGCAACCGCCGCTACCTGCGAAGACGCCACATCAAGCACACCATCCCCGAACCGAAGGACCAGCAGGCCAACCGCCAACGCCGCGGAAGCCGTGGCGGTCGACCCACCGGCTTCGACCGGGAAAGCTACCGGCGCCGCAACGAAGTCGAGCGGACCATCAACCGGCTCAAGAACTTCCGGGCCGTCGCCACCCGCTATGACAAACGGGCCTACGTCTTCCACGGCACCGTCACCACCGCAGCCATCCGCTTATGGCTCCGACCGTGATCCGCCGGACAGGACCTA
>NZ_JBAGKC010000195.1:0-381 GCF_037034245.1 Streptomyces sp. CA2R106
AGTGGTGGATGGTTCACGAGTGAGAATGCAGGCATGAGTAGCGATACAAGAGTGGGAAACTCTTGCGCCGATTGACTAAGGGTTCCTGGGTCAAGCTGATCTGCCCAGGGTAAGTCGGGACCTAAGGCGAGGCCGACAGGCGTAGTCGATGGACAACCGGTTGATATTCCGGTACCCGCTTTGAAGCGCCCAGTACTGAGGCGAGCGATGCTAAGGCCGTGAAGCCGCCTCTGATCTCTTCGGAGTGAGGGGGAGTGGTGGAGCCGCTGAACCGGACTTGTAGTAGGTAAGTGATGGGGTGACGCAGGAAGGTAGTCCAGCCCGGGCGGTGGTTGTCCCGGGGTAAGGGTGTAGCCCGAGGGGTAGGTAAATCCGTCCCTC
>NZ_JBAGKC010000196.1:0-365 GCF_037034245.1 Streptomyces sp. CA2R106
CGAGGATGATGTCCCGGCTGGACGGGGTCGGCTGTGTCATCGCGGGGTGTCCTCGCTGTGGTCCGTGTCGTGCTTCGGCTCGTCGGCTGTGCTGCCCGTGCCCGCGCCCTGGCCCGGGTGCGGGGCGTTCGCGGCGCCGCGGTTCTTCTTCCAGCTCGCGCGGAAGGACGCCGCCCTGACCTCGGGCAGGTCGCGCGCGTCGCTCCACGCCTTCGCCGGCCCGGGCAGCGGCAGCTTCGCCGGGTGCAGCCGCCGGGTGGTGGACGCGGCGCGTTCGGCCGCCGCCAGCGCCGCCGGGTGGTCCAGCAGCCAGGTCGCCGCCTTCATCGCGGTCCGCTCCGCGCGGTGCCCGTCCTTCTGGTCGG
>NZ_JBAGKC010000197.1:0-352 GCF_037034245.1 Streptomyces sp. CA2R106
CGCGGATGGGCGGTGCAAGGCGTTCGGTGCGGGTGCGGACGGTACGGGGTGGGCTGAGGGGGTGGGGGTGCTGCTGGTGGAGCGGTTGTCGGATGCCCAGCGGCTGGGCCATCCGGTGCTGGCCGTGGTGCGGGGCAGTGCGGTGAACCAGGATGGTGCGTCGAACGGTCTTACCGCGCCCAACGGGCCTTCCCAGCAACGGGTGATCCGCCAGGCGCTGGCGGCGGCCGGACTGGAGCCCTCGCAGGTCGACACGGTGGAGGCGCACGGCACCGGTACGACGTTGGGTGACCCGATCGAGGTGCAGGCCCTGCAAGGCACCTACGGGCGGGGGCGTGATGCCGAACGGCCT
>NZ_JBAGKC010000198.1:0-329 GCF_037034245.1 Streptomyces sp. CA2R106
GGGGACTTGTCGATCGCGGCGGTCAACGCTCCCCGCCAGGTCGTGGTCGCCGGCGCCGCGCAGGCGTGTGGGGAGTTCGTCGAGGCGTTCGCGGAGCGCGGGGCGCGACGGATCGCGGTGGATTACGCCTCCCACACCGCACATGTCGAGGCGGTCGAGGACCGGTTGGGCGAGGATCTGGCGGGACTGTCCCCGGTGAGTAGTCCGGTGCCGTTCTATTCGACGCTTGAGGCGCGGGTGGTGGATACCGCCCAGCTGGATGGCGGGTATTGGTATCGGAATTTGCGGGAGCCGGTGCGGTTCGGTGAAGTTGTTGCCGCGCTGGCGGC
>NZ_JBAGKC010000199.1:0-321 GCF_037034245.1 Streptomyces sp. CA2R106
GGGGACTTGTCGGTGGCGGCGGTCAATGCTCCCCGCCAGGTGGTGGTGGCCGGCGCCGCGCAGGCGTGTGCGGAGTTCGTCGAGGCGTATGCGGAGCGCGGGGCGCGACGGATCGCGGTGGATTATGCCTCCCACACTGCACATGTCGAGGCGGTGAGGGAGTGTCTGGCTGAGGATCTGGCGGGACTGTCTCCGGTGAGTAGTCCGGTGCCGTTCTATTCGACGCTTGAGGCGCGGGTGGTGGATACCGCCGGGTTGGATGGCGGGTATTGGTATCGGAATTTGCGGGAGCCGGTGCGGTTCGGTGAGGTTGTTGCCGGG
>NZ_JBAGKC010000200.1:0-319 GCF_037034245.1 Streptomyces sp. CA2R106
GACAGGCTCACCGTCAGCCGGGGCCAGCAAACCGACGGCGTGCCGCACCCACTCGCCCTCCCCCTCGCGAGAGGAGACCGTGACCGTTCGCCGGCCGCTGCCGCCATCGCTATCGCCGACGTGGACCTGGACCTGCACGCCACCGTGCTCCGGCAGGATCAACGGCTCCTGGAGGGTCAGTTCCTCCAGGACACCGCACCCAGCCAGGTCCCCGGCGTGGACGGCCAGGTCCACGAATGCCGTCCCCGGCAACAGGACGGTGCCGTGGACCGCGTGGTCAGCCAACCACGGCATCGCAGCCAGCGACAACCGACCCGTC
>NZ_JBAGKC010000202.1:0-298 GCF_037034245.1 Streptomyces sp. CA2R106
GGCGTGTTCCTCGTCGTTGACGGCGATTCACCTGGCGGCGCAGGCACTGAGGTCCGGGGAGTGCTCGTTGGCGTTGGCCGGCGGGGTTACGGTGATGGCTTCGCCTGGGACGTTCACGGAGTTTGCGCGGCAGCGGGGTCTTGCTGCTGATGGGCGGTGCAAGCCGTTCGCGGAGGCGGCTGATGGCACGGGGTGGGGTGAGGGTGTCGGTGTGCTGGTCCTGGAGCGGTTGTCGGTTGCGCGTGAGCGTGGGCATCGGGTGTTGGCGGTGGTGGCCGGTAGCGCGATCAACCAGGAT
>NZ_JBAGKC010000203.1:0-294 GCF_037034245.1 Streptomyces sp. CA2R106
CACTTTGATCTTCGACCAGCCGACGCCGCTGGAAGTGGCGCGGTATCTGGTCGCCGAGGCGTGCGGGACCGACGGGGTCGTTGGGGAGAGCGCTGTGCCGACGCCGCGGGCCGGCACGGATGAGCCGGTGGCGATTGTGGGGATGGGTTGTCGGTTCCCGGGTGGGGTGGAGGATCCGGAGGGTTTCTGGCGGCTGGTTGCGGAAGGCTCCGATGCGATGTCGGGCTTCCCTGGTGATCGCGGTTGGGACCTGGAGAGCCTGGATGTTTCTGATCCCGTGGATGGGCGTGTGGG
>NZ_JBAGKC010000204.1:0-292 GCF_037034245.1 Streptomyces sp. CA2R106
TGAGGGGCATCGGGTGTTTGTGGAGGTCAGTCCGCATCCGGTGTTGGGTATGGCGGTCGCGCAGGCGGGTGAGGGCCTGGTCGCGGCGGCCAGTTTGCAGCGTGGTGACGGTGGCCGGGACCGGTGGCTGACCGCACTGGCGAGCGCCTGGACCGCAGGCGTCGACGTGGACTGGGCCGCGGTGACCGCTGATGAGGGTCGGGCGGTGAAGGTTGGGCTGCCGACGTATGCGTTCCAGCGGCAGCACTATTGGCCGAAGCCGGTGGCCGGTCGTGGGGATGCTTCGTCGGCT
>NZ_JBAGKC010000205.1:0-291 GCF_037034245.1 Streptomyces sp. CA2R106
GGACATCGAGGTGCCGGTCCAACTCCGCCACGATCTCGTCGAAGGCCGCAGCGAACACCTCGGACTCCCCGTACAACGCGCGCCCCATCCCCAGCCGTTGCGCACCCTGACCCGCGAACAACACCGCCACCCGGCGCCCGCTCCGCCCCACACCGTCCACCACGTTCGCCACCGACTCCCCTGCCGCCAACGCCCGCAACCCGGCGACCAGTTCACCCGCGTCGGCGCCCACCACCACCGCGCGGTGGTCGAACCGCGACCGCGACAGCAGCGCCGCACCCACCGCCACCG
>NZ_JBAGKC010000206.1:0-291 GCF_037034245.1 Streptomyces sp. CA2R106
GAGGCGTCGTGGCTGGGTGGGGGTGAGGTGGATGAGACGGTGTGGGCGCAGTGCGGGTTGTTCGCGGTCGAGGTGGCCCTGTTCCGCTTGTTGGAGTCGTGGGGCGTCAAGCCACATGTGGTGGGCGGTCATTCGATCGGTGAGTTGGCGGCTGCGCATGTGGCGGGCGTCTGGTCGTTGGAAGACGCGTGCCGGGTCGTCGCCGCGCGCGGCCGGTTGATGCAGGAACTGCCCACGGGCGGTGCCATGGTGGCGGTGGAGGCGTCGGAGGAGGAGGTCCGCGAGGCGCTG
>NZ_JBAGKC010000207.1:0-288 GCF_037034245.1 Streptomyces sp. CA2R106
GACCTTGGTCTTCGACCAGCCGACGCCGCTGGAGGTGGCGCGGTATCTGGTCACAGAGGCGTGCGGGACTGACGGCGTGGCTGCCGAATCTGCTGTATCTGCCGTCCGTGTCGGGGTGGATGAGCCGGTGGCGATTGTCGGGATGGGTTGTCGGTTCCCGGGTGGGGTGGAGGACCCGGAGGGTTTCTGGCGGTTGGTTGCGGGGGGCTCTGATGCGATGTCGGGCTTCCCGGTGAACCGTGGCTGGGATACGTCGGGCCTGTTCGCGTCTGGTGATGAGGGCGCTGC
>NZ_JBAGKC010000208.1:0-286 GCF_037034245.1 Streptomyces sp. CA2R106
CGATGAGCCAGGCGGCACAGAATCTGAACTGGTTGATCACCAACTTCGTGGACAACACCCCTGGGGTGTCCCACACGGTGGTGGTCTCCGCCGACGGCCTGCTGCTCGCGATGTCTGATGGTTTTCCGCGTGATCGTGCGGATCAGTTGGCGGCGGTGGCCTCGGGGTTGACGTCGTTGACGGCTGGTGCCTCCCGGATTTTCGAGGGGGGGAGTGTGAACCAGACGGTGGTGGAGATGGAGCGGGGTTTCCTGTTCATCATGTCGGTGTCGGACGGTTCGTCGCT
>NZ_JBAGKC010000209.1:0-284 GCF_037034245.1 Streptomyces sp. CA2R106
GTTCCAGGGCGCTGCGCAGGTGGTGCGGTCCGGTGCCGAAGGGCAGTACGTGCAGGGCGACGCCGGGCCACTGTGCCGCCTCGATGAGGTGCTCCAGTTGGGCGGTCCACGTCTTGGGGTCCCGTGCCTTGCGGCGCAGCACCGCTTCGTCGATCAGGGCCCGGTAGTGCACCGGCTCGGGTCCGGTGAGCCGGGCGTGCCGGTCGAGCCGTGCCGTGACCTGCTCCTCGGCCTGTTCGTCGCTCAGTTGCGCGAGGTGCAGTTGCTCGTGCGCGTACTCGCGG
>NZ_JBAGKC010000210.1:0-284 GCF_037034245.1 Streptomyces sp. CA2R106
CTTCCAGGGCGCTGCGCAGGTGGTGCGGTCCGGTGCCGAAGGGCAGTACGTGCAGGGCGACGCCGGGCCACTGTGCTGCCTCGATGAGGTACTCCAGTTGGGCGGTCCACGTCTTGGGGTCGCGGGCCTTGCGGCGCAGCACCGCTTCGTCGATCAGGGCCCGGTAGTGCACCGGCTCGGGTCCGGTGAGCCGCGCGTGCCGGTCGAGCCGTGCCGTGACCTGCTCCTCGGCCTGTTCGTCGCTCAGTTGCGCGAGGTGCAGTTGTTCGCGCGCGTACTCGCGC
>NZ_JBAGKC010000211.1:0-283 GCF_037034245.1 Streptomyces sp. CA2R106
GCCCGCCAGGGCTTCAAGCACCTCGGCCTCCGACGCCTCCACCGCCACCATCGCCCCACCCGACGGCAACCCCTGCATCAACCGACCCCGCGCCGCCACCACCCGACACGCATCCTCCAACGACCACACCCCCGCCACATGGGCAGCAGCCAACTCACCGATCGAATGACCGCCGACGACCTGCGGCGCTATACCCCACGACTCCAACAGACGGAACAGGGCCACCTCAACCGCGAACAACCCGCACTGCGCCCACACCGTCTCGTTCACATCACCCCCACCC
>NZ_JBAGKC010000212.1:0-280 GCF_037034245.1 Streptomyces sp. CA2R106
GGGATGTGGCGTTGTCGTTGGCGGTGACGCGGACGACGGGGTTTGCGCACCGGCTTGCGGTGGTGGGCCGGGACCGTGATCAGTTGCTGACGGGGATGTCTGCGGTTGCTGCGGGTGAGGTGGCGGCGGGTGTGGTGATGGGTGCTGGTGTGGGTGTGGGTGTGGGTGGTGGTGGGGTTGCGGTGGTGTTCTCGGGTCAGGGTTCTCAGGGTGTGGGGATGGGTTTTGGGTTGTATGAGGTGTTTCCGGTGTTTGCGCGGGCGTTTGATGAGGTGTGTGA
>NZ_JBAGKC010000213.1:0-277 GCF_037034245.1 Streptomyces sp. CA2R106
GATGCGGTGGCGGAGTTGCATGGGTTGGGGGTGCGGCGGTTTGTGGAGGTGGGGCCGGCTGCGGTGTTGGCGGGGTTGGTGGGGCAGGTGGTGGAGGCGGATGGTGTGGCGGTGCTGCGGCGGCGGGTGCCGGAGGTGCGGGCGGTGGTGGAGGCGGCCGGTGCGGTGTTCGTCCGGGGTGGTGCGGTGGACTGGGCGGCGGTGCTGGCCGGTGGGCGGCGGGTGGAGTTGCCGACGTACGCGTTCCAGCACGAGCGGTACTGGCTCGACGCCCCGG
>NZ_JBAGKC010000214.1:0-276 GCF_037034245.1 Streptomyces sp. CA2R106
GCGCGGACGGCGGCGCAGTACACGCAGGCGCGGTTGGGTCAGTTGTGGCAGGTGATGACGCCGTTGCTGAATGCGGCGGTGTACTACCTGATCTTCGGGATTCTGATCGGTACGCACCGGGGGGTCGACAACTTCATCGCGTTCCTGGTGACGGGTGTGTTCATTTTCACGTTCACGCAGTCGTCGGTGTTGAGCGGGGTGAAGTCGATCTCGGGGAATCTGGGGTTGATCCGGGCGTTGCATTTTCCGCGGGCGTCGATGCCGATCGCGTTCACG
>NZ_JBAGKC010000215.1:0-273 GCF_037034245.1 Streptomyces sp. CA2R106
CCATATCCAGCTCAAGCATCTCCGCCGGATAACCCGTCTTCTCCGCCACCACACCCAACAACGCCGACTCCACCGCACCCGCGTCCGGCCCAGCAGCCACCGGCGCCGCGACGACCGGAGCAGGCACCGCCATGAACCCCACGATGTCCCGCAACGTCCGCAACTCCCCCAACACCTCAGGACCAGCCGCCGCATCCACCCCGAACCGCTCCTGCAACACCCCCATGATCTCCACCCGCTTGATCGAATCGATCCCCAGATCCGCCTCCACAT
>NZ_JBAGKC010000216.1:0-273 GCF_037034245.1 Streptomyces sp. CA2R106
CCGGAAGTCCTTGGTGAAGCGATCGTCGGCGGTCACGTCACGCCCCCTCGATCAGGGTGATCGCCCGCTCGGGGCAACTCGCGACCGCGAGACGGGCCTGACGCTCCTCGCCCGGTGCCACGGTGCCGTCGCCGGGAACCTCGCCGTAGCCCTCGACGTCCTCGCCGAACACGCCCGGGGCCATGTCGTAGCAGCGGCCGTGTCCTTGGCAGCGCCCGGAGTCGATCTGAACTTCCACAGTGAACCGTCCCCTTGTCGTGAAACCGATCTGCA
>NZ_JBAGKC010000217.1:0-271 GCF_037034245.1 Streptomyces sp. CA2R106
CCGCGTCCTCCGCCGTCTCCGCGACCGCCGCGGTCAACACCGGATGCGGCGACACCTCCACGAACGCCCCGTACCCGGCAGCCAACAGACTCCGCACAGCACCCTCGAACTGCACCGTCCGCCGCAGATTCGCAAACCAATACCCCGCATCGACCTCCGCGCCGGCCAACCACTCACCGGTCACCGTCGAGACCATCGGCACCCGACCCGCGCGAGGCGCGATACCGCTCAACTCGCCCCGCAACTGCTCCGCCAACGGCTCCACCGCCGG
>NZ_JBAGKC010000218.1:0-271 GCF_037034245.1 Streptomyces sp. CA2R106
CTGGTCGGCGAGAGTCTGCGGGCGGCACTGAACGCGGTGGCGCGCGTCGAACCGGACTGGCTCAGCACGCACGCCCTGCCGGACTGGTTCACGCACTATGCGACCCGGATCGAAGACTCCCGCTTCCCCAAGGCCCAGGCCAAGCGGGCGGAGGTGGGGCGCCGGATCGGCTCGGACGGCACGCGGCTGCTGGAGATGATCTGGACCGATGACGCTCCCTCAGCTCTTCGGACACTGCCAGAGGTGGAGCTCCTGCGGCAGCTGTGGGTCC
>NZ_JBAGKC010000219.1:0-261 GCF_037034245.1 Streptomyces sp. CA2R106
GGGTGCGCGGGTGGCGGTGGTGGCGGCTGACGTGAGCGACCGGGAGGCGTTGGCGGGGGTGCTGGCGGGGATCTCCGCGGAGCGTCCGCTGACGGGTGTGGTGCACACCGCGGGGGTGGTGGATGACGGGTTGGTCATGTCGTTGACGGCGGAGCGGATCGGGCCGGTGCTGGCGCCGAAGGTGGATGCCGCTTGGCATCTGCACGAGCTGACCCGGGACCTGGACCTGTCGCTGTTCGCGGTCTTCTCCTCCATGTCCGG
>NZ_JBAGKC010000220.1:0-254 GCF_037034245.1 Streptomyces sp. CA2R106
GCGGGAAGACTCAGGCCGGTCTCGGCCGCGAGCCGGTTACGCAACTCCAGCCCCGTCAGCGAATCGATACCCATGTCACGGAACGCCCGCTCGGAATCGATGTCAGCCGAGCCGGCATGACCCAGGACAACGGCCGCAGCAGCTCGGACGATCTCCAAAACCTCCTGCTCACGCTCAACGGAACCGAGCCCGACCAACCGGGCCGCCAAACCGGCCTCGTCCACGGCAACGGCCGCGGTCGGGCGGGCGAGAGC
>NZ_JBAGKC010000221.1:0-252 GCF_037034245.1 Streptomyces sp. CA2R106
TCGATCCGGAGCAGGCTCACCATCGGCCGGGGCCAGCAGACCGACGGCGTTCCGCACCCACTCGCCCTCCCCCTCACGAGAGGAGACCGTCACCGTTCGCGGACCATCGCCGTCGCCGACACGGACCTGCAACTGCACGCCACCAGAACCCGGAAGGATCAGGGGCTCCTGGAGCGTCAGCTCCTCCAGGACACCGCACCCGGCAAGGTCGCCGGCATGGACCGCCAGGTCCACGAACGCGGTGCCGGGCAG
>NZ_JBAGKC010000222.1:0-248 GCF_037034245.1 Streptomyces sp. CA2R106
TGCGGGTGTGTCGTCGGCTTCGGTGGTTGCCGGGGTGGCGCGGGCGGATGCCCGCGTGGGGTTGGTCTTCGCCGGCCAGGGATCGCAGTGGACTGGCATGGGCCGGGAGTTGTACGCGTCCAGCCCGCTGTTCGCCGAGGTGTTCGACCGGGTGTGCGGGCTGTTGGAGTTGGAGCTCGGGGCTGATGTGCCGGTCCGGGATGTGGTCTTGGGTTCCGAGGGTGTGGACGCGGGTCTGGCGGATCAGA
>NZ_JBAGKC010000223.1:0-247 GCF_037034245.1 Streptomyces sp. CA2R106
GCCGCCCAGAACCGGGCCTCCGCCTCCGACGACGCACCATCCCCGCCGACGACGGGCGCCGCACCCGCCGACTCCAGCCAGTACCGGCGCCGCTGGAACGCATACGTCGGCAGATCCACCGTCACACCGACCGGCACAACCCGCCGCCAGTCCACCGGCAGCCCGCCGACATGCGCCTGCCCGAGGGACCTGAGCAGCCGCGCCGACCCGGCATCCTCCCGCTCCAACGTCCCCACCGTCAGAACAT
>NZ_JBAGKC010000224.1:0-246 GCF_037034245.1 Streptomyces sp. CA2R106
GGCGTGTTCGTCGTCGTTGACGGCGATTCACTTGGCGGCGCAGGCGTTGCGGTCGGGGGAGTGTGGGATCGCGTTGGCCGGTGGTGTCACGGTGATGGCTTCGCCTGGGACGTTCGCGGAGTTTGCGCGGCAGCGGGGGTTGGCTGCTGACGGGAGGTGTAAGCCGTTTGCGGAGGCGGCTGATGGCACGGGGTGGGGTGAGGGCGTTGGTGTGGTGGTGTTGGAGCGGTTGTCGGATGCTCGCGC
>NZ_JBAGKC010000225.1:0-245 GCF_037034245.1 Streptomyces sp. CA2R106
CATCTTGAGGGGTTGATGGGCACGGGTAACGCGACGAGTGTGATTGCGGGTCGGTTGTCGTACACGTTCGGGCTGGAGGGCCCGTCGGTGAGTGTGGATACGGCGTGTTCTTCGTCGTTGGTGGCGTTGCATCTAGCCGTTCAGGCGCTGCGTGCGGGTGAGTGCGAGATGGCGTTGGCCGGTGGGGTGACGGTGATGGCCACGCCGGAGGCGTTTGTGAACTTCAGCCGTCAGCGGGGGTTGGC
>NZ_JBAGKC010000226.1:0-242 GCF_037034245.1 Streptomyces sp. CA2R106
AAACACCGGCTCCTCCTCCCACAACCGCACCCCCATCCCCACCCACTGCGCACCCTGCCCCGCAAACACAAACACCGGCCGCACCACAGAACCAGCAACCCCGGCCACGACCCCGGCCGACTCCCGCCCCGACACAGCAGCAGCCAACCCCTCCACCAACTCACCACGGTCCCGGCCGACCACCGCAAGCCGGTGCGCGAACCCCGTCGTCCGCGTCACCGCCAACGACAACGCCACATCCC
>NZ_JBAGKC010000227.1:0-238 GCF_037034245.1 Streptomyces sp. CA2R106
GTTCAGTTCTCAAGCGACGACCAGTCACCCGCGACCCACGCATGATGCGCGGCCAACGGGTTCCGGTTCTCGAAGGAACAGTTCATTCCTTCAGGACCCAACAGCGTGCCCGGCCCGATCAGTTGAGGTACACGTTCCACGCCGAAGCAGTACTAGCGACCCACACTGATCGTGCCGAATAGTCAACGTTCCACCCATGAGCAACCGGCACCAGACACTCGCTGATGAACCGGCCTCT
>NZ_JBAGKC010000228.1:0-235 GCF_037034245.1 Streptomyces sp. CA2R106
GCACTCACCCGACCGCACCGCCTGCACCGCCAGATGCAGCGCCACCAGCGACGACGAACACGCCGTGTCCACCGTCACCGCCGGCCCCTCCAGACCCAGCACATACGACACCCGGCCCGACAGCACACTGGTGGCATTGCCCGTCATGAGGTGGCCCTCGACGCCCGAGCCCTCTTCACCGGCGACCGCGGAGACACCGAGCCCGTAGCTGGAGGTGAAGCCGCCGGCGAAGACA
>NZ_JBAGKC010000229.1:0-233 GCF_037034245.1 Streptomyces sp. CA2R106
ATCACCTTGATGATGCCCGCCACCCCCGCGGCGGCCTGTGCGTGCCCGATGTTCGACTTCACCGAACCCAACAACAACGGCCGGTCGTCCGGACGGCCCTGACCGTAGGTCGCCAACAACGCCTGCGCCTCGATCGGATCACCCAACGCCGTCCCCGTACCGTGCCCCTCCACCACATCCACATCAGCCGACGCCAACCCCGCGTCCGCCAACGCCGCCCGGATCACCCGCCG
>NZ_JBAGKC010000230.1:0-232 GCF_037034245.1 Streptomyces sp. CA2R106
CGTCTTCGCCGGCGGCTTCGGCTCCGGTTACGCCATCGGCATGGCCCTGACCGGCCAGGACGGTGCCGGTGTCGAGGGCCACCTGATGACGGGCAACTCGACCAGTGTGTTGTCGGGCCGGGTGTCGTATGTGCTGGGTTTGGAGGGGCCGGCGGTGACGGTGGACACGGCGTGTTCGTCGTCGCTGGTGGCGCTGCATCTGGCGGTGCAGGCGGTGCGGTCGGGTGAGTGT
>NZ_JBAGKC010000231.1:0-227 GCF_037034245.1 Streptomyces sp. CA2R106
AATTGTTCGGCGGTGTCCTACTCTCCCACAGGGTCCCCCCTGCAGTACCATCGGCGCTGAAAGGCTTAGCTTCCGGGTTCGGAATGTAACCGGGCGTTTCCCTAACGCTATGACCACCGAAACACTATGAAACTATCCACACCCCACACACCAAACCAACAGACCAATCTCCTGTCGGTGGTGTGTAGATGCTGGTTGTTTCAGAACTACACAGTGGACGCGAGCAC
>NZ_JBAGKC010000232.1:0-227 GCF_037034245.1 Streptomyces sp. CA2R106
AGGACCAGAACCCGCCGGCCACTCACGCGGCGCCGTCAGCAGCTCCACCGCCCCCGCCGACCAATCCACATGCGACGACGGAGCATCCACATGCAGGGTCTGCGGCAGCATCCCGTGCCGCATCGCCTGCACCATCTTGATCACACCCGCCACACCCGCAGCCGCCTGCGTGTGACCGATATTCGACTTCACCGACCCCAACAACAACGGCCGCGCCGGATCACGAT
>NZ_JBAGKC010000233.1:0-223 GCF_037034245.1 Streptomyces sp. CA2R106
AGATCGCGGCGGCGTGTGTGGCGGGTGGGTTGTCGTGGGAGGACGGCGCGCGGGTCGTGGCACTGCGTAGTCGGGCGTTGGCCGGCCATCTGGCGGGCACGGGCGGGATGGTGTCGGTGCCGGCCGGCCTGGCCGAGGTGGGGGAGTGGATTGCCCGCTGGGAAGGGGACTTGTCGATCGCGGCGGTCAATGCTCCCCGCCAGGTCGTGGTGGCCGGCGCCGC
>NZ_JBAGKC010000234.1:0-222 GCF_037034245.1 Streptomyces sp. CA2R106
TCCGACGAGGTGTCGCTCGCGGCGGTCAACGCGCCTGGCTCCGTGGTCGTTTCGGGTGACGCGGGCGCGGTCGAGGCGGTGGGTGAGCAGTTCAAGGCGTTGGGTGTGAAGACGACGCGGTTGCGGGTGTCTCATGCGTTCCATTCGGCGTTGATGGACCCGATGGTGGAGGACTTCATGGCGGCGATCGCTGACGTGGAGTTTTCGGAGCCGCGTATCCCT
>NZ_JBAGKC010000235.1:0-222 GCF_037034245.1 Streptomyces sp. CA2R106
CATCCCCGCCACCGTCGCCGCCGCGATCTCACCCTGCGAGTGACCCACGACAGCCTCGGGCGCGACCCCGGCGGCTTCCCAGACCGCGGCCAGCGACACCATCACCGCCCACAACGCCGGCTGCACCACATCAGCCGCCTCAAGCGCCGGAGCGCCTTCCGCACCCGCCAACACGTCATGCAGCGACCACTCCACATACGGCGCCAACGCCGCCGCACACTC
>NZ_JBAGKC010000236.1:0-222 GCF_037034245.1 Streptomyces sp. CA2R106
CCGGACGCGGTGTCCGTGGCGGCGGTCAACGCGCCCGGCTCCGTGGTCGTTTCGGGCGATGAAGCCGCCGTTCTCGCGGTGGGTGAGCAGTTCAAGGCGTTGGGTGTGAAGACGACGCGGTTGCGGGTGTCGCACGCGTTCCATTCGGCGTTGATGGACCCGATGGTGGAGGACTTCATGGCGGCGATCGCTGACGTGGAGTTTTCGGAGCCGCGCATCCCC
>NZ_JBAGKC010000237.1:0-221 GCF_037034245.1 Streptomyces sp. CA2R106
GGTCCGGGTGCGGTCGTGGTGGCGGGTCCGGTGGAGGAGCTGGAGGTGCTGATCGCCCGGTGCGAGGAGCGGGAAGTGCGGGCCCGCAAGGTCCCCGTGGACTACGCGTCCCACTCGGCGTACGTGGAGCTGATCGAGGCCCAGGTCCTATCCGATCTGGCCGAGGTGAACCCGGTCACGTCCCCCGTCCCCATGTACTCCTCCGTGTCGGGCGAGC
The DNA here is from genome assembly GCF_037034245.1 of Streptomyces sp. CA2R106. NCBI lineage: Bacteria > Bacillati > Actinomycetota > Actinomycetes > Kitasatosporales > Streptomycetaceae > Streptomyces > Streptomyces sp. CA2R106. The sequence goes on from NZ_JBAGKC010000237.1 coordinate 218, forward strand.
GCAT
>NZ_JBAGKC010000238.1:0-220 GCF_037034245.1 Streptomyces sp. CA2R106
GACGTCGGGCCTGTTCGGGTCTGGTGATGAGGGGGTTGCCTACGCGCCGGTGGGTGGGTTCTTGGAGGGTGCGGGTGGGTTCGATGCGGAGTTCTTTGGGATCAGTCCGCGTGAGGCGTTGGGGATGGATCCGCAGCAGCGGGTGCTGCTGGAGACGTGTTGGGAGGCGTTGGAGGACGCGGGGATTGCCCCGGGTTCGCTGAAGGGGACCGACACAGGG
>NZ_JBAGKC010000239.1:0-216 GCF_037034245.1 Streptomyces sp. CA2R106
CTATGCCCGGGTGGGTGGGTTCCTTGATGGTGCGGGTGATTTCGATGCGGAGTTCTTCGGGATCAGTCCGCGTGAGGCGTTGGGGACCGACCCGCAGCAGCGTGTGTTGTTGGAGACGTGTTGGGAGGCGTTGGAGGACGCGGGGATTGCTCCGGGTTCGCTGCGGGGCACGGACACGGGGGTGTATGCCGGTGTCATCACGTCGGCCTACGGGGC
>NZ_JBAGKC010000240.1:0-213 GCF_037034245.1 Streptomyces sp. CA2R106
TGCGGCGCCGGGTGCGGGTGGGGTGCCGTCGGGTGTGGTGGGTTCGGGTGGTCGTACGGCGTTCGTGTTCGCGGGTCAGGGTGCGCAGTGGGTGGGGATGGGGCGTGAACTGCTGGGTTCTTCGCCGGTGTTCGCGGCGCGTCTGGCGGAGTGTGAGGCGGCTCTTGCTCCGTATGTGGGGTGGTCGTTGTGTGAGGTGTTGATGGGTGTGGT
>NZ_JBAGKC010000241.1:0-210 GCF_037034245.1 Streptomyces sp. CA2R106
GGCACCAAGGTCGAGACCTGGCCCTGCAACGGTGGCGCCAACCAGCAGTGGAGCGTCAACTCCAACGGCACCGTCACCGGCACCCAGTCCGGACTCTGCCTCGACGTCACCGCAGCCTCCACCGCCAACGGCGCCCTCGCCGAACTGTGGACCTGCAACGGCCAGACCAACCAGCAATGGAACCTCGGCTGACCCCACCCCACCGGCCCG
>NZ_JBAGKC010000242.1:0-210 GCF_037034245.1 Streptomyces sp. CA2R106
CGTGGCGGCCTGCGACGTGGCGGACCGGGAGCAACTGACGGCGCTGCTCGGTTCGTTGGAGGTCCCGCTCAGCGGAGTGATCCACGCGGCGGGCGTACTGGACGACGGTCTGCTGGCGTCGATGACGCCGGAGCAGCTTGAGCGGGTGGTCCGGCCGAAGCTCGAATCGGCGCTGCTGCTCGATGAGTTGACCACCGGCATGGATGTGCA
>NZ_JBAGKC010000243.1:0-209 GCF_037034245.1 Streptomyces sp. CA2R106
CGGGCGGGTGGGGCGTATGTGCCGGTGGACCCGGGGTATCCGCGGTCGCGGGTCGCGTTGATGGTGGGGGATGCGCGGCCGGTGCTGGTGGTGACGGATACGGCTACGGCGGCGGGGTTGCCGGAGCTCGGCGGGGTCGGGTCTCTGGTGCTGGATGATCCGGCGACGGCCGCTCTGGTGGCGGAGTCGGAGGTGGTGGAGCCGGTGGC
>NZ_JBAGKC010000244.1:0-209 GCF_037034245.1 Streptomyces sp. CA2R106
TCCACGCAGGACCCCACGACCTACGCGGCCCCCTCCACCTCCTCACCTTCCGCGCCCGCAACCCCCTCGCCTACGCACACGGCACCCTCACCGACCACACCACCGACGACCCCGACGACATCGAGGAACTCACCCGCCAATACGACCAACTCCGCGACCTCGCCCTCACCCCCGCCCAGACCATCGAACACCTCCACACCCTCCGCACC
>NZ_JBAGKC010000245.1:0-208 GCF_037034245.1 Streptomyces sp. CA2R106
ATCACCAGAAGTGGCCCCCCTTCTCCCGAAGTTACGGGGGCATTTTGCCGAGTTCCTTAACCATAGTTCACCCGAACGCCTCGGTATTCTCTACCAGACCACCTGAGTCGGTTTAGGGTACGGGCCGCCTTGAAACTCGCTAGAGGCTTTTCTCGACAGCATAGGATCATCCACTTCACCACAATCGGCTCGGCATCAGGTCTCACCC
>NZ_JBAGKC010000246.1:0-207 GCF_037034245.1 Streptomyces sp. CA2R106
CGGCACTACGGGTGCGTTGCGTGCGGTGGGTGCGGGCAAGTGCCTGGACGTGCCGAACTCCTCGGCGACGGCGGGGACCCAGGTGCAGATCTGGGACTGCAGCGGGCAGGCGAACCAGACCTGGACGCGTACCTCCTCCAACCAGCTCACCGTGACCACCGGAGGGGTCCAGATGTGCCTGGACGCCTACGACAACCAGACCGCAGC
>NZ_JBAGKC010000247.1:0-207 GCF_037034245.1 Streptomyces sp. CA2R106
GCAGGCGTGTGGGGAGTTCGTCGAGGCGTTCGCGGAGCGCGGGGCGCGACGGATCGCGGTCGACTACGCCTCCCACACCGCACATGTTGAAGCGATCGAGGACCGGTTGGGCGAGGATCTGGCGGGACTGTCCCCGGTCAGTAGTCCGGTGCCGTTCTATTCGACGCTTGAGGCGCGGGTGGTGGATACCGCCCAGCTGGATGGCGG
>NZ_JBAGKC010000248.1:0-207 GCF_037034245.1 Streptomyces sp. CA2R106
TCGCCATCCAGTTGGGCGGTATCCACCACCCGCGCCTCAAGCGTCGAATAGAACGGCACCGGACTACTGACCGGGGACAGTCCCGCCAGATCCTCAGCCAGACACTCCCTCACCGCCTCGACATGTGCGGTGTGGGAGGCGTAGTCGACCGCGATCCGCCGCGCCCCACGCTCCGCAAACGCCTCCGCGAACTCCGCACACGCATGG
>NZ_JBAGKC010000249.1:0-207 GCF_037034245.1 Streptomyces sp. CA2R106
GTGATCAAGATGGTGATGGCGTTGCGGGCGGGTGTGCTGCCGCGGACGTTGCATGTGGAGGAGCCCTCCCCGCACATCGACTGGTCGGCGGGCGAGGTGCGGCTGTTGGCCGAAGAACGGGCGTGGCCGGCAACGGGTGAGGCGCGGCGTGCGGCGGTGTCGTCGTTCGGGTTCAGCGGGACCAACGCGCACGTGATCATCGAGCAG
>NZ_JBAGKC010000250.1:0-206 GCF_037034245.1 Streptomyces sp. CA2R106
CTGGAGACCGGCGGCCGCTTGGGCACCGTACAAGCCGCCCGCGCGCTGGACGCGGTGTACGGGACCGGGGACCTGCTGGAGCGGCTCTGGTGGCTGGCGAAACGCGAGACCAAGGACCGACTCATCCTCGGCCTCGCCCCGTTCGAGGCGAACGCCGCCGGCATCCAGGAATACGCGAACAGCACCGTCCCGGACCTGCTCCAGAC
>NZ_JBAGKC010000251.1:0-204 GCF_037034245.1 Streptomyces sp. CA2R106
GCGGGGGCGGTCGAGCCCGGGGACGACGGAGACGACGGGGACAACGGGGTCGCCGCGGACGTGCCGGAGGCGGCGGAGGAGGTCGCTGCTCCGGCCGTTCTCGCGGGGGGTGGGGTGACGGCGTGGGTGGTGTCGGGTCGGTCGGAGGAGGGGCTTGCGGCGCAGGCGGGGCGGTTGCGGGAGTGGGTGGCGGAGCGGCCGGGG
>NZ_JBAGKC010000252.1:0-203 GCF_037034245.1 Streptomyces sp. CA2R106
TTTGCGGGTGTGGGGGTTGCGGCGGTGAATGGTCCGCGTGCGGTGGTGGTGTCGGGGGTGGAGGACGAAGTGCTGGCGGTCGCGGAGGCGTTGGCCGCGAAGGGTGCGCGGACGCGGCGGTTGCGGGTGTCGCATGCGTTTCATTCGCCGTTGATGGAGCCGATGTTGGCGGAGTTCGGCGAGGTTGTCGCGAGCGTGGAGAG
>NZ_JBAGKC010000253.1:0-201 GCF_037034245.1 Streptomyces sp. CA2R106
GCCGCAGCGGTCCTGGGCAGCGCGGGGCAGGGCAGTTACGCCGCCGCCAACGCGTTCCTGGACGCCCTGGCGGTCTATCGCCGGGATCGGCATCTGGCCGGTCAGTCGTTGGCGTGGGGCCTGTGGGAACAGACCTCGGAGATGACCGGGCATCTCAACGGCACCGGTATGTCCCGTTTGCGCCGCGGCGGTGTTCAGCCG
>NZ_JBAGKC010000254.1:0-201 GCF_037034245.1 Streptomyces sp. CA2R106
GAACTCGCCGTCGTCCTGGTCGACGCCCGCAACGGCGTCGTCGAACAGACCCGCCGCCACGCCGCCGTCGCCGCACTGCTGCGCGTGCCGCACGTCGTCCTCGCCGTCAACAAGATGGACCTCGTCGACCACGCCGAACCCGTCTTCGCCGCCATCGCCGAGGAGTTCACCGCCTACACCGACTCCCTCGGCATCCCGGAC